>LCGB01000007.1 GCA_000999465.1 Candidatus Nomurabacteria bacterium GW2011_GWB1_43_19
ATAGAATACATTTAGGAAAATATCTCAATGGCATGATACCGATTGAAAAGTGGCGAGATTATCAATTAAAAGTGTCACCTCTGAAGGTTAACTAAACACTCAGCCTTTAAACCTAAGTAAAAACGCCTATTAAAAATATAGCAATTGCATTAATAAAAGTAACGATAAGATATGCGGATATGATAAGCCAGCATTTTCTTTTAATGCTACCTGTATTTTGAATGATCCTATAAAAGTAATAAATCAGCATAATATTCATAACTAAACTTCCAAGGACCCCCCAGATTGCAGTTCCCCAATAGAAAGGTTCCGCATTCCTACCTACAAAATTATTTCTCACATATTGGCTAAACTCAAATCCACCCTGGAAAAAGGGCGAATTCCAAAATAAAATCTGTATAACAAGATTTGCAACGGCTAATAAAAAAGAGGAAACTGCCGCTTTTACTTTAGTATATCTAGTCGGAATTTCAGGCTGACCAGCGAATTTGGCTGGTTCTCTAATGCTAAAGAGAGGCCAATGCTTCCTTAGGACAAAAAATCCAAAACCAAAAAGTAGAAGAAATATCAATATAATCCGACCCGATTCCAGACAAGAACCCTCCATTGATATTAATAGACTAAAGACAACCCCAGCTCCGACAAGAAAAGTGATTAATTTTATAATTTTCATATATTGACGATTAATATTCTGCCCAGCACTCAGGCAAACAAGCGTCGGGAAATTCTTTGACTTCGCCGGTTTTAAGGTTTCTGGCTTTGGTAATAACTTTTGGACAATGGGGGCTGGTATATTCGGGAATCGGACAGACAACATCATTAGTTTCTACAAGTTTTATATACTCATCACCCTGCCAAGACAAAACACCTCTGTCAGAATTATAGATTACTTTAAAAGCATCGTCCAGGATCAGTTTTACGTTGATAACGTCTCCGTAGCAAGAGTATATTCCCTTTTCTGCAACGTCAGAATGATGCCAAAAAACCTCATTTCCGCTAAAACTTACCGTCCAATAACCCATTACCGGGCCATCTGGACCCAAACCGACCCCTTTTTGTTTAACCGAATAAAATTGAGAATTTTTAATTAAATCACAAAAAAGTTTTGATTGTTTTTCTTCAGATTCCATAGCTTTCGCTTTTTCAACAAATTCTTCCATCATCCTAGACCTAATTTTATCACTGATTAAATCAATTGGTTCGTCGGGTTTAATGGAAATAGTTTTGCCATCGTGATTAACCAAAGACCTAGATATTCCGAAATCCATAATAAATTGCCCCTTCATGGTCAAAAACCATTTTGATAAAAAAGAATTCCTTTTAATGGTGTATTTTTCTTGGGCTATAAATTGTTTAAGACTATTAAAGTCCTCTGATGATAATTGAGTCTGATAAACGTTTCCAAGGAATCCCATTTGATATTTCGCAGAACCATCATTGAATACCTTTAAATTTGAGTGGCCCTCCAAACCACCAACTTTTAAGTATTCAAGCAGAACGGAACTATCTAAATTAAAAAGAGGCTTTTCTGGAAAAGGGTATAGAAGCAAAAACAAAATCGGAACTATAATCAGAACCAATATAACTCTTGTTCGTTTAACCATTTTGATTTTAAATAAGAATATTTAAAGGCGACGGACGGAAAGGCGGCGCCTGCCCGCCGAAACCTCGACACAGGCGGGGAGCTACACGAACGACAGTTTCAAGTTTTTGAACGATTAAAGTATAAATCATTCTAGTAAATTTTTCAATAAAAATGATTGAAAAATTTACTACTTTGGCGGCAAATTCTTTGAGTTCAACAAGTTAAGCTTCAATACTCAATACTTGACGGTTATCTTCTTCAGTGCTTTTTCTGGCGTAGATTATGTATTTCATAGTTTTATTGGGTTAATTAGTTAATAATTTGAGAATTTTTCTTTTCTGCTTCTAACGGAATCGCCAATTCATTTTTACCACTAAAATCCAATACAAATTAGTCGCCGAGCGAAGCGAGGCGAACCCTTCAAACTTGTAATTTCCTACTGGTGCCGGGGGGGAGATTTGAACTCCCATGAGATTACTCTCGCTTGCTCCTAAGGCAAGTGCGTCTGCCAATTTCGCCACCCCGGCAAATGCAAATTGTGGTCAGGAATAATTTTCTCGCCGTCGCTCAAAAATTTTCACGACCCTGCCTCGCCTGTTTTTTCTCCTGAAAAAACATGGCTGTGGCCCGCACAATACTGGAAAGATTTCAAGCAGTTGAAACCTTTCCAGTATTGTGCGCCCAGAGGGGATCGAACCCCCGACCTTATCCTTAAGAGGGATCTGCTCTACCAGCTGAGCTATGGGCGCGTATATTTGTTTTTTTTAAAAACAGAGTGCCCGGGGTGGGACTCGAACCCACACAACCTTGCGGTCGGGAAATTTTAAGTCTCCTGCGGCTACCAATTACGCCACCCGGGCAATTATAATGCTTAAATTTTCAAATTACAAACGGAGACCTGGGCGGGAATCGCACCCGCGTATATTCCTTTTGCAGAGGAATGCCTTACTACTTGGCTACCAGGCCAACTCAAAACTTTTCTACTTGCCTGCCCGCCAAAGCTTTAGCGTCGGTGGGGCGACCAGGCCGATGAAAACAATCTAATCCTAACCATTCCTTAGCAGTTCGTCAATTTTCTGTCGGTTTTTTTCGCCCAAATCTATTTCCGCATCAAGGAAAGGAATAATTTTTATCGGTATATTTTTTTTCAAAAATTCCCGCAATTCTTTCAGTTGCCTTTTTACAAACCCCAAAGCGGCCCTTTCTTTAGAGTCGGGAAGAACGGTTATAAATATTGTTGCTCGTTTCAGATCCGGAGAGCAAGAAGCCGTTGTGACCGTGATTAAAGAAGTGCGGTCATTTTCGCGTTCTAAAAACTGCGCCGCCAACTCTTTTATCTGATTTGCCACCTTTTCGTTTCTTTCCATATGATTTTAGTTCCGCAAGTTTGGATTTTTTCTCCTTCCTCGCGCAGTCACCACCTTGTCTCTCGAAAAAATCCAAACCTTCTCCACGTTATTTTTGCGTTATTGAAAACGCTTCTATCGCATCTCCCGCCGCAATCTCCGTCTTGGATTCAATCATCATTCCGAATTCCGCGCCTTCTTCCACCGAGCTTGTTTTTACCTTATTTTTTTCCAGATTCACTATTTTTCCCCGGCCGATTTCAAATTCCCGGCGCATTATCCGGACGACGCTGTTTAAGTTGATTTGTCCGACCAAAACCTTGCCGCCGATTATCTGGCGTTCCTTGGTGCGGCTAAAAGCCCGAATAATCTTGGCTCGGCCGGTGGTTTCAACCGTTTCTACTCTCGGCCTTCTTTCTTCCATTTGGGTTTCCAGCCATTCCGTCATTTTATAAATAATTTCAAAGAAGGAAAGCGTGATGCCTCTTTTTTGCGCCATTTCAATGGCGCTCTTGTCGGCCTTTACGTTGAATCCGACGACCAACACATCAACCCCTGAAGACACGCCTTTGATGTCTGACTCGGAAATGGGGCCGATGCCTTTTGCCACAATCCGGAATTCCGCGTTATCGTTTTTTATCTTGGCGATTTCTTTTTCAATTGCTTCAATAGAGCCGGAAACATCAGCTTTGAGTATTATTGGTATTATTTTCTTTGTATTTTCTTTTTTCCCGACGCCTTGATTTTCATCAGAGGTCGGGACCCCGACTCCTTTGGACGTCGGGGTTTCCAGCCAGGCGTTTGCGTATTTTTCCGCTTCGGATTTTTTTTCGAAAGATTCGAACCGCGCGCCGACTCTCGGCATCTTATTAAAGCCCACGATGCGCACCGGGGAAGAAAACGAGGCGTTTTCTATCGTTTCTCCCTTGAAGTTTTCAATTATCCGCGTGGAACACAGGCTGTCTTCCACGGCAACGGTCATTCCTTTTTTAATGGAACCGTTTTTAATAATCAAGGTCGCCAGGATTCCGCGTTTCGGACCCAGGTTTACTTCAATGACAAAACCGGAAGCGTTCTCTTCCTTGTTGCCGGTGAATCCTTCCATTTCCGCCATAATCAAAATGAGCGACAGAAGATTATCCACCCCCACGCCGTCTTTCGCGGAAATTTCCGCAAACGGCACCTTGCCTCCGTAATTTTCCAGATAGATTTCGTTTTCCGCCAATTCGTTTTTTGTTTTTTCTATATTGGCGCCCGGCTTGTCTATCTTATTTATCGCGACGATGCATGGAATCTTGGATTCCACAATAGTTTTCCAGGCCTCAATTGTCTGTGGCTTTACTCCGTCCTCGGCCGAGACAACCAAAATGGCGATGTCGGCTATCTCCGCGCCGCGTTCGCGCATTTTTGAAAAGGCCTCGTGTCCGGGAGTATCAAGGAAAGTGATTTTTCCCGACCCGGCCGAATCCGGCATCGGAACCTCGACTTCATAAGCGGAAATGCATTGGGTAATGCCTCCGGTTTCGCATTCAACCACATTCGTTTTTCTTATATAATCCAGCAGGGTGGATTTTCCATGGTCAATGTGTCCCATTACCACCACTACCGGCGGCCTTACAGATGCCTGCCCGACCTGACGGTCGTTCGGGCGGGTATTCTGATTTTGATTTTGTTTATCCATTTTTAATTTTTTTTTATTTAACCTCTGCTCGTCTTAAGGCCTCTTTTTCTTCAGTCGAAAGTTCATATTCGGATTTGCCGTTCTTGACGGGTTTGGCGAAAATGCTCATCCGTTCACGGGAATACAAACTGGAAATTACCAAACCGTCGCCTTCTTCATCCAGCATACCAATGGCAAAACTTTGGTTGCTGCCTTGGTCGGGAAACGGATTAAAGCGTATCGCTTCAAGTCCGCGGATGCTCTTTTTGAGTTTGGTGTTTATCGCGACAATCTCTTTTTCAATATTGTCTCTTGCCTTATTCAACTTGGTAATTTCTTGTTCCAGTATAATAATAGTGTCTTCCAAATCCTTCGCTTTCCTACCCAGAAAAAATATCTTCAGGCGTTTTTCAGTAACAATCGTCCAAATGGCGCCGGCCAAAATAACGATTCCGGTAAAAACAAAAAAAGCAATTTCTAGCTTTGTATTCATACATTTTCAATATATACTATTTTTATGCGAAAATCAAAGATAATATATTTGGATTATGCCGCTTCGGTATCGCCAAATCCGAGTTCAATACATGTACTCGGGGTAGAAGCGCAAAAGAAACTCAAAAACGCGCGCAGGGAAGTTGCCGGTGTTTTGAAGGCGCGGCCGGAGGAAATAATTTTTACTTCGGGAGGAACGGAAAGCAACAACCTGGCAATCCAGGGGCTAATACACCTCTTCCCAGTCCCTCTCCTTGTCAAGGAGAGGGGGAAGGAGGTGAGGTTTCTTCCGCATATTATTACCACAAACATTGAACATCCGTCGGTTTTGGAAACATGCAGAATGCTGGAGAAAAGAAAACTTGCGCAGGTATCTATTGTGCCGGTTGAAAAAAACGGAATCGTTGACCCGAAAAAAATAAAAAGAGAAATTAAAAACAATACTATCCTGGTCTCGGTGATGTACGCCAATAACGAAATCGGAACTATCCAGCCGATAAAGGAAATCGCGAAAGAGATAAAACACTACAGAAAAACGGGCAAGAATGGAATTTTGGAGCACGGATATTTTTCTGCTGAAAAATTCCTCGTGCTCGCGCCGCCACGCTCGCAAGTCTCTAAAACCCTACTCTTGCCCTTGTTTCATACGGACGCCGTGCAGGCGGCAAATTATCTGGATTTGAATGTAGAGAAGCTTGGCGTGGATATGCTAACGCTTTCCGGTTCAAAAATTGAAGGGGCGGGCCGTCGCCTCGCCGAAGCGAGCTTTGGCCACGCGCAGGCGGGAAGGATGGGAGTACTTTACAAGAGAAAGTCCGTGCCGCTTTCGCCCGTCTTCGGCGGGGGAGACCAGGAAACGGGATTGCGTCCGGGAACGGAAAATTTGCCGGAAATCGTGAAATTTACCGCCGCTTTAAAATCAGCGCAGAAAATGAAGGAAAAGGAAACGAAGCGCCTGATGAAACTCCGTGATTATTTCCGTCGGGTGTTGGACACCCGATTGTCGGGTATCCAACACCCGACGGGGCTGATAATCAACGGCGATTTTAAAAATAGATTGCCGAACAATGTAAATATTACATTTCCCAAAATCCCAAGCGACCTTTTGGTGATTGAACTCTCTGCTCGCGGCATAATGGTTTCTTCCAAGAGTGCTTGTAAGAGTTCCCGAGCCGGGGGCTCGTATGTAATAAAGGCTATACGCGATAATAAAGGCTTGCCCGCCGAAGCTTTAGCGGAGGAGGGCGGAGTGCGTTTTTCATTAGGCCGAGCGACAACCAAAAAAGATATTGATTATACCATTAAATCTTTATCCCATATTTTGACAAAGCTGAAAAAGTGGTATACCCCCACACCTATTTAGTTTTTTTTGACTATAAATAGGTGTGGGGGTATAATTGAAGGCATGGATATCAAGGATTTAAATAAATCACAACTCATTTTGCTGGCGGTGCTTCTTAGTTTTGTCACTTCCATTGCCACCGGCATTACAACCGTAACTCTGATGCAGCAGGCGCCGGCTTCTTTTACCGCGCCGATCAACCGTGTCATCCAGCAGACGGTTGAAAAAATACAGCAGGTTGAAGGCAAAACGGTTGTGCAGACCGTTATCGTCAAAGAAGAGGACTTGGTGGTGGACGCAATTGAGAAAAACAAAACATCCGTATTTGCCCTGAGCAGGGAAGCCACCAACACGGAAGGGGTGGAAGTTGAGGTCTCTGTCGGGCGAGCATTTGCCGTTTCCTCGGAGGGGATTGTGGCCGCCGATGCCCTACTCGTGCCGGAGAAGGGGAGATATTACCTTAAAAATGACAGCGGAAAATTCAGGGCGGATTTTATGTCCGTTAGTCCAACAGGGTTTGTTCTGCTGAAGATAGGGGCTCCGCTCAACGACACGGACAAGCCCGTTTTTTCTGTGCCTGCTTTTGGCGACCTAAATAAGATGAAAGTGGGTCAAAAAGTTCTGATTCTAGGCGCCAACATATCGTCATTTATCTTTGAGGGATTGAATACCAACAATGTCATGGATTTGAGCGTTACCCCGCCAAATACGGGAGGTTTGGTTCTTAATCTGGACGGCGAAGCGCTTGGCATTGCTCTCTCCGGCGGCACTGCTTCCTTTGCCTCAATCAAAAACATCAGTGATGCTCTTCCGGCGCCAGCCGGCGCTACCGTCTCCCAGACAGAATAAGGGTTTTGCGCTTGACAAGTAGTGTATAATCTAACCACACTAGTAATATGCCACCATTAAATAAATTTACAACCAAAGCCAAGGATGCCATTAAAAAAGCCCACGAACTGGCGATTGAACGCGGCATGAATCATGTGTCTTCACTTCACCTTTTGGCGGCCTTGCTTCTTCAGGAGGAATCCATGGTTAATTCCATTTTGGATAAGTTGGAAATTGACACAATGTTGCTGACTGATTCCGTCTTGGAACTGATTGAACTGCCGGAATCACGCAGTACTATTTCACCGTCTTATCAGATTTATTTGAATCCCGATTTAGCGCAAGTAATTGAACAGTCGGCCAAGTTGGCAGAATACATGAAAGATGATTTTGTCTCCACAGAGCATCTTTTTATTGCAATTCTTGATGTTACCAGCGAGGCGCGCGAAACCTTGGCGCGATTTAGAATTCACAAAGACCAAGTGATGAAAGTCCTGGAAGAACTTCGCAGCCAGAATATTACCGACGTAACCGAGCCGAAAAAATTTAAACTGCTTTTAAAATACACCCGCAATCTGACCAAATTGGCCAAAGAAGACAAATTGGACCCGGTTATCGGTCGCGATAACGAAATAACCCGAATTATGCAAATACTCTCGCGCCGGACCAAGAATAATCCGATTCTGATAGGCGAAGCGGGAACCGGAAAAACCGCCGTGGTGGAAGGTCTGGCCCAAATGATTGTAAAAAACAATGTTCCCGAATCTTTGAAGGAGAAAGAGCTTGTTTCTCTTGATCTTGGACTTCTGGTGGCGGGCACGAAATATCGCGGAGAATTTGAAGAAAGACTGAAAGGTATTATGAAAGAAATTGAACGGTCCGACGGAAAGATTATTCTTTTTATTGACGAAATTCACACGATTGTCGGCGCCGGAGGAGCGGAAGGCACAATGGACGCTTCCAATATGTTGAAGCCCGCTCTTTCCCGCGGAGAGTTGCGAGCGATAGGAGCGACGACCTTAAGAGAATATCAGAAACATATCGAAAAAGATCCGGCCTTGGCTCGTCGCTTTCAGCCGGTCTACATTGACGAGCCCGATGTGGAAGACACAATCGCGATTCTTCGCGGGCTCAAAGAAAGATACGAACTTTTCCACGGCATTCGCATTACCGATGATGCCATCGTGGCCGCAGTCAACCTTTCTTCCCGTTACATCACCAACAGATTTTTGCCGGACAAGGCCGTGGATCTGATTGACGAGGCTTCTTCTTCGCTCAAGATAATGCTGGAAAACAAGCCTCCGGTTTTGGAAGAGGCGCACAGAAAAACAATGCGTTTGGAAATTGAAAAAGAGGCGCTTAAAAAAGAAATCGGTTCTTTCGGCGCGGAACATAAAGATAAGCAAAAAGAAAAAGAAATAAAAAACAGACTTAAGGAAATTGACAAGGAAATCGGCAATTTATCCGAAAAAACCAAAGAACTTGGATTGAAATGGAATAACGAAAAAGAAACCGTAACCGAAATTAGGGCAATTAAAAAAGAACTTGAAAGTATTCGTTTGGAAGCGGAAGATGCCGAAATGAAATCGGACCTTTCCCGGGCGGCCGAAATACGCTACGGAAAATTGCCGACACTTCGAAAGGAACTTGATGTAAAACTCGCACGATTAAAAAAATTGCAAAAATCACGCAGGATTTTAAAAGAAGAAATCACAGCCGAAGATATTGCCGAAGTGGTTGCTCGCTGGACCGGAATACCGCTTACTAAAATGCTTGAGGAGGAACGGGAAAAACTTGAGAAAATGGAACTGGAATTGGGTAAAAGAGTCATTGGCCAGGATGTGGCAATCAAGCGGGTTGCCGATGTTATCCGTAGGTCCAGGGCGGGTATCGGAGACCCAAACAGACCAATCGGTTCGTTTATATTTCTGGGTCCGACCGGAGTCGGCAAGACCGAACTTACCAAAGCGCTCTCGCAATTTATGTTCAATGATGATAATGCGATTATTCGCGTGGATATGTCCGAATATATGGAACGTCATTCAATGTCTAAACTCATCGGTTCTCCGCCGGGATATGTGGGTTACGACGAAGCCGGCCAGTTAACGGAAGCCGTCCGGCACAGGCCTTATGCGGTAATACTTTTTGACGAGATTGAAAAAGCCCACCCGGAGGTCTTTAACGTGTTTTTGCAGGTTATTGACGAAGGCAGATTAACCGACGGAAAAGGAAGAGTGGTTAATTTTAAAAATACGATTATTGTCCTTACTTCCAATATCGGTTCACAATTTGTGGAGAAAATGGAATCAATCGGATTTTCCAATAGCGGAAAATTGCAGGACTATAGCAAGATGAAAGAAAAAGTTATGGAAGCGCTGAAAGATAACTTCCGACCGGAATTTTTGAACCGTTTGGATGAAATCATTGTTTTTGATGTTTTGTCGGAAAAAGCCATAAAGGAAATAGTCGGCTTAAGAATGAAAATAATCAGAGGTCGGTTGACAAACAAGGGGATTAATTTGGAAATTTCCGATGAAGCGATTTCTCACCTAGCCAAAGTCGGTTACGACCCGCATTATGGCGCCCGCCCGATTAACCGCCTGATTCAAAGCAAGATATTGAATCCAGTCGCCTCGCATATTATTTCCAACGGGGTAAAGAAAGGGGATACCGTTATCGTCTCCGTTAGAAACCAAGAACTTGTTATTGAAACCAGAAAAGGAAAAATAAAAAGCCCGATTCGCGTTCGCTCCCGCTCGGCGGCGTAGATTGACGTTAATCCGGGATAAAAGATGCAAGAATAACGATTTTGTGTTATTTTATATGGATGCGTCGGTGGATGAAAGTTGAACTGCTTCAACTTTCATCCGAAGCAAAGCGGAGGTGGGCTACCACCAAAGCTTATGTTCCGAACGTAGTGAGGATTGCGACTTGATGTCGCAAAATAAGCGTCGGTGGTAGAGTGGTCAATTACAACAGACTGTAAATCTGTCGCCTTAGGGCTACGAAGGTTCGAATCCTTCCCGACGCACAATAAAAAAATCTCTGGCTTATAGCCACGGGATTTTTTTATATGTCTCGTCGTGAGCGAGCCAACTACTTGGCTCGCGGGAAGGGTTCGAAAGGCTTTTCTGTATGAGCGAAGTGAAATAGAAAAGCACCCGCGGCGGTAGCCGAGAAATTCCTTCCCGACACACCACAAAAATCCTAAAACTTGTAGTTTGTTAGAAACTATGTTATTATAAAAGAGATTTTTAAAAGGCCTGCGGGCTTTTTTATTTAACCGATTATGGAAATAAGAAATATAGCTATTATCGCGCATGTTGACCACGGCAAGACGACTTTGACCGACGCCTTGATGAAGCAAAACGGCGCTCTGCAAGACGAAGGAGTATCAATGGATTCCAACGATCTGGAAAAAGAGCGGGGGATCACCATCTACTCCAAAAATACCTCCATTTATTACAAGGGCACAAAAATAAACATCGTGGACACTCCCGGGCATGCGGATTTCGGTTCGGAAGTGGAACGGGTTCTGCGCGCGATTGATTCGGTGCTCCTTTTAGTGGATGCGGTGGAAGGGCCAATGCCGCAGACCCGGTTCGTTTTGAAAAAATCTTTAGAACTCGGACTCCGTCCGATAGTCGTTATCAACAAGATAGACAAGCCGGCAGCGGACGCGTATCGGGTGCACGAAGAAATCCTGGAGTTGTTTTTTGAATTGGGGGCCAGTGAAGAGCAGGCGAATTTTGAAACGGTTTACGCAATCGGGCGCGAAGGAAAAGCATTCCGTAATTTGGGCGATATATCGCCCGATTTGTCGCCGCTGCTTGATGTAATTTTGGAAAAAGTCCCGGATGCAAACTCGTGTCAAGGGGCATCCTTGACATACTTGTCAAGGATGCCCCTTGACACACATAAAATGACCGCGCAAGTTTTTAATTTGGGCTACGACAATTTCTTGGGCCGGATGGCGGTGGCCAGAATTTATTCCGGAAAAATGAAATCCGGAAATCAGGTGTTTGTCAAAGGGGAAAATGGAACACGAAAAGGAAAAATTACAAAAATATTCGGTTTTGAAGGTATTGCCAGAAAAGAGGAAGAAATTGCTTTTTCCGGCGACATTGTGCTTCTCTCCGGCATCCCGGACATTTATATCGGGGAGACCATTTGCGAAGACGAAAATGCCGAACCATTGCCGCATATTGCCATTGATGAGCCGACCCTCTCTCTTAATTTTCTAGTTAATGATTCTCCGTTTGCGAGTCGTGAAGGAAAATTTCTAACTTCAAGACAAATTAAGGAAAGATTGGAAAAAGAACTGGAAGTTAATGTGGGACTGAAGGTGGATTTTTCCCTGCCTGCGCAGACAGGTCCCGACCAGGGTGATAAAAACATGGGACCCTCTTTTTTTAAGGTTTACGGCCGGGGAGAACTTCATATAGCGATATTGCTTGAGAATATGCGTCGGGAGGGCTTTGAAATGCAGGTTTCCCAGCCGGAAGTCATTATTAAAGAGAAAGATGACGTTAAAACGGAGCCCTATGAGGAACTGGTAATGGATGTGCCGATGGAATTTTCCGGAACAGTAATTGAGAAAATCGGTAAAAGGCGCGGCATTATGAAAAATATGGTTGAAAAACAAAGCGTTGCAAGGGTTATTTTTGACATACCGACCCGCGGTCTTTTGGGTTATCGCAATGAATTTACCATAGACACCAAAGGAGAAGGCATAATGAGTTCCAGAGTTACGGGTTTTAAAGAGTATGCCGGAGAAATCAAAAAAAGAGAGTACGGGTCCATGACTTCCATGGTTTCCGGCAAGGCGGTGGCTTTTTCTCTTGCAAATTTACAGGAACGTGGTATATTGTATATTGAGCACGGAACAGAGGTTTATGAAGGGATGGTTATTGGCAATGTTTTGAAAGGGGATGATATGTCTGTGAATCCCACAAAAGGAAAACAACTGACCAATATGCGGGCTTCCGGCACCGACGAAGCCGTGACCTTGAATCCCGTTTTCATTTTAAGTATTGAGAGAGGTCTGGAAGTGATGAGTAAAGACGAATATCTGGAAATTACCCCGAAATCCGTCAGGCTTCGCAAGAAATACCTGACCGAAATTGATCGGACAAGAAGCAAAAGATAAAAATTACTTGTCCCGTACTAAATTTTTGATTACGGGGCATAAAGATAAAGGTTATTAATTAAAATTTTAGTACCGGGATGCCAACATTATCCTTCAAACCCAAAAAAATCACCAATAAAATAACCGCACATTTGGCCGAACGCGCGGCGGATGTGATTATGAGTCGTTTCGGTTTAATGGCTGACGGAGAAAGAAAAACTCTGGAAGAAATCGGCAAAAAATATGGCATTACCAGAGAACGTGTCCGTCAAATTGAAGATGCGGCTATTAATTTAATTAAGAAGTCCGCCGCTTATAAAGCCGAGCAGGCAACTTTTGAAGAGTTGAAACAGTTGATGTATAAACTGGGGTCAATTGTTGCGGAGCACGAACTTTTACCTCATATTTCCAAAGATAAATCAACCCAGAACCACATTCACTTTTTTTTGGTGTTGAGCGACATTTTTAAAAAACATCACGAAGATGAACATTTCCATACCCGTTACAGCATGGACGATGTCATGGCGGACAAAGTTCATGACGCTCTCAGAAAACTTTACACGACTTTGAAAGACGAAGATCTTATCCCGGAGACGGAAATGATTAAAAAGTTTTTTGATCAGTTGAAAGATGTTTCCGAAAAATACCGAGATGATGAAATGGCCAAGAGGTGGCTTTCAATGTCTAAGTCTGTCGCTAAAAACGGATTGGGAGAATGGGGGAAAGCAACATCTCCGAATATTCGCACTCGCGGGGTTAAAGATTACGCTTTTTTGGTAATGAGGCGCCACGGTTCTCCCATGCATTTTAAAGAAGTGGCGGACGCGATAACCAAGACTTTTAGCAAAAAGACGCACTATGCCACCTGCCACAACGAACTCATAAAGGACTCCCGCTTTGTGCTGGTAGGCCGAGGGATGTATGCTCTTGCCGAATGGGGCTACAAGACAGGCATTGCTCGTGAAGTCATAGAAGATATCTTAAAAAAAGAAGGGGAATTATCTAAAGATGAGATAGTCAAAAAAGTGATGAAAGAAAGATATTTCAAGAAAAATACCATTTTGGTGAATTTAGCCAACTCAAAATATTTCAAGAAAAACGCCAAAGGGCTCTACGCTCTGGCGTAATTTCCCATATGTCAGACATAGGGGAATTCCCCTATGTCTGACATATGGGATTTCTGGCTACTTTGTATTTTTTCGCTTTTTGTATTAAAATACAGGAATGGAAGAATTTCTTGACAGTCTTGAAGAAGGAATAAAAAAATATTGGCTCTGGCTTCTGGTTGTAATTATTGGCTATCTTATTTTCCATTACGGCTTGGAGTATACCGCAGTCAGGGCTATTCTGCCTCTAATCGGAGTCATAATTCTTGGCCGTATTGCCTGGATTTTCTGGCTACATTATATCCAGCAGGACTTCATCTCCGGCATTGACTTCGTATTACTGGAGATAGTTCCTCCACGGGATGTTCTGCGCAGTCCGAAAGCGATGGAACTTTTCATCACTAACGCGCTTTACCATTGGAGCATGAAAGGCGGAAAAGAAGAATACTGGCAAGGAGCGGTTTGGTTCTGGTTTTCCCTGGAAATCGCGTCCATTGACGGGCAGGTGCATTTTTATATACGGACGCCGACGCGTATCAGAGGTTTGATTGAAACACAAATGTACGCGCAATATCCTCAAGCGCAAGTCAAAGCCGTGGAAGATTATACCTTAGGTGTTGATGAAATAACTCCCAAGAGCGCTTGGGACGGCTGGGGATGCGAGTTTAAATTATTAAAAAACGAAGCGTTTCCGATTAAAACATATGTTGATTTCGGCCTGGACGAAGACCCGAAAGAGGAATTCAAAGTTGACCCGGTTTCCGCGGTAGTGGAACTTTTCGGGTCGTTGCAGAAAGGAGAACAAATGTGGCTACAAATCGTTGTTACACCCTCTAAAAAGACGTATCATACTCCCGGCACGTGGTTTAACGAACATGACTGGGTGAGAGAATCTCGGTTGCAGATAGAAAAATTCGTAGCTCCTTTCACTCGTACTCACCTCGGAGAACGACCGGATGGTGGTACGGCCTTGGAAGTACGTATGCCGGACTTTCTAAAAAATTCGGTAACCGGCATGAGCGCCAAGACCACCAAACTGGGTTTTGAAACCGGTATTCGGGTTATGTATGTGGCTAAGAAAGAAACATTCGACATGAGTAGCCGGAGGAACCTACGTCTTATTTTTCGTCAATATGCAAAACCTGACTGTAATGAACTTTGGCGTTTCAATTCCGCTCAGGGAGATTTCTATAGCGGGATATTTCCGGCTTCCAAAGAAACTGTTATGATGCTGGCTAATAGGATGCTTAATGAATATAGAGAACGCGCTTTCTTTCATTTACCTCTCCGACATCATATTTTTGCTCAAAATCATTGGAGATGGCCCATTCCTGAAATTATCGGATTGGACGGTTGGATTAAGGCCTATGCTCACCACAAGACATTTGTTTTAAACACCGAAGAACTGGCGACCATGTGGCACTTTCCGGGCCAGATTATGCGCGTTCCGACTCTTGAACGCATTGAGTCCAAAGAGGCCTCTCCGCCTCCTAATCTGCCGACTTAATACCTTATGGAAAATCCATTGAACGAATTTGCGCTTGAATCCGGACAGCCGGCGCCCCGGTTGGACGGGATGCGAAGGATAAATTTTTACCTGTTGGGCGCAGTGACGTTTTTGGTTCTTTGCTATTTTTTCTTTCTCAGCGCGCCGGGAAATTTTCCGCCGGGAGCGGTGATTAGGGTGGAAAAGGGGTCAAGTTTAAGAAGTGTCTCGGCCGTTTTGAAAAAAGAACATATTATACGCTCCCGAGTGGCGTTTGAATCCCTGGTAATAATTTTAGGCGGAGAAAAACGCATAGTGTCCGCTGACTACCTGTTTGAAAATAAATTGCCGGTTTGGGAAGTTGCTTTACGCATCAGATGGGGTAAACATTTTATGGCTCCGGTGTCGGTTACGATTCCGGAAGGTTTTGATGTAAAACAAATCGGGGACACTTTTGCTTCAAAGCTGACGAATTTCAATAAAGCCCGATTCCTACTTAAAGCCGAGAGTAAAGAAGGATATCTTTTTCCGGACACTTATTTCTTTTTAACCGACGCCGATGAAGATGATGTGTTGCGGTCCATGACAGACAACTTCAATAAAAAAATTGTTTCCCTTTCCGGAGAGATTGCTTCGTCCGGAAAAACCGAAAAAGATATTATAATAATGTCCTCAATTATTGAAAGAGAAGCGAAAGGGAATATTGACAGGGAAGTTATTTCCGGAATTTTATGGAAAAGACTCAAAATCGGCATGCCGCTTCAAGCCGATGCCGCGCCGGAAACTTATAAAACCAAAGGATTACCGGAAGCCCCAATCAGTAATCCGGGGATACTCTCCATAAAAGCCGCTATTTATCCGAAATCTTCCCCTTATCTTTATTATTTACACGACAAAAACGGAAACATTCATTACGCGAAGTCTTTTTCGGAACATGAACAAAATATACTGAAATATTTGAAATAATCCCATGCGAAAACACAATTTTGCTTTTATAGACATAGAAACTACCGGGCTTAATCCTCTCCAGCATGAGATTATTGAAATTGGCTGCGTTATCTCCGATCGGAATTTGAAAGTTATTGAAGAATTTGAGTTAAAGATAAAACCGAAAAAGATAGAAAACGCTAATCCGACGGCTCTAAAAGTTAATCATTATAACGAGAAAGATTGGAAATCTGCCCTTGATTTATCCAAGGCAATAAAAATTCTTTTGGAAAAAGTAAAAGGTTGTATTATGGTCGGGCACAATGTCGCTTTTGATGCCGGATTTTTGGAATATGTTTTTAATAAAGTTGGAGTAGAAAACACAATGCATTATCATAAATTGGATACCGTATCCGTCGCCTGGGCAAAATTTCACCATAATCCGGAGATTGAGCATTTTTCTCTGCGGGAAATGTGCGAGCGTTTCGGCATAAAAAACGAACACTCCCACACTGCGCTCTCCGACGCGCGCGCGACCTACGAGCTTTACAAAAAACTGATGGATGTATAGTATGAAATTATAAAACTTTTTTAAACATAAATTTTTTCGGTACGGATTTTTTAAAGTTTAAAAAATCCTGAAGTTCTCGCGCCGTCGCGTTCGAAACCCCTTCAAAATTATGTTTCAAAAAGTTTTTAAGAATTATTTTTATGCATAAAAAAACAGTTTTTGTCGGACTTTCGGGTGGCGTAGATAGCGCCGTGTCTGCGGCCCTGCTTAAAAAACAAGGTTATGAAGTTGTGGGGGTCTTCATTAAAACCTGGCACCCGGAATTTTTAGAATGTAATGAAGAGGAGGAGAGAAGGGACGCTATGCGGGTAGCGGCGCATTTAAACATCCCATTTCTTACCTTTGACCTGGAAGATGTCTACAAAAAGGAAGTGGCTGACTACATGATCCGCGAATATAGGGCTGGTCAAACGCCGAACCCGGATGTGATGTGCAACAAAGAAGTGAAATTCGGCGCTTTCCTTAAAAAAGCGCTTTCTATGGGAGCGGATTATGTGGCGACGGGACACTACGCCATGGTAAAAGAAAATATTTTTCAGGAAGCGACGGGCGGGGGCGTGCCATTCCGAGCGAAAGCGAGGAATGGGGTTAAGGAGCTTCATGAAAAGATATTTTCTTTAGCTAAAGGCAGGGACATCTCAAAAGACCAAAGTTATTTCCTCTGGACGCTCCGGCAGGAGCAACTGAAAAAAATTTTGTTTCCAATCGGCCATTTGAAAAAGACGGAAGTTCGCAAGTTGGCGAAAAAATTTAACCTGCCGGTGGCGGAGAAGAAAGACAGCCAGGGAATCTGTTTTTTGGGCGCGGTGGACTTAAAGGAATTCTTAAAACACTATATTAAAGAAAAAAAAGGAAAAGTGCAGAATGAGCAAGGGGAAGAGATTGGCTTCCACTCCGGTGTGGTTTTTCATACGCTGGGGGAGCGGCATGGTTTTACCATTACCAGAAAAAGTCCGACTGACGGGCCGTATTATGTGGTCGGCAAAGATGTTAAGAAAAATACTTTAATAGTGTCGCAAGACAAAAACATTCGGGAAAAGAGCACGGATATTTTTCTGCTGAAAAATTCCTCGTGCTCGCGCCGGTCGCGCTCCCAAGTCTCTTTTCCCGAATGTTTTTGTCTTTGTTTGAAAAACACAAATTGGATTTCGAGCAATCCCGAGCCGGGCAAAACCTACACCGCCCAAATCCGTTATCACGGAGAATTTTTGCCATGCAAGGTCGAGATTACCGGCAAGACAAAAGCAAAAGTGATTTTCATCCAGACAACTTCCGGCTTGCCCGCCAAAACTTTAGTGGCGGCGGGCCAGTCCATAGTCATCTACGACAAAGATGTTTGCCTGGGCGGGGGAGTGGTTGCCAGTACTCCTCGTTTATTGATATAATTAATATATGGAACAATTTTTAGCTCAATATGGCGATGTTTTGTTAAAATTAATAGTAGCGGTTACGTTGGGGATGCTAATCGGGACAGAACGTCTTTTTATGCACAAAGAAGCGGGTATGAAGACACATTCTCTTGTTGCCATGGGAGCAACATTGTTTATTATTATTTCTGAGATGATGGCAATAAAATATGGCAATCTTGATAATTTTGATCCTTCCAGAATTGCATCTCAAATAATAGTAGGTATTGGTTTTATAGGCGCGGGAATGATAATGTTTCGGGACTCCAGACTTTCAGGTCTTAGTACCGCGAGTGGGCTCTGGGTAACGGCAGGTATCGGTATGGCTGTCGGTTTCGGACTTTATATCCTGGCCATTATTTCCACTATTCTTGTGCTTTTAATTTTTATTCTAATGAGTATTATTGAAAGGCCAATTAGAAAAATTTCTGAAAGAACCGACCAGCTGAATAATAATTAAAAAACACGATATGATGCAGTCAGACGAAATTAGGTCAAGATTCCTTAAATTTTTTTCCGCCAAAGGCGGATCCGTCTCGGGTGGGGAAGGACATAAAATAATTCCTTCTTCCTCTTTGGTTCCCGAGAATGATCCTTCGGTGCTTTTTACCACTGCCGGGATGCAGCAATTCAAGCCGTACTATACCAATCCGCAATCAGCCGATAAGGATTTTGGCGCACGAAATGTTGTTACAATTCAAAAATGCATTAGAACTTCAGATATAGACGAAGTCGGCGATTCCATGCACCTGACATTTTTTGAAATGCTGGGCAATTTTTCCTTTGGCGGATACGGGAGAAAGGAAGCCATAATTTATGCCTACGATTTTATTACCAAAGAACTCGGTTTGGAAATTTCTTATGTGACTTTTTATAAAGGAAGTGAAAATGTTCCTAAGGACGAGGAGTCGGAAAAAATTTGGGAAGAAATCGGAGTTAAAAACATAAAAGAAGAAGGAGAAGACGTCTTCTGGGGTCCGACAGGGGACTCGGGACCCTGCGGGCCGACGACGGAAATTTATTGCAAAAATGCTGTTGGAGAGGATGTGGAAATTTGGAACATAGTTTTTAATGAATATTTCTGCAATGGCTCGCGGGAAAAACTGGATAAAGGGGAAGCGAAACTGAAAAAACTTGATGTCTTGGGTATTGATACGGGGATGGGTTTTGAACGATTGCTCGCAACCGTGCAAAAGAAAAAAAGCGTTTTTGAAACGGATTTGTTCAATAACGAACAGACACGGGAAGAAAAAATTGTAGCCGACCACGTCAAGGCCGCTCTTTTTATGATTTCCGACGGTGTCATTCCCTCAAACACGGGTCGTGGATATGTTTTGCGCAGATTGATAAGGCGGGCGGTCAGATTTTCAGCAAAACCTTTAGCGCAAGAAATTAAAAAAATAAAAAAGATTTATGAAAACGTGTACGTGTTGGATGATAAGGGGGAAATAGAAAAAGAAGAAAGCAAATTCCGAGAAACACTAACCAAAGACATGAAAGAATTTGAAAAAGGTATAGACCCCTTTATTTTAGCCACTACCTATGGTTTTCCCATTGAACTTACCCTTGAGCTGGCAAAAGAAAAAGGCAAAACCGTAGATTTGGAAAATTTTAATAAAAAAATGGCCGAGCACCAAAAACTTTCCCAAACATCTTCCGCCGGAATGTTCAAAGGCGGGCTGGCGGACCATAAAGAAAAAACCATCCGGCTTCATACTGCGCACCATCTGCTCTTGGCCGGGCTTCAAGCGGTTGTAAATAAAAAAATAAAACAGCGGGGGAGCAACATTACCGAAGAGCGTCTGCGAATGGATTTTCTCTGTGACCATAAACTGACCGAGGAGGAAAAGAAAAAGGTTGAAAATTGGGTCAATGAAAAAATAAAAGAAGGCCTTAATGTCGTGCGCAAAGAAATGCCTCTATCCGAGGCGGAAAAATTGGGCGCGGAAATGGAATTCGGAGCCAAGTATCCGGAAACCGTGTCCGTATATTTTATTATCCCGACACATATAGTGTCAAGGATCCGCGATGGTAAAACCATCGGGAAAGACGAAGCGGAACAAATAGTTTCCAAAGAGTTCTGCGGCGGACCGCACGTTTCAAATACCAGAGAATTGGGACAATTCAAAATCCAAAAAGAAGAAGCGGTGGCGCAAGGCATCAGGCGCATTAAAGCCGTACTTTTATAGTTTTCGTGTTATAATTACCATACATGAGTATTTTTTCTAAACCCAAAGAGAAAGAAGAACTGATGCTGGTTTTTGACATTAGGTCTTCCATGGTCGGAGGAGCGCTTTTTTGGACGCAAAAATCCGAAATTCCAAAAATAATTTTTTCCGTTCGCGAGCCGATAATTCCGGAGGAAAATCTGGACGCCGACAAACTTTTATCTTTAACCATAAAGACATTGGAAATTGTCGCTGATAAAATTTATATGGCCCGTCTCGGCGCGCCGTCCAGGATTTTTTGCGTCCTGTCTTCACCCTGGTATGTTTCTCAAACGCGAATCATCAGCTTAAAGCGAAATACTCCCTTTGTGTTTAACGCGAAGCTGGCTGATAATTTAATCCAAAAAGAAATAAAATTTTTTGAAGAAGAGCATCTGGCCAAATACGGAGATTCGGTTCGCGCTATTGAACTTAAAAATATTAAAACCGTGTTAAATGGTTATGAGACAACGCAGCCTTTAAACAAAAAAATCAAAGAACTGGAAATGGCTATTTTTATTTCCATGAGCGGAGAACAAGTATTAAAAAAAATAGAAAATACTATCGGAAGACATTTCCATTTAAATCCGATAAAATTTATTTCATCTTTGATGACATCTTTTACCATAACGCGCGATATGTATGCGGAACAGGATAACTTTCTTCTGGTGGATATCGGCGGGGAAATAACCGATATATCTATAATAAAGAAAAGCATACCTCGTGAGTCGGTATCGTTTCCTTTGGGACATAATTTTTTGACGCGCGAAGTCGCCGGTCGTTTAGGTTGCGGTTTGAGCGAAGCAAATTCTTTCATTTCTCTTTTAAAAGATGGGCATGCGGAGAGGTCCGTAGTTAAAAAGATTAAACCGATTATAGATCAATTAAAAACAGAATGGCTTATAAAGTTTCAAGAATCTCTGGCCAACATTTCCAATAATATTTCCATTCCAGCAACCGTTTATATGACCATAGACAGAGAGATGGCTGATTTTTTTACCCAAATAATTAAATCCGAACAATTCAGCCAATATTCTTTGACAGAATCAAAATTTGAAGTTATTGTTTTAAATACGGAATTGCTTTACGGCACCGCAATATTTAAAGAAAATATAATTCGTGAACCATTTCTTATTATTGATTCTGTTTATATTAATCGTTTTTTAATTTCTCCCGCTAAAGCGGAGCAAATATAATTATGCCTAAACGTTTATTAGAAGATATGGTTAAGGCCCGACCTTCCAGGAAGGAAGTTGTTGAAGAAAAACTCCAAAAAATCAGGCAAGAACCCAGACAAGAGAAAATACGGGAAAATAAAGAATTGGGAGAAATTGGAACGAATCACGGCAGATCCGGATATATGCTCTGGTTTGTGGCATTAATTTCCGTGATATTTTGTTTTTTTGCTCTTTCTTTTTTGTTTTCAAAGGCGGAAGTCGTGGCGAATCCGAAAACACAAGATATAATCTTAAATGAAAGTTTATCCGCCGTCAAAAACTCCGATACCAACGATTTGTCTTTTGATTTAATGGTTATTTCCGATGAAGAAAATACAACAATACAGGTATCGGGAGAAAAAGATGTTTCGGAAAAGGCAACGGGCACGGTTGTGATTTATAACGCTTTCGGTTCCTCTTCCCAGACGCTTAATATAGATACAAGACTTGAAGGTTCAAATGGAAAAATGTATAAAACAAAGACCAGGGTAGTCGTACCGGGGAGGTCCAAAGACGGCGTTCCGGGATCGGTTGAAGTGGATATTTATGCGGCAGAAGCCGGAGTGGAATATAATAGCGGTCCGCTTGATTTTAAAATTTTTGGTTTCAAAGGAACTCCAAAGTATGACAAATTTTACGCGCGGTCCAAGGGAGAAATTACCGGCGGATTTAAGGGCAAAACTCCCGCCATCACGGATATTGATAGAACAACCGCTGTCGGAAATTTGAACGACATTCTCCAAAAAAAACTCCTGCAAAAAGCAACCAGTCAAATTCCCGACGGATTCATTTTATTTAAAGACGCAATTTTTCTCAACACCGATGATTTAAGCGTTTCTTCTGTCTACGACAACAACAGTGCGACATTAACACTTAAAGGCACACTATATGGTATTCTTTTTAACGAACAAAAACTGACAAAGAAAATTACAGAAGATAAAATTGAAAAATATGACGAAAGCGAAGTTTATGTGCCGAATATCAAAAACTTGGCTTTTTCTCTTTTTACTAAAGACAATGTTTCATTCGAAAATGTTAAAAATATAAATTTTAATTTGTCCGGTCCCGCGAAAATAGTTTGGAAACTGGATGTGGACAAATTTGTTGCCAGTTTGTTGGGTAAACCAAAAAAAGATTTTAACCAAATACTGTCGCAGTATCCCGACATTGATTCCGCGATTCTGACGCTTAGCCCCGTCTGGAAAATGTCCGTTCCCGATAAAGCTAAAAACATAAAAGTAATTATAAATTATCCGGAATAGTTTTTCATAAACTGTTGAGTGTCCAACACCCGACAGTTAATTGTGCAAAGTTCAACTTTGCACAGAGTTGGGGCTGAAATATAAAGGGATTTGGGGATATGGGGTTTTCCACAAGAGGCCCTTGACATTGACTTTTTTTCAATAACGAGTATAATATGTATGAATAGTCAGGGTCGCGTCCATTTCGGACGATGACCTATTGACAGGATATCGTACAACAAGAGGTGTGCCATGAGGAGCAGGATTCTCTGGGCAGTCCTCGTGGCTGCCTTCGTGCTCTCGGCGTGCGGTGAGGGGGCGAAATCTCCCACCACGCCGACGGGGGTCCCGACGGTCGCGATGGTCACCTACACACCGCTCCCTGGGACGGTGTGCGTTTTGGTGGGGTCGCCTTTTTGCAATCGAGGGCTCGTACCGCCGGTCGCGCGCTATCGGGCGCCGCAGGCGCCCCCTGTCAACCTCTTTGGTCCCGACATGGGGCCGCTGACGGGGGACGTTCCCATCCCCTCGGGGATGGGATGCGTGGCGCCGGAGGTTCGTGACCCCTGGCTGTGCACTGATTCGCAGTGCGCAAACGGGGGGGTCGTCCCCCCTTCGCAGGTCACCGTGACCTGCCGGTAGGGGCGAGCGGGGAGGGCGGGGTTCGTTCCCGCCCTCCAAAAGGAGATGTTCTTTTTGTTTTTTGTTCGACCATCAAAAAAGGGTCGAATGATACGCTCAAGCGCTTCGTTCGGCCCTTCTGTATTTTTGGGGTTTTCCACACATCGTTTTCTTTTTTTATAGTATAATTTCTTTATGATAAAAAAATTTTCTGGTCGTTATGTTTCCCTTTTGATACTCTTTTCAATTTTAGGCCTAGTGTTTTTTGTTCAAGGCGTCTACGCCTCCTACTGGTGCGGCAATCTCCATGAATGCACGGACCCGGAACTCTCCATGAATTATTATTTTGACAATCCCGACAATCCCCAGACCTTAACCCTATATGGCGGTTACAGCGGAGGAACAGACCAAGCCATCTGCCCCATTGATGGCCCTTTTGACACTTCGTATGCCTATACGCTGGGAGGCCCTGTTACATATAGTATTTCTCCTGGCGGTCTGGAGGATAACTTATATTCTCTTCCATCCCCTGGTCACGACGGTCTATGTGGTGATTTTCAGGAATGGACATATACTATAAGTCAGATTGTCAATGTATCAGGCCTCTCGGCCGGAAATTACACCGCGCGGGTTAACGCAATAAATTCAAACGACCAGGAAAGTACCGAAAATGTGTCATTCACGGTTAATCGCCCGTCATCTTCCGTCAACGGTGGTTGGAGCGCTTGGAGTTCTTGTAGCGTCTCTTGCGGCGGCGGCACCCAGACCCGCACCTGTACTAATCCGGCGCCGGCCTATGGCGGAGCGGACTGTGTCGGTTCAAGTTCTCAATCTTGTAACACCCAACCCTGCGTTGTTCCCGTCAACGGCTCCTGCTCACCAACTCACTACAACTGTACCGCTGGAACCAGCGTAAACCACGGAGCCGACTCCACTCAATGGACCTGGAATTGCAACGGTTCCAACGGCGGTACCACCGCTTCCTGTTCGGAAGATAAAGGTTCTGAAACATCGCCCTCCGGCGCTCTCTCGGCGACTTCCTGCGAAATAGCCGCCGGCTCGTCCACTTGCAATTCGTTCGTGACTTGGGGCACACAGAATCT
>LCGB01000008.1 GCA_000999465.1 Candidatus Nomurabacteria bacterium GW2011_GWB1_43_19
GGATATTTCTCTTCAAGAGTTTCCAAGAAAGGTTTTTCTTTTTCACAATGCGGACAACCTTCGCCCCAGAAGAAATAAATATTGATGGGGTCGGCAGCCAAATCTTGAGCCAGCACATTTTGAGCCGGCAAAAAGATTGAAATAACTAACAGAACAAATAAAATTTTTTTAAGCATAGTTTTTAAAATTCAAAATCGCTTGCGGCCTTCACTTGTTTTTACATTCTTCAATCAGCTTGAGCAGTTCCTCTTTGGAGGACTCGCCGCACTGCGCCAAATTTTAATACTTTCATATTATTGTTTTTTAATTTGTTGATAATCCGACCTCGGTAATTTCTTTTATTTGGTGACTCTACTGGGAATCGCACCCAGATTTGAAGCTTGAGAAGCTTCCGTCCTGACTATTAGACGATAGAGCCAATATTTAATTTTGAGGAGTCAATGAGGAAAATATAGCATTTTTATGAAGAAAAATAAAATGAATTGTTTTTAATTTGACATTTTCATTAAATAATGTTATTATATTTATGTATTAGTAAGGTTGGCAGGATGGTCCTGCCAACCTGCGAGGGGGACTTTTTAACGACTTGTCCGATCAGTCGTTCGGGCGGGGCTTTTCCACTTCCAGGAGCGTCAACTCCGGCGAGGTCTCGGTGATGCGTAGAATGTCCTTATCTATTTTTTTGAATTCCTTGCCGGAATTATTGTAATGATTAACGACGGTTCCGAGCGAAGTTCCCAGCCGCGCGTGGTATTCGTCGTAACTTTTCAAATGGTTCATTAAATTGATGACATTTTTTTGTATTTCTTTGGTCTTCTCTTCAATCTGCATCGCCTTCAATCCTTGCAGGACGGTCTGTAGGTAGGCGAGGAAAGAGGTAGGTGAAACGATAATCACCTTATATTTGCCGGCCGCCCGCTGGATGAGGTTTTCGGTGTCTTCGGTGATAGCCCCAATTTTATTTATCAGCAAATCATAATAAATGGCTTCGTGGGGGATGAACATGAAAGCGAAGTCCATCGTGCCCTCGCTGGGGCGGATGTATTTGGCCGTTTCGGTGATCCGGAGCTTCAGGTCGCCGACAAAAAGTTTTTCTAGACGGCTTTTTTCCGCCGGGTCGGCGGTTTCCAGCATGCGGTTGTAATTTTCCAGCGAGAATTTGGAATCAATCGGGATGATTTTGTCTTTGATGAAAACCGCGGCGTCAACTATCTCTCCGTTTTGAAAAGCATACTGCATCTGGTATTGGCCGGGAGCCAACACGTTCTTCAGCAGGGTGTCCAGGTAGTATTCGCCGAGGATTCCGCGCTGCTTGGGATTTTTCAAAATGTCCTGGAGATTTTGTAATTGGTCGGCGAAGGAAATGACCTGCTTGTTGGTCTCGTCCAGCCGGGTCAGCTTTTCAGTAATGTCACGGATGATTTTATTGGATTCGCTGGAGTGGAATTGCAAACTTTCCCGCACCTGCTTGTGCGATTCGCCGATTTTGCTGTCCACCGTCCGCGAGAGTTCGTTTATCTGGGTCAGAATCAGGTTGAGGCCGGTATCACTTTTTCCGTCATTTTCTTTCTTTCTGCCGAATATGAAATAGGCGATGACTCCTCCCACTACTGCCGCCAGGATTATCCATAAAGTATTTTGCATAAATCCATTTTAGCACTATTCTCAATTTATTTCCCTAAATAATGCTTTAAAGTGTATATCCAGTCCTCGTCTATGCCGTCGCCGTTCAGTTTCTGCGCCAAAAGCCACTCCAAATATCCTCGGTCGGAACGCAAAACTTCCTCTATTTTCTTGCCGGTGTGCTTGCCGAAGTTGAAAGTCCGCAAGAGGGAAGGGTGCGAGGAAATTTCTATCATTTCTTCCGTTGCTTCCGCTTCGGAAAGGTTTTCTTCCTCCATAATTTTTTTTCTCAATCTGGCGAAAAGTTTTTCCAGCACCAGGACGTCTCCCATAGCGTCGTGGGCCTCTGCGTCTATTTCTATTTCCAAAAGATAACGCAGATATTGCAGATTATATCTTTCTATTTTTTCTTCCCGGTCCAGAAATCGGGCGACCCTGAGCGTACAGATAAATTTCTTCGGGATAATGCCTTCTTTTTTTATCATCAGGAGATCAAAGGGCGCGTTGTGGGCGACGACGATGGAGTTTTCATCCTCAAAAAGTTTTTTGATTTTTTCCAGGTCCCCGCTTTCCTTGAAAGATTTTTTGCCTTCCACCATCCGGTTGGTGATGTGGTGCACAGCCGAGGCCTCGGGCGGGATTTTGACCGGCGGTTTGTAGAGACCGATGAAATCCCCATTCTCGTCCCCGCCCGGGACGGGGTAAACCTTATAGGCGATTTGTACCAAAAAGTCCTTTTCCGTATTGCCGGTAGTTTCGGTATCAAAAAATACTAACTTTTGCATTTTATTATTTTATCATAATTTGATATGATATGTATATGTTGCATGAACAGGTAAAAAACAACATAAAGGAAGCGATGAAGGCCAAAGACAGCATCCGCTTGGAAACATACCGGGGCATGCTGGCGGCGTTTACCAACGAGTTGGTGGCGAAAAACCGCAAGCCGAACGAAATGCTGACGGATGAAGAAGCGCTTGTTGTTATCACCCGGCTGGCTAAGCAGAGAAAGGACTCAATCGAGCAGTTTCAAAAAGGGAACCGCGACGACCTGGTTAGGGAAGAGCAGGCCCAGTTGGCCGTTTTGGAGACCTACCTGCCAAAAATGATGAACCGAGGCGAAATAGAAAAGCTGGCGCTCCTGAAGAAAGACGAGCTGGGCATTACTGAAGGCATGCAGAAAGGCGCGCTGATGTCCGCCCTGATGAAAGATTTAAAAGGCAAAGCGGACGGAGCGATGGTCAAAGAAGTGGTGGATTCGCTCTTTTAACCATCTATGTATACAGTAAATATTTTAACCCAATTAGTGGAAAACAATCTCATATTGGCATATCTTTTGGTTTTTTTAATCACCATCGTGGAGGGAGAAATCGTTTCCATTTCCGCCGGTATTTTGGTGCTTTTGGGCGCGTTCAATTTCTGGATTGCTCTTTCGCTTATTTTTCTGGGCGGAATGGTGAAAACTTTTTTCGGATATTTTTTTGGACAATCTATACACAAAAGATTCAATAACCATAAATTTTTTCAGTATATTGAAAAACGAGTTCTCGGTATAATGCCTCATTTTAAACAAAAACCCTTCTGGTCCATCTTTATTTCAAAATTTATGATGGTAAATCATTTGGTTATTCTTTTTGCCGGCTATCATAATATAAATTTTAGAAAATATTTGAAAGCGGAAATCAGTTCCACTATATTTTGGGCTCCGGGATTAATGTTACTTGGATATTTTTTCAGTTATACTGCTATCCGGGTCAGCAACGAAATCTGGAATTTTTCCGTAATAATCATCGGTTTTATTGTATTATTTATTCTTTTTGATAAACTAGTATCCTGGCTTTATGAATTATTTGAAGAATTTTATGCCGAATCCCGTTAGAAGTAACTTTCAAAATTAAATTAACATGACAAAAGATAATATTAAAAATAGAGTAACTTCTAACGGGACGAACAAAACTAAAAAATTAATTACCCATGATGGCTCTTTTCACACGGATGATATTTTTGCGTGCGCCGCACTAATTCTTTACTTGGAGAAAGTTAATAATGATTTTTCCGCCCAAGGCGGACCAGCCTCGGGCTGGGAAATAATTCGCACGAGAGATGAAGAAATAATAAAAAACGGGGATTATATTTTCGATGTAGGAGGATTTTATAATGAAGAAAAGAACAGATTTGACCACCATCAAGTCGGCGGAGCGGGAAAAAGGCCTGTCCTGAGCGGAGTCGAAGGGAATAGCGATATAGAATATTCTTCTTTCGGACTGGTTTGGAAAAAGTTCGGAGCAAAAATTTGCGGTGGCGAAAAAGCGGCGAATTTGCTGGACAAAAGATTGGTTGCGCCAATTGACGCGTTTGATAACGGATGCGATTTGGTTGCCAACAAATATAAGGATGTCTCGCCTTTTTTTATCCAGCATGTTTTTTTCGCGATGGAGCCGACTTGGCGCGAGGATTCGGATATTAACGAAGCATTTACCAAAAGTGTCACCCTGGCCCGAGAAATTTTGTCGCGCGAGATAATCCAGGTCGCGGACGCTCTTTTGGCCGAGGACTCGGTTTTGGCCGTTTATGAAAATGCCGCGGATAAAAGAATTCTCGTTTTGGACCGGAATTATCCGTTCCAATATGTCCTAAATAATCTTCCCGAGCCCCTTTTCGTGGTTTACCCGAGGAAAGACGGCAGTTGGGGGGCCAAGGCCGTCAGGAGTGACCCGAAGACCTTCAACAACCGGAAAAACTTCCCGGCTGCCTGGGGAGGTCTCCGGGACGCGGAACTCGGCAAGGTTGCGGGAGTGCCTGATGCCGTATTCTGCCACCGCGGACTTTTTATGGCTGTTGCCAAATCAAAAGAAGGCGCTATTGCGCTTGCACACAAAGCGCTAGTAGAAAGTTCATAAAGTAATCAAATTCATCAAGTCAAATTCTTTATGCTACAATACAATAGCTTTACAAACTTTATAACTTTTAACTTTATAACTACTCATGGCATTCATTGATGAAATGGCATTCTATGCGGAAGCCGGTCACGGCGGAGACGGTGTGGTGCGCTGGCGCCAGGAAAAATTTATACCAAAAGGCGGGCCGGCTGGCGGAGATGGAGGACGCGGCGGCGATTTTTATGTTATCGGAGTGCGCGATGTGCATATCCTTTCAAAGTACAAAGCGAAGAAAAGTTTCAGCGCCGGACGCGGAGAAGACGGCGCCAACAAAAGCTTGCACGGCAAAAACGGCAAGGACTTTGTCCTGGAACTGCCGGTGGGTTCCATTATTACAAATCTTGATACGGATGAAGAGTGGCGGCTCGACCGGGAAGGAGAAAAAATAATGGTTTTACGAGGCGGGCACGGGGGCTTCGGCAACGAGCACTTTAAAAGTTCCACCAACACCACCCCGAAAGAATGGCGACCGGGAGAAGGAGGCGAACATGGAAATTTTAAAATTGAACTTGAACTTTTTGCCGATATCGGACTAATCGGACTTCCGAATGCCGGCAAGACCTCCTTATTGAATGCGCTCACCAATGCGCAAGCAAGAGTCGGGGATTATGCTTTTACCACACTTGACCCGAACCTGGGTGACTTTTACGGCCATATTATCGCCGATATTCCCGGAATCATAGAAGGGGCCTCGGAAGGTAGGGGGCTCGGCATCAAATTTCTGCGCCACATCAAGCGCACAAAGATGCTTGCGCACTTGGTGTCTTTTGAAAACTCCAATATGCTGAAAAGCTACGAAGAAGTCCGTAAAGAATTGGGGCAATATGATAAAAAACTGAATCTCGGTCCGGACGGATTGGCTTCAAAAAAAGAAATAATAATTTTGACAAAAAGCGATGTGGCGGAAGACCCCCGCCCGCATGGCTCGCGCCAGCGTGTCGGGCAGGCCAAGGTTATCGCCAAAAAAATTAAGGAATTCAAAAAGCTTGCCCCGGCCAGCAAAGGTGGGGTTTTTACCTTGACCCTGTTTGATGATAAAATGGTAAAGCAATTCAGCGACGAACTGATGAAGATTTTAAGTAAAAATAATGTCTAAATATTATCCTACAATCGGTTTAGAGATTCACGCTGAGTTAAAAACATTAACCAAGATGTTTTGCGCGTGCAAGAATGATCCGGATGAAAAGAAACCAAACGTGAACATCTGTCCGGTCTGCATGGCGCATCCCGGAGCCCTTCCGGTTATTAATAAAAAAGCGGTGGAAAACGTCATTAAAGTCGGGCTGGCAATCGGGGGCGAGATTGCCGATTTTACTGAGTTTGACCGCAAAAATTATTTTTATCCGGATATTCCAAAGGGTTACCAAATTTCCCAGTATAAATACCCGATAGTGTCCGGCGGGCATTTGGCCGATTTCGGCATTACTCGTGTGCATCTGGAAGAGGATACCGCTAATAATAAACACCGTGACGGAGATTTTCCCTATGTCAGACATAGGGGAGCCCCTATGTCTGACATAGGGGAAGGAGAGGAGGGAGGGTATTCTTTGATTGACTTTAACCGCTCCGGGGTGCCCTTGATGGAGCTGGTTACCGAACCCCACACTTTTGATAGTGCGGAAGAAGCGGCAAAAAAAGCTACCAAATTCGCCAAAGAACTGCAGTTGATATTTTGGTATCTGGGAGTGTCCGAAGCCAACATGGAAAAGGGTGAGATGCGGGTGGAGGCCAACATTTCCGTGTCCAAAGACAAAAATAAATTGGGAACGAAAGTGGAGGTGAAAAATCTGAACTCTTTTCGGAGCGTGGAGCGGGCAATTTTATACGAGCTCAACAGGATGGAGAAACTTTGGAAGATCGGAAAAGAAAATGAGATAGTGCAGGAAACGCGCGGCTGGGACGATGGCCGACAGGAAACTTTTTCTCAGCGGAAAAAAGAGGGAAGCGCCGACTACCGGTATTTCCCTGACCCGGATTTGCCGAAAATGTTTTTACATGGAACATTTTCCGCCAAAGGCGGACCAGCCTCGGGCTGGGATTTAAAAAAGATGGAAAGCGAACTGCCGGAACTGCCGGAAGCCAAGCGCGCGAGGTATAAGCAAGATTTCGGGATCAAGGACGAAGACACGGAAGTTTACATAAACGACATGGCTTTAGGCGCCTGGTTTGAGGATGTCGCCAGAATTCTTGGCGACGCGCAAAAAATAAAAATTGCCTCCAACTACATAACGACGGATTTCCTCGGCCTGAAGAAAAATAATCCGGAGATAAAAATGCCGAGCGCAAAAAATATGGCTGAGCTTTCATCTATGATTATGGAAGGCATGATAAGTTCGCGCGCGGCCAAGGACATTCTGGCCAGGATTGTAAAAAACGACGAATCACCGATGAGAATAGCCATTGAAAAGGACTTATTGCAGAAAAATGACGAAAATGCGCTGAAGGAAATCGCGCAAAAAATAATTAATGCCAATCCGAAAGTAGTGGCAGATTACAAGGAAGGCAAAGCGGCTGCGCTGATGTCGCTGGTCGGGCAAGTTATGAAAGAAACAAAAGGTTCAGCTAATCCGTCGCTCGTCAGACAGGCATTAACGGATTTGCTAAAATAAAATATATGGACAAAATTAAATTAATTGAAATAACGGCGCGCCTAATGGAATCCCCAAAAGGGATTCTAGCCATTGACGAGAGTTTACTTACTTGCGGCAAGCGTTTTGAGACATTAGGAGTGCCCAACACGGAAGAGAAACGAAGGGATTATCGCGAACTTTTGGTAACCGCGCCCGATATTGAAAAATATATCTCCGGCTATATTTTTTTTGACGAAACAATCAAACAATTCACCAAAGAAAAGAGAACTTTTACTTCTATTCTACAGACCAAGGGGGTAAATATCGGAATAAAAGTTGATCAAGGTTTGACTGATTTATCTTTACATCCCGGAGAGAAAATTACGCAAGGTCTGGATGGACTATCGGAGAGATTGAAGGAATATAAGAACATGGGCGCGACTTTTGCTAAATGGAGAGCTGTCTATACAATAGGAGAAAATACTCCGAGCGAGGACTGCATGAGAGAAAACGCCCGCGTTTTGGGAAAATATGCCGCTTTATGCCAAGAATTTAGTATTGTCCCGATTATTGAGCCGGAAGTGTTGATTGATGGTGACCATAATATAGAAAAATGCTACGAAGTAACTTCCAAAAATTTTGACATCATTTTTGCTGAAATGTGGAAACTGGGTGTTTTTATTCCGGGAGTGATTTTAAAAACCAGCATGATTCTGCCGGGAAAAGACGCGGCCGAAAAGGCCTCGCCGGAGAAAATTGCCGAGGCGACCCTAAGATGCTTAAAGGCGCATGTTCCGGTCGGAATCGGCGGGATAGTTTTTCTCTCCGGCGGACAAGCGGACGAAGACGCTACTTTGAATTTGAACGCCATGCATCAGGGCGAGCCGCTTCCGTGGCCGCTTACATTTTCTTACGGGCGGGCCATTCAAAATCCCGCATTACAAAGCTGGGCGAAGAATCCGGAAGACATTAACAGCGCGCAGGAACTCTTAGTGCAAATGGCGCGAAATAACAGCTTAGCCAGCATCGGGGAATATAAAAAGTAAAATATTCTGGATTATATATAAAATATTATTCTAATATTCTATAGAATTATGGAACACCTTATTTATGAATAAAACAAATAAAGAGTTGGAAAGAATAGTAAAAGGATTTGCAAATCATAGAAGATTGCAGGTATTGGAGCTTTTATATAAAGAGCCCGAATTGTCGGTTCAAGAAATTTCTGGTAAACTCAAGTCGGAATTTAAAAATATATCTGCACACATAAACAAAATGGCAATTGCTGGATTGGTGATGAAGAGAAGCGCAGGTAATCTCGTTCGACATAAACTTACGAATCGCGGTAAAAGTATTCTAAAATTCGTTAGAATTATGGAATAGATAATGTTATATGCAAAATAAAAATGAAAAAATAGTTTATTAAAGGAAAATGATAGAAGAAATTAAAAAATTTTTCAAGGGGGATGCGGAGGACAGCGAGGAAATGCTGGTGAAATATTCGCACGACGCCAGTTTATTTGATGTGCGGCCGAAGCTCATTCTTTTCCCGAAAGACAAAGAGGATGTAAAAAATCTAGTGAAATGGGTGGGGGAGAATAAAAATAAATACGAAGGACTCTCTATTACCGCGTGGTGTGCCGGCACGGATATGTCCGGCGGGGCAATCGGGGAATCCATAATTCTGGATTTCAGCAGGTATATGAATAAATTGATAGGATGGCGTCAATTTCCGAAAAATTCTTCCGGCTTAACCCTTCCCGGAGTACCGGGCGGGACCCACACCGTTCAGAATTCTTCAGAAATTTCCGCCATAACGGTTGAACCCGGGATGTTCTATAGGGATTTTGAAAAAATAACCCTGGGAAAAGGCCTTATTTTGCCATGTTTTACGGCTTCCAAAAGCATTAATGCTATGGGTGGAATGTATGGCAACAATTCTGCCGGCGAGAGAACACTTAAATACGGCAAAATGGAGGATTATATTCTGTCCGCCAAAGTTGTTTTCGCCGACGGGGTTGAAAGAACCGTAGAGCCCTTTTCCGTAAGTGAAATTTCAGAAAAAGAAGAAATTTATAAAAAAGTTTATAATTTAATCAAACGAAACGAAAAGGAAATAACGGAGGCGAAACCGAAGGTCCATAAAAATTCAGCCGGTTATTACATCTGGAACGTCCTACACGACAATGTTTTTGACTTAAACAAACTCTTGGTCGGTTCGCAGGGAACCTTGGGTATTACCACGGAAATTACCTTTAAACTCGTGCCCGAACCAAAGCATACCCGATTGTTGGTTGTTTTCTTGAGGGATATAAATTTATTGCCCACGCTGGTGAATAAAATTTTAAAATACAATCCCCAGTCGCTTGAGTCGTATGACGACAAGACCTTTCTGCTGGTCATAAAATATTTAAAAGATTTCGCGAAACTTTTAGGCCTTAAGCATTTTTTCAAAGCCCTTCATTGACGATGTGATAGTCCGGCCGGAAAAGCTGCCGGAATTTTTTCCCGCGCTGTATAAAATTTTAAATGTTTACAAAAAAAGAATGACTTTTGCCGTGGGCGGACATGTTGGCGACGGTAACATGCACATTTACACGCTGATAAACCCGAAAGACCCGAATTTCAAGGAAATGATTATAAAGGTGTCAAATCAGGTTTATAACTTAGTTCTGGAGCTTGGGGGCTCCATTACCGCAGAACACAATGACGGACTCATCCGCACGCCCTATCTGCGCCAGATGTATGGGGATAAAATCGTCGCGATTTCTGAGGAAATCAAGAAAATTTTTGACCCGCAAAATATCTTTAATCCCGGCAAAAAAGTCGCTCTCCCAAACGGAGCGGGAACAAAGGAGTACATGGCCGTCCACATCTCGGCGGAAAGCGCCGCCAAGCATACCACTTAAATTTGCTTCCTGGCGATTTTTATGTATAATTGGTCCTATGTTTGCAGTCAAGGCCAAGAAAAGGGACGCGGGCGTAAAGCCCGAAACGTTAAAGAAAGCTGGAGAAATACCGGCTGTTTTTTACGGCGCCGGAAAGAACACGACTGTTATTTCCGTTGAGACCATTCCGTTCAAGAAGGTCTGGCGGGAAGCGGGGGAGTCCTCGGCGGTTAAAATCGGAATGCCCGAAGGAAGCATTGACGCGCTTATCCACGAAGTGCAGGTTGATCCGGTAACCGGCGAGCCGATTCACGTGGATTTTCTGGCTCTGGACATGACCAAGAAGATAAAAGTGAAGATTCCACTTGTTTTTGAAGGCGTATCGGAAGCGGTCAAGACCGGAATCGGCAATTTGGTTAAAGTGCTTTTTGAACTGGAAATTGAAGCGTTGCCGGAAGACCTGCCCCACGACCTGACAACCGATATTTCCAAACTGACAAACTTAAACGACCAGATTTTTGTCTCCGATATTAAACTGCCCCACGGAGTTGCCGTCATCAACAACCCGACCGACGTGGTGGCTTCCATTGTTGCGCAGGTTGAAGAAAAAGAAGAAGTTGTGGAGCCGGTTGACCTTTCCGCCATTGAAGTGGAAAAGAAAGGCAAGAAAGAGGAAGAAGGCGAAGGGACGGCGGAAGCCGAAGCGGCTGCGCCGGCTAAGGAAGATAAAGGAGAAAAGGCGGAAAAAAAGTAAAAAATATGTTATAATAAAACCCATGACAAGGAGAATAGCCATGGGTTTTGTTGTTTTTATGTTTGTGCTTTCAAGTATTATCGTGAATAAAATTCATGCCGCTTTTGATTGTGAATTGCATTTAACACCTTCTTCCAGCCAGGATGAAAAAGACTATTGTCAAAGCATACTAACTCAAATGGAAGCGGAACTTGCTAAATTATTAGATTTACAGAAACAACAACAAAAACAGACGGGAACGCTTACAGGCGATGTGAATTATTTGACTAGCCAAATTAACGCTCTCAAAACCAAAATAAAAGCCAGAACGCTTGCCATTGCTCAATTGAAAGTAAATATCACAGAAAAAGTCAATACAATTAATTCTCTTTCCAGTAAAATAAGGCGCGAGCATGAAACTCTGGCTCAATTATTGCGAAATACGAATGAATTTGATAATGAAAATATAATACATTTAATTCTTTCCGATGAAAGCGTCTCCAATTTTTACAGTGATTTGGAATCCTACGCATCAATCAAGCAAGCCGTCAAAGATTCGGTAGATATTATTAAAGGTGTAAAAACGCAAACCGAAGTTGCCAAACAAGATTTGGAGAAAAAACAAAACGCTGAAACCGACGCAAAAGTTGAGCTGGAAAACGCGCAAAAAAAAGTGGCTGTTTCTGAAGCCGAGAAGAAACAGCTCCTGTCTATCTCTAAACAAACGGAAGCCGCTTATCAAAAATTAGCCACCGAGAAAAAAGCGCAAGCGGACAGAATCCGCGCCGCCTTGTTTCCTTTGCGTGACGCGGAAGCGATTCCTTTTGGAACGGCTTTAATGTATGCCGAAAATGCCGCCAAGAAAACGGGAGTGCGCCCGGCTTTTGTCCTAGCGATTTTGCAACAGGAATCCAACATGGGAATAGATGTCGGTTCTTGTGTTATTACCAATCTTTCAACCGGTGAAACTAGGGGAGTTACTTACGGCACCATTTTTTCCAACGGAATACACCCAACCAGGGATTTACCGCTCCTGCAGAGCATTGTGGAAGGGCTGGGCAGGAACCCTTTGACCACTAGGGTATCGTGCCCGTTCGGCGGCGGATATGGCGGAGCCATGGGCCCGACGCAGTTTATTCCTTCCACCTGGAATGGTATAAAAGGAAGGGTTGCCAGCGCGCTTGGTAAGGCAATGCCTGACCCCTGGAATCCGGAAGACGCTATTATGGCGTCATCTATATACTTGGCGGAACTTGGAGCGGGCGTTGGAGGATATACAGCGGAACGCACTTCCGCGTTGAAATATTATGCCGGTGGTAATTGGAATCAAGCGAAAAATGCATTTTATGGTAATCAGGTTATGGCACGAGTGTCTGCTATTCAGGCAAACATTGACCTGCTCCAATAATTATATTGATTTGCTTTCATCTTAAAATTGTGGTAATCTCATTCGGTATGAAAAAAGATATACATCCAAAATATGATTTAAAGGCCAAAGCGACCTGCGCCTGCGGAGCGGTTTTTGAAGTTGGCTCAACGATGGAGGAAATAAAAATGGAAATTTGCAGTCAGTGCCATCCTTTTTACACCGGGAACGAGAAAATAATGGACACCGCCGGCCGCGTGGAGCGCTTTAACAAACGCCGTGCCGCAACTGTAAAAGTTAAAGCTAAGAAATAATGGATTGGCAAGAGTGGAAAAAAAATAAAGAAAATTTAGGGGCAAAAGAATCAGGAACAGATGAATTCCCGAATGAAATTGTTCTGGAAGTGCGGGCGGGGGCGGGTGGGGACGAGGCGTCGCTCTTCGCCTGGGAGCTGGCGCATATGTATGAAAAGTTTGCCGAGGCACAGGGCTGGCTCTGGAGGGTTAATTATGAATCCAAAAGCGACTTGAACGGTTACAAAGAAGTCAGTTTTGAAATAAAAGGCAAGGACGTTTACAAAAAAATGCGTTATGAGACGGGCGTGCACCGGGTGCAGAGAATTCCAGCAACCGAAAAGAACGGCCGGGTGCATACTTCCACCGCGTCCGTGGCGGTGCTACCAATCAGAAAAAAAATAAATTTTCAGGTAAATCCGGCCGATTTTGAAATGGAATATTCGCGTTCCGGCGGAAAGGGCGGCCAGAATGTGAACAAAGTGGAAACGGCCGTCCGCATCATCCATAAGCCGACCGGGCTGGATGTGCGTTCCACTAATGAGCGGAGCCAGCTGGCCAACCGCGAAAAGGCGATGATGATTTTGACCGCAAAGTTGCAACAGATGGAAGAAGAAAAAGAGGCGCAAAAATATTCTGGTGAACGCAAGAACCAGATAGGCACCGGAGACCGAAGCGAAAAAATACGCACTTATAATTTTTCGCAGGACCGCATAACCGACCACCGCATCAAAAAATCCTGGCACAACCTGCCAAAAATAATGGAAGGGGATATCGGCGGCATCATTGCCGACCTAGAATCCGGCGCAATGGGGGAGGAAGAAGAGGACTCCCAGTAGTAGAGTAAACCTGCCTGCCGGCAGGCAGGGCTCACTACGGGACAGGTAAAATTGCTTTTCGTTTTTGAAATGGTATACTTGTGAAGTAGGGTCTCATTTGGCGAAAAAGAGTTTCTACATTGCCCGTCCGAAGTCTCGGCACAGGTGGGCGTTTTATTAAGTAGTTTTTTGTCCCTTTTATTAAAAAGGGAAGAAATAAAGTATGGCTACAAAGCTATATGTAGGGGGACTCCCTTACAGCACGCAAGAGGACGCTCTCAAGGAGCTCTTCGCACAGGCCGGAAACGTCGTTTCCGCTGTGATTATCATGGACAAGATGTCCGGTCGTTCAAAAGGTTTTGGATTCGTAGAAATGTCATCTCAGGATGAGGCCCAAAAAGCAATCTCTATGTTCAATGACCAGGAGTTTGAAGGACGCAAGCTGACGGTCAACGAGGCGCGCCCGATGGAGGCAAGACCACCGCGACAAGGCGGCAATGGCGGATACGGCAACGGAGGCGGACGCCGAGAGTACTAATTTAACTTTTAGGCAAAAAACCATCCTGAGCATAGGCGAAGGGTGGTTTTTTGTTTTGTTTATGATATATTTATTTAAGTTTTGAGCGTGTAGTTCAGTGGTAGAACGCTGTCCTGATAAGACAGAGGCCGATGGTTCGATCCCATCCACGCTCACCTTGCGTCATTTTTCTCTTTATATTACAATAACCTAAAGCCGTGATGGCTTTGTTTTTGCTTGTCCCGTACTAAATTTTTGATGACGGGGAATAAAGATAAAAGTTATTAGTAAAATTTTAGTACTGGGATGAATGAAAAAGGCGAAAATCCGAATAAGAGAATTCCACGCCAAGGCGGGACAAGTTGGTGGGAGCCGGCAGTAGAAATTTTTACCGAGGTTTCCGGGTGGATTGCCGGACCGATAATTCTGGCCCTGATAGCCGGCAAGTATCTGGACGGGCGTTTCGGAACCAAACCCTGGATATTCTTAGGCCTTACACTGACAGCTTTCATAATATCCGCTTTCGGCATCGTGCGGGTGATAAGCCGATATATGAAAAAGATGGAAGAGGAAAATAAAAATAAAAACAATCAAGATTATTAATATGGCAACACAAGAATCAAATACAGTTGAAGAAGTCCAGGAAGAAATAAGCCACGAAATAACCCTTTTTGCCGAACCGGTATACCATGTTGGAAATTTTAATATAACCAACGCCTTGCTGACCAGTTGGGCGGTAGTCGTCATCATAATAATTCTTTCGCTTGCCCTGTGCTCAAAACTTAAGGCCATACCCGGCAAATTGCAAAATCTTTTTGAGGTAGTGGTGGACGAAGGGCTCAAGTTATGCGACCAAGTGACGAACAACCGGGCCCTATCCGTAAAAATTTTTCCCATCGCCATTTCGGTTTTTTTCTTCATTCTTATCAACAATTGGCTGGGTATCGTTCCGCTCGGCGGATTCGGACTGATTGAGCGCGGCGAACACGGCCTGGCTTTTATCCCTTTTCTGCGCGGGGGAACGGCGGACATAAACACTACCATTGCCCTGGCGGTAATGGCGGTTGTCGGTGCGAACATCTTCGGAATCGTATCCGTCGGCTTATGGAAAACTTTCAACAAATATGTTAATCTGAAAGCACTTGGGGGAATTTTTACCAAGGTCCGCAAGGACCCAACCGTTATAATTGTGGCCCCAATTACGTTCTTTGTGGGACTTATTGAGATTATCGGGGAGTTCGCCAAGATGGCTTCGCTTTCTTTCCGTCTTTTCGGCAATGTTTTTGCGGGAGAAGTCCTATTGGTGTCCATGGCGGCTCTGGTGGCGTATATTGTCCCAATACCCTTCCTTTTTCTGGAACTCCTAGTCGGAGTCATTCAGGCGCTGATATTCTCAATTCTGCTGGTGGTTTATTTTACCATTTCCGCATCGCATCACGACGAGGAGTATGAACCTGCCCGACACGCTGACGCGAGTCATGCGGGCGGGGAGCATGATGCGCATCAAAATATCAACAAACCCGCCCGACCGAATGGTCGTTCGGGCGGGGAGTCGATTATTATTAGCAGTAATACCGCGTAAGCGGAAAAAATATATGGAGTTAGATACTCTTGCCAAAGCGATTGCTATAGGTTTGGGGGCCGTCGGTCCGGCTATCGCTATCGGAATGATTGGTTCCAAGGCCATGGAATCCATCGGCCGCAATCCCGAAGCCGCCGGAAAAATACTTGTCCCGATGCTTCTGGCCTGCGCTTTTGCCGAGGCAGTCGCTATTTATGCGCTGGTTATCGCGTTTTCGATTTAAGCAAAAAAGGCCACATGTCAGACATATGGGAATTCTCATATGTCTGACATGTGGGCAAACCTCATGGATTCAATTATTTCCACATTTCACATAGATTGGAAGATTATTATCGCCCAGGCGGTCAATTTCGGGGTCGTTTTCGCGGTTTTGTATGTTTTCGCATTAAAGCCCCTGGGAAAGTTGATGAAAGAAAGGTCCGAGAGAATCGCTAAAGGGCTTGATGATGCCAAAAAATCCAATGAATTGTTGCAAAAAGTCGCCGAAGAACACAAACAAAACACGATAAAACTTCGGCAAATTTCAATAGATGCCCAAAAAGAACTTACGGTAGAACTGGATCAGATGAGAGCGAAAAATCTGGAAAGGATAAAGGCGGATAATGAGGAGTGGACGAAACAGAGAAAAGAACAATTAGAGATTGATAAAAAGGCCTTAGTGGAGTCGGCCAAAAGCGAAGTCATGACACTTGCGACACTGGCGGCGGAGAAGATTCTCGCCAGGAAGCCGATGGATGAGTTAAAAGATTTATAAATAAATTATGGCCACTTTATCCAACAAAGACATAGCTAACGCAATCTACGGCTTTTTGAAAGACAAAAATGGTTCCAGGGATGCGTTTAGGGAGGTTGTAAAATTTTTACAAAAGAAAAGGTTGCTTGGTCGCAGTAAAGCGATTTTGGAAAGTCTGCGGAGAGTAGTCAACGAAGAAGAAGGAGAACTGGAAGCGGAAGTTCAAAGCGTAAGGTCTCTTCCGGATAAAAACAAAAAGGAAATTTCAGAATTTTTAAAAAGAAAATATGGAGCCAAGCAATTGATTCTGAAAGAAAGTTTGGATGCAGGACTTTTGGGGGGATTTAGAATAGAAGTAAAAGATGAAGTAATAGACCTAACCTCCAGAAACAAACTGAGAAAATTACAAGCACATTTAACCAAGAGCGCATGAGCACAAACCATATCGTAGAAAATTTAAAAAGAGAGATAGAAAACTTTACCGCGGAAATAAAAGTGGAGAAAGTCGGCAAGGTTTTGGAGGTTTTTGACGGCATCGCCAAGGTCTCCGGCCTCTCGGACGTTAAGTCCTCCGAAATGGTAACTTTTCCGAAGGGGGAAACGGGCGTCGCTCTTAATCTGGACGAAGACACCGTCGGGGTAATTATTCTCGGTGATTTTTCCAAAATCAGGGAAGGCGACGAAGTCAAGGCCACCGGCAGAATTCTGGAAATTCCCGTCTCCGACAAAATTTTGGGACGAGTCATAGACGCCATCGGCGCGCCGGTTGACGGCAAGGGCCCGATTTCCGCCAAAGGCGGATCCGCCTCTGGCGGAAAAGCATCCTTGGATTATTATCCGATTGAGAAAGTCGCTCCGGGTGTGATTACCCGGCTGTCGGTGAGCCAGCCGGTAATTACGGGCATCAAAGTCATAGACAGTATTATTCCCATCGGCCGGGGGCAGCGGGAGCTTATCATCGGTGACCGTCAGACCGGCAAGACCGCCATCGTGGTTGACACCATTTTAAACCAGAAAGGCCAAGACATGATATGCGTTTATGTGTCAATCGGACAAAAGGACTCAAAGTTGAGAAAGATTGAAGCGCGGCTGGAAGAGGGCGGAGCGATGGATTATACGGTTATCGTTTCCGCTGGCGCCTCCGAAGCCGCCCCGCTCGCTTATATTGCGCCCTACACCGGAGTATCCATTGCGGAATATTTCATGGACCAAGGAAAAGATGTGCTGATTATTTACGACGACCTTTCCAAGCATGCCGTCGCTTATCGGGAAATTTCACTTCTCTTGCGGCGTCCGCCGGGCCGCGAGGCCTATCCCGGAGACGTTTTTTACCTGCACTCTCGCTTACTGGAACGCGCCTGCCGAAGAAATAAAGAATACGGCGGCGGGTCTATTACGGCTCTGCCGATTATTGAAACGCAAGCTGGCGATATTACGGCTTACATTCCAACCAATGTTATTTCTATCACCGACGGGCAAATTTTCCTGGAGACCGACCTGTTTTACAAGGGTATCCGTCCGGCGGTAAACGTCGGTTCTTCGGTATCGCGTGTCGGTTCCAGCGCGCAAATTAAGGCGATGAAAAAAGTCGCCGGAACGCTCAAGCTTGATTTGGCGCAGTTTCGGGAATTGGAGGCATTCGCCCAGTTCGGTTCGGACTTGGATGACGCCACCAAACGGCAGCTGGAACGCGGCAAGCGGGCCGTGGAAGTCCTAAAGCAGGTTCAATACGCGCCGGTTAGCATTGAGCATCAGGTTGTCGTTCTCTATGCCTTAACTAAAGGGTTTATGGACGATATCGCCATTGACAAAATCAAAGAATTCGAACAGGGTTTGATGGAATACAGTCAGCGCCACGCCAAAGTTTTCTATAAGCAAATCAAGGAGTTAAAAATGTGGGATGACAAAGGCGAAGAAGAATTAAAAAAAGTTATTGCGGATTTCAAGGCATCGTTCAAATAATTTTATGGCAGGTACCAAAGTCCCGACTAAAGTCGAGGATCCACGACCTAAAAGTCGGGAAAATTAAAAGAAATGTCAAATAGCAAAGCGATAAAAAATAGAATCAAATCGGTAAAAAGTACCAAGAAAATCACCAAGGCGATGGAGCTGGTTTCCGCGTCCAAAATGAAGCGCGCGGTGGCGTCCACCTTGGCTTCTCGCCTGTATGCCGGATATTCCTGGGAGATTCTCACTTCTATTGCCAAAAATACGGAAAATATAACTAATCCGCTTTTTAACGAACGAGAAGTAAATAAAATTCTGCTTGTGCTTATAACTTCAAACAGGGGATTGTGCGGCGCTTATAACGCTCAAATAATAAAAAAAGCTCTTAATTTGCTTAAACAAAAAGATAGTAAAATACAAATAGATATTTTATCAGTTGGTAAAAGGGGTGATATGGCAATGCGTAGAGTCGGGAAAAACGTCATTGCCAGTTTTTTTGAAATCCCCGACAACACTACTCTTACGGATGTGGTTCCGATAGCGAAATTTTTAGTCGATGAATATAAAACCGGCGGTTATGACAAGGTTTTAATCGTGTACACGGATTTTATTTCTGGACTTACCCAAAAACCGAACATCAGACAAATCCTGCCTATTTCCAAGTCCAGCATAAAAGAGGCATTAGAGGACTTACTCGATAAGCCCGAACAAAAAACCGATTATTTGTTTGAAGGAGATTTTAATATGCTCATTGAAACACTAGCCGAGAAAATTACTCGGATGCAGATTTACCAGATGCTGCTTGAGTCCAATGCCTCCGAACAATCCTCCCGCATGGTGGCGATGAAAAATGCGAGCGAAGCGTCCGGAGAGATGATAGACGACCTGACCCTGGTGTTCAACAAGGCGCGCCAGGCGAACATTACCAGAGAAATCTCGGAAATCTCGGCCGGCATGGCGTCAGTTGGTTAAAAGTTATAAAGTTTATAAAGTTAAAAGTAATTATTAAAAAACAATCATGAAAACAACAGGAACAATCAAAAGAATTATCGGCCCGGTCGTAGACGTGGATTTCGGCAACGAGGCGGGAAATTTGCCGGATATTTATACGGCTCTTGAAGTCACGCGAAGCGATTCCTCCGGCGAGAAGAAGATTGTTCTTGAGGTTGAACAGCATTTGAGCGGAGGTATAGTCCGCGCGGTGGCGATGGATACGACTGAAGGCCTTTCACGCGGAATGAAAATTGTAAATACCGGCGCGCCCATCTCCGTGCCAGTCGGGGGCTCTACGCTGGGGCGGATATTCAATGTTTTGGGCGAAGCGATTGACGGCCTCCCACCATCTCACCCTTCAGGCACTCCTCCTCAGACAGGAGGAGAAAAGAATCCTCCCCGCCTTGATAAGGAGAGGGCAGGGGGTAGTGTTAAACGTATGCCTATTCATCGCAAGGCGCCGGAATATGTGGCTCAGGCGACCAAAATTGAAATTCTGGAAACCGGAATCAAGGTCATAGACCTCATTTGTCCTGTCTTAAAAGGCGGCAAAGTAGGGCTCTTTGGAGGGGCCGGTGTCGGGAAAACCGTCGTCATCCAGGAATTAATTCACAATATCGCTTCAGAACACGGAGGGTACTCGGTCTTTGCCGGAGTCGGAGAACGCACCAGGGAAGGAAACGATTTATACCACGAAATGAAAGAGTCCGGCGTGCTTCCGAAAGTGGCGATGGTCTTCGGGCAAATGAACGAACCACCGGGCGCGCGCCTGCGCGTGGCGCTATCGGGCCTGACGATGGCGGAACATTTTCGCGATGTCGAAGGCAAGGACGTGCTCCTTTTTATTGACAACATTTTCCGCTTTACTCAGGCCGGTTCCGAAGTGTCCGCCTTGCTCGGACGTATCCCTTCAGCGGTGGGTTACCAGCCAACTTTAAGCACGGAAATGGGAATCTTGCAGGAGCGCATTACTTCAACGGATAAGGGTTCGGTAACTTCCGTCCAGGCGGTTTATGTGCCGGCCGACGACCTGACCGATCCGGCGCCGGCAACGACCTTTGCCCATCTGGACTCAACCGTGGTTTTAAACCGTTCGCTTTCGGAAATCGGAATTTATCCGGCCGTAGACCCGCTGGATTCTTCTTCAACCATCTTGGATCCAAATATTGTCGGCCAGGAGCATTATGTAGTTGCCCGGGAAGTGCAGCGGGTACTACAGCGCTACAAAGACCTGCAGGACATCATTGCCATCTTGGGTATGGAAGAGCTTTCCGAAGCCGATAAAGAACTGGTGGCCCGCGCCCGCAAAATCCAGAAATTCCTGTCCCAGCCGTTTTTCGTGGCGGAGCAGTTTACCGGAACCAAAGGGCAGTATGTGCCGCTTGCCGAGACCATCCGCTCATTTAAAGAAATACTGAATGGCAAACACGACGACAAGCCGGAGAATGATTTTTATATGCGAGGCGCGATGTAGCGCCGAAGTCCGCCAAAGCCTTGGCGTCGGCGGAAAAGGTAAACAATTAACCCTCCTACGCTAAAGCTTCGGATGGGCAGGAATTAAAAATGAGCACCAAGCAATTAAAACTTAAGATAGTCACGCCGGAGCGCCTGGTTCTGGAAGAAGTAGTTGACCAGGTCAGTTTACCGACAACCTTAGGTGAAATTACCGTATTGCCCGACCACATTCCCCTGATTACCGGGCTTGCTTCCGGAGACGTGGTGGCATTTGCCAATGGCGAACAGATTCCAATGGCCGTGGTGGGTGGATTCGTAGAGATAAAACAGAATGAAAAAGGGGAGACGGAGGTGGCCGTCCTGGCCGATTTTGCCGAGCATATCGCCGAACTTTCCGAGGAAAAGATTGAGTTGGCGAAAGCTCGGGCGGAAGAACTAAGAAAAAAAATGGAAGACAAAGAACTTGTTGATTTTGAACATTTTGAAGCCGAGCTTGAACGCTCGCTCACCAGGGTCAAAATTGCCGACAAATGGAGGACGAGAAAGTATAGAAAATAATACATTCGACTGGCTCAGTATAAAAATATGTCTAAATTTTATGTGGTTGCGACGCCGATAGGGAATTTGGGAGATATTACGCTCCGGGCTATAGAAACGCTTAAAGACGTGGATTTGATATTATGCGAGGACACACGGGAAACAAAAAAAATCCTGGATAAATACGGAATTGTTAAACCGACAATGAGCTATCACGCCCAGAGCAAGCTCTCTAAAACCGATAAGATTTTTGAATTGCTGGAAGAGGGAAAAAACCTGGCTTTGGTGTCGGACGCCGGCACTCCGGGAATCTCGGACCCCGGAGCCCTGCTTGTTTCTAAAATAAAAGAATATCTCAGCGATAGCGTAGATGTTATACCCATACCAGGACCTTCAGCGATCATTGCCGCGCTTTCAGCTTCTGGCTTGCCGACTCATGAGTTTACCTTTCTCGGATTTTTACCGCACAAAAAAGGGAGGGAGACATTATTTAAGGAAATTGCTATCTCGGAAAGGACAATGGTCTTTTATGAGTCCCCGCACCGAATTTTAAAGACGCTGGAATCGTTGGTAAAATTTTGCCCCGATAAAAAGGTTTGTGTTGCCCGGGAACTGACAAAAATTTATGAAGAATTTAAAACGGGAACGCCGGCGGAAATTTTAGAATATCTGAATAAAAATAAAGAAAAGCAAAGAGGAGAGTTTACGGTAATTGTTGCGTAGATGTTATCACTTTTAGACGGCCGTCAATATTGATAACAATAATTTTTGCCTAAAATAAAAAAATCCGCGAAGGACGCGACGGGATGTTCTCCGCGCGTTCTTGCGGTCATTTGTCCACCATCTCATCTGGATGGCGGACAATAACTACTCTTGGCCCCTTTCGGGGCCGAGAGGGCTTTTTTGCCATGTGAAAGCCCCCCTTTCTTTTTTAAGTTAACCTTACAAGAGAAATATGTCAAGTATTACAACAAATCCTCCGGATCCACGAATACGTCAAAATTCGACGGCAGAGAGGCAAGTTTGGCCAGCAGATTTTCATCCAAAGACGAGCCGGTGGAAATTTCCGGCAAGGACCATTTATTCGGGTCGATTTTAATCAGCGCGTTGGTTACATATTTGCCTTTAAACTGTTTCACAAATCCGCTGAAAATTTCCGGAGAATATTCTTTAAAAATTTCTTTGAGCAATTTTCTCGCTTTTGATGTTTGTTCCTTGTCGCCCAAGTGGCTGATTTTTATAAAGCGCTTAAATGGCGGATAGTCGAGTTTTTTCCTGTCTTCCAGTTCTTCCCTCACGAATGACAATAAATTTTCCATTTTAATTGCCATAATTGCCCTATCGTTTTCGTTTTTAGTTTGGATAATCAATTTCTCTGTCGTATTCCCGATTATTGAAAGCATAATTTGAATGATTTTCTCCCCCATTTTAAAATTCGGCAGGCTCCACAAAGAGTCGAACGAAGCGATGACAGAAAGAGGAGTTTTCTTTTTCATATAAAAAAACACCATTTCGGTACCAACGAGGATTTTACCGGTATCTTCTCCGCCGGAGGCGGATCCGCCTTGGACGGAAAATTCTTTTATAATCGTTCCTGCGCCCTTTTTTGATTTCGCGGATTCTTTGTCTAGTTTAAAAATTTTAACTTTTTCCTTTGAAAAAATTTCTTTAACATGCTCGTATACCGTATCTGTGCCAATACCTAAAGGCACAAGATTCCAGCTCCCGCACTTTACGCAGAATTGGTCTCCTTCCGATTCTTTTTCACACCGGTTGCAGACAAACATTCTTTTTTTGTCTTTATATGAACTGTAAAGCACCAAGGGCGCTCCGCATTTTTCACAACTCATTGTTTCACCGCAATCGCGACAGACGGTCATGGTGGCGAGGCCTTTTCTAAGCGTAAAAATAAAGACATTTTTCTTTTTAGCAACCGCGTTTTTTATTTCTTTTTCACTTTCGTTCATCAGGAC
>LCGB01000009.1 GCA_000999465.1 Candidatus Nomurabacteria bacterium GW2011_GWB1_43_19
AACCCATCTCATTCTCTCTTCTTTGATTGTTTTAGCCATACTAATGCTCATTCTCGGAGTTTATCCGAAAACCGCCATATGTGTGTGCACATTACCTTATGTAATTGACAAATCTGTAGCTATGCTATATCATTCTAATTGAGTGGCCAACACCACCCCATGGTGATGTATATCACCACTAATTTAATAATTAATTATCTATGAATATATGATTTATCAACAAATCCTTGAGAATTTAGGATTAAGTCCAAACGAAGCAAAAATTTATGAAACTCTTATAGAAAAAGGAGAATCCTCCGTAAGCGATATTTCTATATTTGCAAATATTCACAGGAGAAACACCTATGACGCCATAAAGCGCCTGGTTAATAAAGGACTTTGCTTTGAAATTTTTTCTTCTGAAGAGAACATATACAATGCGGTTGACCCTGGCAAATTATTAGAATTAGCAAATGAAAAACAACAGGAAGTAGAAAAAATATTACCGGACTTGTTTAAAAAATTTACTCACCGTGTTGCGTCAGAAGAAGCTTATATTTATAGAGGGCTTGAGGGTCAGAAAAATGTTTGGCGAGACATATTGAGAGTTGGTGAGGATAGTTATTTTATTGGCGCCAAAGGGGGCTGGTTTGATCCCAGGATAGGCAAAGCAGCCAGGGATTCGTTTTTCAAAGAAGCTAACCGTAAAAAAATAAAATTCATTCAATTATTTGACTATGAAGTTAAGACCCAAATGCCGAATTTCCCCGATTACTTCCCTGGGAAATTACAATGTAGATTTTTACCCAAGGAGTACTCAACCAATTCCGGAATTGGAATATTTGGTGATTATGTTGTTAGTTACACAGGTTTAGGAATTGGGACTATAGATGAAAATACGATATTTTTCATTATCCACAGCAAAGATTTGGCGGAAAGTTATCGCAAATGGTTTTGGTACATGTGGAAAAAATCTTCAGGAGAGGGAAAATAATTATTCAAAATGGAATTCTCCGGCTTTTTTGCGGACCTTTTGTTTTAGCAGGGGGTAGCGGGCAAGTTCCGGATCTTCTTCTATTAGGCGGATTGCCTCCGTACGGGCGGCTTCCACCATTCTGATATTTTTTATCGCTTCCATCCCAAGATCAGTAATACCCCATTGCTTGGTGCCGCCGAGTTCACCTGCGCCACGGAGCGTTAAATCAAGCTCCGCTAGCTCAAAACCGTTTTTGGCGGTAATCAAGGCATTAAGACGAGCCATTGTTTTTCCTTGCCCGTCCGTAGCCTTGGCGAAAGAGGGTCGCTTCGCATCAGCGAAGACATAACAGTACGCTTGATGCATACTTCTTATTACCCTCCCGCGGAGCTGGTGCAATTGGGCCAAACCGAAGCGCTCCGCGCCTTCAATGATGATGACGGTCGCGTTTGGCACGTTGACGCCGACTTCCACCACCGAAGTTGCGCATAAGATATTTATTTTACCTTCGGTAAATTCAGCCATCACCTTTTCTTTTTTCTCCTTGCTCATTTTGCTGTGGAGTATGCCTATTTCGTATTCCCGGAAAACCTCCCTTTTTAGGCGTTTGGCTTCTTCCACGGCGGACTTCACATTAAGCGCCAGTTCTTTTTCCGGGTCCGGCTCGAAAATTCTGGGGCAAATGACATAAAGTTGTCTGCCCGCTTTTAATTCTTGGCGTACTTTTTCATATGTCTCATTCCTTTTATCCGGCGTGATGATTTCCGTGATTATCGGCTTGCGCCCGGCCGGCATTTCGTCCAGAAGCGATAAATCTAAATCTCCGTAAATCGTCAGCGCCAGCGTGCGCGGGATGGGAGTGGCGGTCATGGAAAGCAAGTGAGGGGCGATATTGTCCTTGCGCACCAGCTTTCTTCGCTGTGCGGTGCCGAAGCGGTGCTGCTCGTCTATTACCACCAACGCCAGATTTTTAAATTTGACGGTTTTTTGTATAAGAGCGTGGGTACCGATCAGGATGGGAATTTCCCCGTTTGCCACCCACTTAAGAAGTTGCGCGCGGGAGATCGTGGTCCAGTTGCCGAGATTTACTTTTGATGGAAATTTCCGGCAACCGGAGCCGGTAATCAGCCCGATGTTTATCGGCAGATGCCTGAAATACTCTATAAAGGATTCAAAGTGCTGGGTGGAAAGTATTTCCGTCGGAGCCATGTAAGCAACTTGAAGATTTCCGAAACTTTGTCCGTTTGGACGTTGCTGTACCGTTACATAACTGGCCGTGGCGGCGACAGCTGTTTTGCCAGAGCCGACATCTCCCTCCAACAGGCGGGACATTGGAAAAGTTTTACCCATATCAGCCAGCACGGTGTCAATAGATTTTTTTTGCGAATTGGTGGCATCAAAGGGAAATCTTTGCAGAAATTCTTTTACGTATTTCTCTTTCGGTTTTATTTGGAACGATTTATTTTTTCTGTATTCGAATTTATCGTGCTGACGTTCCAGCTGAATGCAAAAAACTTCTTCAAAAGCGAATCTTTTTCGCGCGGACTCCGCGTCATTTTTGTTTTTGGGCTTATGAATCCAGACCAGAGCTGTCTTCAGGGTAGGCAAATGGTATTTTTTCAAAATATCATCCGGGATATAATCCTCAATTCTGTCCAAGGTTTTGTCCTTGAATATTTTCTCAACGGCGTGATAAAACCATTTGGAAGTGATGCCGCGGGTCTCTGGGTATATGGGGTAAGAAAGGCCTTCTGCCTCCTGAAAATTTTTTTCAACTTCTCGCGCAGTCACCGCCTTGTTGTTCAAAAAATTTTCAGGAGGCCTCGACTTGAACAAAGTATCATGCGAATCAATCGGCATGTCCGGCATCTTTTCAAACTCCGGATTGGCCAGATAAATGCCGTTTTTCCCCGCTGTAACTTTACCGGTCAACTTGACGGTTTCGCCGTCCTTAATCATTTTGGCCAGGTAGGCCTGGTTGAACCAGATTATTTTTATTTTCCCGGAGAGGTCCGTTATTTCTCCCTCGCCCGTCGGCATCCTTGAGCGAAAAGATTTTTTGGTTTTCAGTTTGGAAACTTTACCATATACGGTAGCCACGTCCCCGGGGGAGAGATCCGCGATATTTTTCACCTCGCTGATGTCGCTGTAGCGGATGGGGAAGTGAAAGAGAAGATCTGCCACCGAAAAGATTTTGAGCCGGCGCAGAGCCCTTTTTTGATTGTCATCCAACTTTGGAAATTTTGTTTCCAGCTGGTCGCTTAATTCCATGCTTAAATTATATACTAAATACAATGTATGGAAAAATATCGTTAATGTGTTAGAGTAATTACGTAATTAGTTACGTAATCAATTACGCAGGGAGCCGTGTCAGAGTGGTCTAACGTACCTCTTTGCTAAAGAGGCAGGGGCTTCAAAACCCCTCGGCGGTTCGAATCCGCCCGGCTCCGCCTTCGGTTCGCAGTAGCGAACCTTCGGCGTGATGAAATCCGCCTTTGACTCGACGAAGCTTTAGCGAAGTCGGCACGCAGAAGGTTTGCGAAGGCGACCTTCGCAACATATACTATGTGAATGTATTATGTCTATAGTTTAAAATGCAAAGACGGTTTTTATATTGGTTGTACAGACAACTTAAAAGATAGAATCTTTAGACATAAAAACGGCCATGTTCTCGCAACTAAAGAAAGAAGACCATTGAAACTTGAAATGTATTTTGCCTTCAAAAATACATACAAAGCATTTGAATTTGAGAAATATTTAAAATCGGGTTCTGGTAGGGCTTTTATGAAAAAACATTTTATATAAAATTTTATAAACAAATTCATGAAAATAAAACGCCCACAATCCAAACAGCCGATTCCGTCTCACGCCAAGAGGGTGTTCAAGGGGGTAATTTTTGACGTCTATCAATGGGAGCAGGAAATGTACGACGGCACACGGATAATTTTTGAAAAATTAAAGCGCCCCGATACCGTTGTTGTTTTTCCGGTGTTGCCGGACGGGAAAATAATTTTAACCGAGCAGGAACAACCGGGCAAGCCCCCTTTTATCGGTGCAACTGGTGGGCGGGTGGATGAGGGGGAAGATATACTTTCCGCGGCAAAACGGGAACTTCTGGAAGAGAGCGGATACGAAGCCGAGAAATTTATTCTCTGGGACGCCAGGCATCCGGTGGGCAAGATTGACTGGGTGGTCTACACTTTTGTTGCCAAGGGCTTAAAAAAAGTCGGAGACCTGAACCTGGATGGGGGAGAAAAAATAAAATTACTGCCTCTAACCTTAGATAAGCTTATTAATGTGGCAACAGATGAAAAAACTTTCTTTGCCGAGCAGGAAATTGTACTGAAATTCATAGAAGCCAAATATAGTCCGGACAAGAAAAAAGAGCTGGAAAAGTTGTTTAAACCCCTAATGTTTTATTATGGTTGTTTTATAACTATTTCCCCATTGTTTTTGCATGTGTTATACTTTTTAGGTAAGTCGAATTAATAACCTAAATAAATTTTATGTCCAGAATACAAGAGTTACAAAACAAAATTCAAGAGGCCACTTATAAACTCCAGGCAAGACAAAAGGATGTGGAATATTGGATGAAAGAAATTAAACATCTTACGGAAGAATTAAATGTTGCTCAGCGCGAGGAAGCCAAACAAGCGCAGGAAGAAGCCAGCCGAGCATCTCACAAAAAAGCGGTTTAGGGTCTTATTTCTCCAAAATATGGTAGAATGAAAGTGGTCGGACATTATCAATTTTAAACTCAATCTATTTATGATTCTGGGAGACCATTAAAAAACCATTTAGTTACTTTTAAAGAGACAGCGTTCAGCTGTCTCTTTGATTGTTGTTATGCCACAAGCAAATGAACCATCGGTAAAAAAAAGTTTTTGTTCCTATTGCGGAGATGCCCCCATAAATCACTCTCTATATTTTTTTGACAGTATTTTTTCGGTTGTTCTTGATACTCACGCAATCAAAACCATAAAATATGTTCCCGATTTTATAAAAAATTTTATTGACTTGATTCCCGGATTTTTATTTGAAACGCTCTCCTTTTTTGGACTTGTAAAATTCTCTTTGGATATCAATAAGGCGCGCACATTTCGTTCCAAAATTATCTGGGAGGAAGCGATAAAGAGAGGAATACCAATGGAACAGGTAATATTCCTGTCCAGACCCTTGGATTTTTATCGCGCAAAGATAAACGGCCAAAATATTTATTTTGAAAGCATACCCATAAGGCCGGAATTTTCTTATATGAATAAAAATTGGGACGACAAGGTTGTATTGAAGCGGGAATTTTCAAAAAACAACATCCCCGTTCCGTCTTATTTCGAGTTGCCATTTTGGCAATTTAAAAATACAGTTAAAAATGAAAAAAAAATATTTTTAAAACTAACAAAACCCATCATCGTTAAGCCGCGAATAGGTTCCCGTGGCAGACACACTATTACCAATATTCATACTTTGCAGCAATTTCGCGACGGTATTGATGTAGCCGGACAGATATGCTCTCATCTGACTGTTGAAGAACATTTACAAGGCAGTGTTTGCCGGGCGACTTTTGTCGGCGGAGTTCTGGCCGGATTTTATAGGGGAAATGCCCCAACTCTTATCGGTGACGGCAAAAAAACAATTTTGGAACTTATTGAGGAAAAAGACAATCAACGCCACGACCGGGTGGAACGCATACGTATTTCCCAAGAATTGCGTGGCCATATTTCACGGTCGGGATTCGCTATTTTTGATATTTTGCCCGCAGGGATTTCCTTGTCTCTTTCGCACCGGATAGGCAGGTTATTCGGGGGCGCAACAAAAGAAATGCCCGACAATCTCCATCCGAGTTTTCTTCCTGTTTTACAAAAAGCCGAAAGAATAGTAAATTTGTCGGTGGTAGGTTTTGATTGCATAATTCCCGATCCAACCAAAGACGCTAATTCACAGAGGTGGGGGATTATTGAATGTAATTCTCTGCCGTTTATAGATTTACATTATTACGCGCTTGAGGGTAAACCGAGAAATATTGCCGGTATGATCTGGGATATGTGGAATTAAAATTTTTCTAATGCGCCACGGTGAAGGCGATAACTTTGCGCGCGCCGGCTCGCTTTAAAACTTTCCGCGCTTCACTCAATGTCGCGCCGGTGGTCAGGATGTCGTCTATTAAAATTATATTCCTCCCTTTAATTATTTCGGAATTTTTTACGGTAAACGAACCAATGATGTTTTTCAGGCGTTCCGACCTGTTTTCAATGTGCGCCTGGTGTTTTGTATCTTTCGGTTTAATTAAAATATCTTTTTCTAATTTTAGATATACGCCATGGCGCAAATTGTTTATTTTTATTAATTCTTGGCAGATTAATTCTGCCTGATTGTATCCGCGTTCCCGACATCTTTTTTTTGACAGGGGAATGGGAATCAAGACCGGCTTGCGGAAATTTTCCATTACGCTGAGTTCCGAAAGCTCTTCCAATATTCTCCCGTACATAACTTCCGCGAAAACATTCGCCAATCTTTTTTTACCTTTATATTTCAACAACCACAGAACCTTTTTGATGGGAGGGTGGCGATAGTCGTATAAAGGAAAAATCCATTTCACGCTCTCGCGTTTCGCTTCGGGAGAATCATTCAAGCAGACAACACACAAATCCACCCCACTTTTTCCACAGGCTACACAATTCACAGGAAAAACTATATCCAATATGGTGTTTAAAAAACGCATCCCATTGGAAATTTTATTAATAATGTTTTGTGATTTATTTGAGTCATGTGTATTTCCAACAGGACAGGTTTATGTTATAATATTAGCATAAATGGATAATCCGTTAAAAAAAATTTTCTCAAGCATAAGCACAATTAGAAGCGGGTCGGATGATTCCGCTGTTGGTATTGATATTGGCTCTTCCGCGATTAAAATAGTGGAGATTAAAAAAAAAGGCGGCAAGGCGATTCTTGAAACCTATGGGGCGATAGCGCTGGGTCCCTACGCCCAACTTGATGTGGGGCATGTTACCAATCTCTCGGTTGATAAAATAGTGGAGGCCTTGAAAGAGGTCTTGAAGCAATCCGGGGTAACTCTCCCCGAAGCGGCTTTTTCCATTCCCGTGCAGTCAAGTTTGATTTTCACCCTTGAACTTCCGGCCCAAATCAAAGAAAATTCAATAGCGGAGATTATTTCCACCGAAGCCCGCAAATATATTCCGGTGCCGATTGCGGAAGTTTCACTGGATTATTTTATACTACCCCAGAAGGAATCTTCTCACGAAGAAATGGACGGAACTCCGGATGATTCTGGTATTCCACAAAAGCCGACGGATAAAACAAATATACTTGTCATTGCGACACAAAATGACACGGTTTACAGATACCGCTCTATTGTTTCAGGATGCCGGCTCTCGGCTTCTTTTTTTGAAATTGAAATATTTTCCTCAATTAGAGCCAATTTTGAGCATGAACTTTCTCCGGTTCTGTTGATGGATTTTGGAGCGTCAAAAACTAAGCTTTCTATTGTCGAATTTGGTACGGTTAGGGGTTATCACACAATAGACAGAGGGGGGGCGGACATGACGGATTCCATTTCAAAATCTTTAAGTATTCCTTTCGCGGAAGCGGAAAAAATGAAAAAAGAATTTGGCCTTTTTGGAAATCCGGCGGAAAAAAGCTTGGCTGATATCATCAAAATTCACATTGACTATATCTTTTCCGAAACTAATAATGTATTATTAGGGTATGAGAAAAAGTATAGTAGAACTATAAACAAAGTCATTTTTACCGGCGGCGGGTCTCTTTTGAACGGGCTCTTGGAAGTGGCGACAAATAATTTTCGAGCCGAGATAGAAATCGGCCACCCTTTTTCCAAGGTTAGCGCTCCGGCATTTTTAGAGAAAATTCTAGAGACCATGGGTCCTGAGTTTGCGGTTGCGTTAGGGTTGGCATTGCGAAAATTGCAATAAGTGAGATAATAATATAAGAAAATGGAGCAAAATTTTCAAACATCATTTATACCCAAAAAACCCATAATTAAAGAGCGCGCTATTTATGCGCAGCCCGTCGGTATTTTTTTTATTGCTTCCGTTTTTATTTTATTTACGGTGCTTTTGACGACCGGCGGTCTTTATTTTTATAAAGGAATTTTGACAAGAAAGATTGTCGGCATGGAGAATACTCTCAATCTGGCCAGAAATCGCTTTGAACCGGCCAAAATAACGGAACTGCAGGTCTTAGACAAGCGCTTACGCGCATCAACCGAAATTTTATCCAAACATATCGCTGTTACCCCCATATTTAAAGCGCTGGAAACCATCACCATGAAAACCGTCCGTTACACCAAGTTCAGTTACATTTTGGAAAATGACAAAAAGGCAAAGGTAACCGTTAAAATGTCCGGTATTGCTGTCGGATATAAGTCGGTAGCCCTTCAATCCGATCTCTTCGCTAAAAATAAAAATATAATTGACCCCATTTTTTCCAACCTGACGCTTGATAATAGTGGCAACGTTCTTTTTGATTTGGAGTTTTTGGTCGATCCTTCCTTTGTCGATTACAAACAGGCACTTTTAACACAAAACTAAGACCGATTCTAGATTAAATTTTATGACAAGATTCATAATGCCGGTCATTTTAATAGGAATCAGCGTTGCGGCTTTTTTCGTATTTACCAATCCTCTTTATAACGATGTTTCGGCGCTCCCGGCACAAGTGGAATCTTATAATGAAGCGCTGAATAATTCCAAAGCGCTTGAGAATGAACGAGACAAATTGACAGCCAAACAGAACGCCATGAATCCGGACAATTTAATAAAACTCAACAAACTTTTACCGGAAAATGTTGACAATATTCGCCTGATTCTGGAAATAGAAAAAATAGCTTCCCCTTACGGTATGGTGCTGAAAGATGTAAAATACAGTACGACAGAGACAACGGATACAATAACCCCGGAGGCAAGCGCCACGGCGGTACAAGGAGGCGGGGTAACTCCACCGCCCAAAGACTACGGAGCTTTTGATTTAGGATTTTCCATATCGGCTCCTTACAGCAATTTTGTCAATTTTACCAAAGACCTGGAGAGCAATCTCAGGATTGTGGATGTAACGTCTATTGAATTTTCATCCGAAACCAGCACGGGAACAAGCACCCAGACCGCTTCCGCTTCCGACGCTTACAAATATGATTTTAAAATTAGAACTTATTGGCTAAAAAATTAAAATGATAACCCCAAAAATCAGAAACATCGTAATATTTGCATCGATTGGAACGGTTCTTGTTTTGATTTATATTTTTTTTATAAGGCAACCTTCTCCTCCTCCTACCCTGATTTCTTCTTCCTCAAACGGGGTGGCGCTTGATACATCGGTTTTTGACCAGAACTCTTCGGTCGCTAGAGATTTTTTAACCTTACTTCTGAACGTTAAAAACATAAAATTAAACGATGCTATTTTTGCTGATAATGCATTTGCCAGTTTACGTGACTCCAGTATTGTAATTACGCAAGATACCGTAGAGGGCCGTCCGAACCCATTCGCTCCGTTCGGGACCGACAATCTTTCCGAGCCAATAATAGAAGAGCCAATTGCAGAAGAGGAAGAATCAGTCCCTCCAGTCCAGCCATAATTAATTATGAGTTTTTTAGAAGAATTAACCAAAGAAGGTTCAATTAGTGAGAGCCAGATAGGCGAGATTAAAAGTCTCGCGCAGGAGAAACACAATGGAGATATTGATGAAGCTCTGATTGAATCCGGCATAACGGAAGAAAAAATTCTTGAAGCCAAAGGACGATATTTGCAAATTCCGATCAAGCAAGTAAACAGGGAAAAAATATCTTTTGACGCGCTCAAGTATATTTCCGAGGATTCGGCGGCGCATTACCATTTTGTTCCGATTGAATTGCGGGACGGAGTACTGGAAGTGGGTGTCATAAACGGAGAAGATGTGCAGGCGCTTGACGCGTTGCAATTTATTTCCACCAAACTCGGTATTCCTTTTAAGATTTTTCTTATTTCAAAAAGCGATTATATAAGCATAATGGAGGCCTACAAGGGGATATCCACCCAAGTGGAAGAAGCGCTGAGTGAGTTGGATGCAGACGAGACTTTTGGAATTAAAGGTGTAAATGAGGAAAGTTTGAGCAAAGAAATCCAAAACATAAAACCGGGTGAAGAAGCAAAAATAGTGGAAGATGCGCCGGTCATAAAAATAGTGGCTGTCATTCTACGCAATGCTTTGGAAGGAGGCGCTTCCGATATTCATATTGAATACACCGGGAAAAAAGTCAAAGTGCGTTTCCGGGTAGATGGAGCGCTACATACTACCATCTTATTGCCGTCAAATATTTACAACGGAATAGTGGCGCGCGTAAAAATTTTGGCCAGGCTTCGACTGGATGAAAAAAGGAAGCCCCAGGACGGATCCTTTAGCGCCAATATCGACGGACGCAATATTGATTTTCGTGTTTCCACTATGCCGGCGTATTACGGTGAGAAAGTTGTTATGCGTATTTTGGATTCCGAAAAAGGAGTCAAGGCAATAGACCAGCTCGGATTGTCGGAGACCAATCTCAATATGATTAAAGAAGCGATTGGAAAACCTTATGGACTTATTTTAATTACCGGCCCCACGGGGTCTGGAAAAACCACGACCCTGTATTCAATGATGAACGCGCTCGATAAAGAGGTAAGTAATATTGTATCGTTAGAAGACCCGGTGGAATACCATATGTCGGATGTCAATCAATCGCAAATGATGCCCGAAATCGGATATACTTTTGCCTCGGGGCTCCGTTCTATCCTTCGTCAGGACCCGGATATAATAATGGTTGGAGAAATACGCGACAAGGAAACAGCCCAACTTGCCGTTCAAGCGGCTCTGACCGGGCATCTTGTTCTTTCAACCCTTCACACCAATAATGCCATTGGCGCGATTCCCCGCCTGATTGACATGGGTGTTGACCCGTACCTGATTGCACCTACTCTTATTCTGTCCGTCGCCCAGCGTTTAGCCAGATTAACCTGCGCATCGTCACGCAAACTTGTGCCGCTTGACCCGATCGTTAAAACTCAAATTGAAGAACAAATGAAAGATTTGCCGGTGGAATTTAAAAAAGAAATTGGAATTGATGGTAAAATGTACGAAACAATTCCTTCGGGTGAGTGCCCTTCCGGCACACGGGGCCGTATTGCCGTCTTTGAAATGTTCAGAGTAGACAAAGAAATGCAAAGCGTGATATTAAAAAACCCGACCGGTGAAGCGATTTACAAAACGGCTCGCAAAAAGGGAATGCTGATGATGATAGAGGATGCGATGCTGAAAGCGGTGGAAGGCATTATTCCTTTTACCGAGGTGTATAATTTCAGCAACGAAAATAATTAAAACGGAAAACATTATCAAAATTTTTGATTACGGGGTATAATGATAAATATTAATAAATAAAATTTTAGTACCGGGATGGATTATAAGAAAAAACTTGAAGAACTTGTTTTAACAGTCATCCGTGAGGGGGGGTCGGATTTGCATCTGGGAGCCGGTCGCGTGCCGGCTATCCGTGTGGCCGGCGAGCTGATATTTCTGGTTAAGAATCCAGCTTTTACGCAAGAGGATGCGGTTGGCGTTCTGGGCGAGCTCCTACCCAAAGAAAAAATTAACCGGTTTATGGAAAATCAGGAAGCGGATTTTTCTTATGATTTCCGGGGGGAAGCCAGGCTGCGCGGGAACGCTTTCTTCCAAAAAGGATTAATCAGCATTGTGCTAAGGTTGGTGCCGAAAGTAAAAACTCTTACCGAATTGCATTTGCCGGCCATCTTGAGTGATGTGGCGCGTAAAAAACAGGGATTTTTCCTGGTAGTCGGCCCGGTCGGGCAGGGTAAATCAACCACTCTCTCGGTAATGATTGATGTAATTAACAACGAGCAGGCGCGCAACATTATCACGATTGAAGACCCGATTGAACATGTATATATACCCAATAAATCCATAATCAACCAACGTGAAGTCGGCATTGATACCAAAAATTTTCATGTGGCTCTTAAAGAAGTTTTTCGTGAAGATGTTAATGTGATAATGATAGGGGAAATGCGTACGCCGGAAACCATCGCCACTGCCGTGACAGCTGCCGAGACGGGGCACCTGGTGCTTTCAACTTTGCATACCAACAACGCTTCCCAGACCATCGACCGGATAATTGATTCTTTTCCCGGAGACCAGCAGGACCAGATTCGCGCCCAGCTTGCTTCCTCTTTGCTGGGGATTTTTTCTCAGCGGCTAATTCCGCGAATCACCGGCGGTCTTATTCCCGCTTATGAACTTCTTTTGAATAATAATGCGGTAGCAAATTTGATTCGCGAAAAACGCACATATGAGATAGATGTAGTCATTGAAACAGGGATGGAATCAGGAATGATTGACTTGAACCACTCTCTCATAGAACTTGTGCGCGCAGGGGAAATTTCAATAGAAAATGCTTACCAATACTCTCTTAACCCGAAAGGACTTGAGCGCATGCTATAATTATTAAGATAATTGGCTAATTAGCTATCAGCTAGCTAGCTTGGAAACAAATGTTATTCAAGTATAAAGCGATAAACAGCGAAGGGGTGAATAAAGAAGGAGAAATTGACGCGCCTAACCGCGAAGTGGCAATCAGCGGTATTCAGAGAAGGGGATTGGTGGTTATTTCCATCAAAGATGAAGCGCAAAAAAAACCGTTTTTGTCAATGACTTTTTTTGAAAGGGTCTCCACTAAAGATGTCGTGATTTTATCCCGACAGATTTCAACTTTATTTGAAGCGCAGGTGTCCGCTCTGAAGGCCTTTACCATGCTTGCAACCAACACGGAAAACAAACTTCTCGGCAGAAAACTAGCCCAAATCACCGACGACTTACAGGCGGGGATTTCCATTTCCGGAGCATTAGCCAAGCACCCGGACGTATTTTCGGATTTTTATATAAATATGGTCAAGGTGGGTGAAGAGACGGGGAAACTTAATCAGACATTTTTACATTTGGCGGAATATTTAGACCGTCAATATGCGATTACTTCCAAAACCAGAAATGCGCTTATTTATCCGGTATTTGTTGTTATTACCTTCTTTATTGTGATGATTCTGATGTTTGTTATCGTGATTCCAAAACTTTCCGCGATTATTTTGGATTCCGGACAAGAAGCGCCCATTTATACCAAATTAGTCATTGCGGTTTCAAATCTTTTTGTTAATTACGGTTTTTTTGTGCTAATCTTTTTTGTGCTTCTGGGTGTTTGGGTTTGGCGATTATCCGTAACCGAAAAAGGAAAAATATATTTGGATTCAATGCGTCTTTCTGTGCCGCTTATCGGCAATCTGTATAAAAAACTTTATCTTTCCAGGATAACGGACAATATAAACACAATGCTCACTTCTGGCGTTCCGATAGTTCGCTCGATAGAGATTACCGCCGAAGTTGTCGGAAATCACGTATATAAGAGAATCTTAAAAGAAGTGGCGGACGGGGTAAGGTCCGGTTTGGCTCTTTCGGATGCATTTAACAGGTATGGAGAACAAATACCAAAAATTTTGGTGCAAATGGTGCAAGTGGGAGAGGAAACGGGCTCCCTGGGCACTATTTTAAAAACCTTGTCCAATTTTTATGTGCGGGAAGTGGATGACGCGGTTGATACGCTGGTGGGTCTGATAGAACCGATAATGATTGTGGTTTTGGGTTTGGGAGTGGGAATACTTCTGGTTTCTGTTTTGATGCCTATTTACAATATGGCCGGTAGCATCAGTTAGGTTCTAAAAATGACAGGGTGCCTGCAGGGTAGTGAGCTTCGCTCTACTACCCTGTGGATAACTTTCTTACTCATCTGTTATATAATTGGGGTATAAAAAATACCTGCCCGAACTAGTCATTTAGGCGGGAGTCGAAATGGTTCTGCTAAAGTGATTTTAATTAACATTAATAGAATAATTATAAATAAAATGAATTTAAGAAAAGTATCTAAGTCGGGTTTTACCTTGATAGAGCTTCTGGTCGTGGTCGCCATCATCGGTATTCTGGCCTCAGTCGTGCTGGCATCGCTCAATACCGCGCGGGCCAAAGGAGCCAATGCTTCCATTAAGGCCAACTTGGCAAACATGAGAGCGCAAGGCGAAATTCTTTACGATTCATTATCGCCAAATACTTATACCGGTTTTTGCACAAATGCGATCATTGCCAATCAGTTAACTGCCGCCGCTAATTCCTTGGGCGGTACGGTTAATAGCACTCTTACTACCGCTGGTGGAGCAACCCTGGTTTCCTGTCACCTGGCCGCAAACAATTTGTCCTGGGCGGTGTCTTCCGGATTGAAAGTTGCCGAGAGCTCCAACAACTACTGGTGTGTGGATTCTACCGGCGTGTCTAAGGGTGAAGCCGCGGCAATTCTTGCCAGCGCTACCGCCTGCCTGTAATAAAATAAGATGTTTGCTTTTTAAAACGAAAGCCGCCTCCAAAGGGGTGGTTTTCGTATTATGCGTTTGGTATAATTAGGGCTGGCGAGTATTCTTCATGATTTCTACCCTTACCACAATCTTTTTCGTTCTCGGGCTCATTATCGGAAGCTTTTTGAATGTGGTGATTATCCGGCTCAATACCCAAAAATCTTTTGGAGGAAGAAGCATCTGTATGTCCTGCCAGAAGCAGCTCCGCTGGTATGAGCTTATTCCCTTATTTAGTTTTCTTTTCCTCTTTGGCCGGTGCAAGAGCTGTAAAAGCAAAATTTCCGCGCAATATCCGCTCGTGGAGTTTGCGACCGCCTCAGTTTTCGCCGCCCTGTTTCTGAAATTCCAGGATATTTTCTTCCTGAACACGCTTATTTTCAGTTTAATGTACGCTTATTATGCCGCCGCATTTTCTCTGCTGCTGGTGGTGGTCGTGTACGACATGAAGCACAAAATAATTCCCGACGCGCTTTCTCTGGTTTTTGGAATTTTGGCGTTCGTGGGTTTGTTCTTGTTTGATGTTTCCGGCAACGGCCTTTTCTACCCGCATATGCCTTCTATCTGGGAATTTTTATCGGGATTTTGGGTAGCAACTATCTTTGCTTTATTCTGGCTTGTTTCTTCCGGAACCTGGATGGGTTTGGGGGACGCCAAACTGGCGGTTGGCCTAGGATGGTTGCTTGGCACCTCCCGTTTGCTCTCCGGCGCCGCTCTGGCTTTCTGGATTGGGGCTATCGTCGGAATTATTCTTATTCTTTTTACCAAAAATCACAAAATGAAAAGCGAGATTCCTTTTGCCCCGTATCTGGTCTTGGGCGCGCTCCTGGCGTTTCTTTTTGAGCTACATCTTTTTTATTAAATGAATAAGTTAAATAAAAAAATAAAGAAGAACGGTGGAATGAGTTATATAGAGCTTATTGTTGTTTTGAGTATATTTTCCGCCATGACCTCAATCGTTCTTTTTAATTACGGAGATTTTCAGGCCAAAGTTGATATTAAAAATTTAGCCAGCGACATCGCCTTGAAAGTCGTTGAAGCGCAGAAAATGTCTCTTTCCGGCCAATTGCCGCCCCAACCCCAGTACGGCCTAATTGTCTCGCCTCTAACCTGGAAGCCCTCATACGGAGTTTCTTTTGATTTGACTAGCCCGACACAATTTGTTTATTTTGTTGACCTGAACAATTTAAGTGGTTATGAAGCCGGGTCGGAAAGCTTGAATACTATAAACATAACGAAAGGAAATTTAATATCTCAAATAGAAAAATGCACCGGCGTTGACTGCCCTTCGGGTGTTTCAATCGGTCCTCTGTCCGTTACCTTTAAAAGACCGGATTCCAGAGCGGTTTTTCATTCCAATGGCACAGAAGTAAGCGGTTTTGATTATATCCGAATTACAATAGCTTCTCCAAAGGAAGTGATATCATTTATCAAAATTTATCCCTCAGGCAGGATTCAGGTAAATTAATTTATGAAACAAGATATGCAAAAATCAGCAATAGGCGGCTACACAATAATAGAAACAATGATTGCTATTTCTCTTTTTATAATTATTGTCATGGCAGGCATGGGCGCGCTTTTAAACGCTAACCTGCTCCACCAAAAATCGCAGAGCATGCGGTCCATTATGGACAACTTGAGTTTTATTATGGAAGATATGTCCAGAAACTTAAGAACCGGTTTTGATTTTCAGTGTTTTGACGCCAGTAATCCCACTTTGTCGCCGGCTACCCTGGGAGCCGCCAGGAGCTGCGCTGACGGTTGGGCGATAGTTTTTGAATACGCCAACGGCAGTTCTTCCACCTTCACCGACCAATGGGCTTATTATATAAGTAACGACGGGAAAATTTTCAAATCAGTTGACGGAGCGAACAGTTTTGTCCAGTTGACCCCCATTGAAGTGGTAATTGACCCCGCTTCTTCTTTCTCGGTGCTGGGCGCGGAACCTTTTGATTCCAACGCAGACGAACAACAGCCATTCGTCAGCATAAGATTATCCGGTAAAATAACCTTCAAAGATGTGGTCACGCCTTTTTCTCTTCAAACTTCCGTGTCCCAAAGATTGATAGATATTTAAAATATTATGAAGAAATTTATTAAATTCATCCTGTCACAGCAGGGCAAGCAAAATAAAAAAAACGGATTTACTCTGATAGAAACACTTGTAGCCGTATCTATTTTTACCATGTCAATTATGGCTTTATTGGTGGTTCTGACCCAGGGTATTGCCAATAACAATTATGCCAAGAAAAAAATACTGGCTTCATATCTGGCTCAGGAAGGCATTGAATACATTAGAAATATGCGAGATACTTATACTTTATATACCGGAGTGCCCGGAAATAGTTGGAATGGATTCAAGGCTAAATTAGCTCCATGTAATCCAGGTAACGGATGTCGTTTTGATACAGTTTTTCCACATGTTGTTGTTGTATGTAATGATCCCAATAATTGTAAATTATATGAAAGTAACGGAAGTTATAGTACTAATCCAATAGGTGGCGCTGATTCCGGTTTCGTTCGTAAAATTTGGATGACAACAGTAAATGTGGATGAAGTAAAAATTTTTTCTGATGTTTCATGGACACAAGGGTCCGGGTCTTACAGCATAACTTTTTCGGAGAATTTATTTAATTGGATAGAATAATTAAGATGATTTTACAAAAAATAAAAAGAAATAAGGGCTTTATAATGCTTTTTGCCATTACTATTTCAAGTATTCTTTTGGCGATATCGTTAGGTGTTGCTAATATTGCGCTTAAAGAAGTTAAATTTGGCACTTCCGCCAAAGACGCCAATAACGCCTTTTTTGCGGCAGACACTGGTATAGAATATGTGCTTTTCAAAGACAAGTCCCCATCCAGCATTTATACACCGGTTCCCGGCACCTGGAATGAAATTATTACCGGACTAGGCAGTTCAGGGCAGAGTTGCGCCAAAGTCACAATTGAAAAAACTGCTGAGCCGGCTACTACTATTGTTTCCAAGGGGTATAATATCGGCGACGGGTCGTGCAATTCAAGCAATCCGGATCGAATTGAACGCGAAATTGTATCAAACTATTAGGGATGGATAAAACAGAAGCCCAAAAAAGAATAAAAAAACTGCGCAAAGAAATCGCGCGGTTTAGAAATGCGTATCATACGCAAAATGCGCCCAATGTTACTGATGACATCTACGAATCCCTGACTCGGGAGCTCAAGAAACTGCTGCAGGAATATCCCGAATACGCGGATGTTAACGCAGAAGAAAACAGAGTGGCGGGGAAACCTCTTGATAAATTTGTAAAGGTAAAACACCGGACCAGGATGCTTTCCTTGAATGATGTTTTTAGCGAAAAAGAGCTCCGGGATTGGGAAAAGAGAATTAAAAAACTTTTGTTTACCTCGCCGAAGCAGGGCGAAGGCGGGCCGGAGAATAAGATCGATTATTTTTGCGAGGTGAAATTTGATGGCCTGGCGGTTTCGCTCCTGTATGAAAATGGAACTTTTGTACGGGGCGCCACCAGAGGGGACGGATTTATCGGGGAAGACATAACCCAAAATCTCAAAACCATACATTCCATACCTCTTATATTAAAAAAACCTTCCCAAAAATTCCTGGAAGTCCGAGGGGAAGCTCTCTTAAGCAAGAAAATGCTGGTCAAATTGAACTTGGAAAACCAGGAAAAAGGAAAAATGCTTTTTGCCAACACCCGCAATGCGGCGGCCGGAAGTTTGAGACAGCTTAACCCCGCCCTGGCGGCGGAAAGAAAATTGGATTTTTTTGCATACGATATGTATTTGGAGAAAGGCAGTTCCCGAAAAACGACGGGCGGGGGCGTGCCGTTCCGAGCGGAGCGAGGAATGGGGTTAAGGAGTTTTTCGGGAACTGCCTTCCTCCCCATTACCCATTCCGAAAAACACGAAATGCTCCGCAATCTCGGATTTAAGGTGGAAAAGCTGGACGCCAAATGCGGCAATCTGGAGGAAGCGATAAAATTTATAAAAAAATTTGAAAAAATCAGGCCGGATCTCCCTTATGGCACGGACGGTATTGTTGTTTCGGTGGACGATTTGAAACTGCAGGAAATGCTTGGTGTAATCGGCAAGGCCCCGCGCTACATGGTTGCCTTTAAATACCCGGCGGAGAAAGCGACCACGGTGATAGAAGATGTGAAGGTCAATGTCGGGCGGACCGGCGTGCTGACCCCTCTGGCTATTTTCCAGCCCACCCTGGTGGCGGGCTCGGAAGTGTCCAAAGCGACCCTGCACAATATGGACCAGATAGAGCGCCTGGACTTGCGCATCGGGGACACGGTGGTGATAGAGAAGGCCGGGGATGTGATTCCGAAAGTGGTGGAAGTGCTGACCCGGATGCGTACAGGCAAGGAGAAAAAATTTAAAATGCCGGAGAAGTGTCCGGTCTGCGGCGGAAAAGTGGAGAAGCGAGCGACGGGTTCCCCTCGGATTTTTGATCCCCGAGGGTCCCGCTTTGAGCCCAAAGCGCCCAAAGAAGGGCGCAGGGGGCAAAAATATGAGGGGAACTCGCTGGCAGTATCCGTGGCGCACTATTGCAGTAATCCCAAATGTCCCGCCAAGGATGAAAGATATCTTGAACACTTTGTATCTGTCTTTGAAATATACGAACTGGGGCCGAAAATTTTGAGAAGGTTCAAGGACGAAGGTCTGATTACCGACGCGGCGGACATTTTTACTCTCAAAAAAGAAGATATTTCTCTTTTAGAAAGGTTTGGAAAAAAATCGGCAGAAAATATAATCGATGAAATAAATAATAAAAAGAAAATTACGCTTTCGCGTCTTCTCTGGGCGCTTGGGATACTCCATGTGGGAGAGGAGACGGCGCGGGACTTGGCGGTAAATTTCGGCGCTCTGGAGAAAATTGAGGAAGCGAGTGTCTCCGAGATTAATGAAATAGAGAATATCGGGCCGGCGGTATCGCGGAGCGTTTATGATTTTTTCCACGATAAAAACAACCTAAATTTTATCAAAAAACTGGAAAGAAACGGGGTAGTGATAGAAAAAGTAAAGAAGCAGGAAAAAGGAAAATTAAGTGGACTGCATTTTGTCCTAACCGGCACGCTTGCCCGAATGTCGCGCGAAATAGCCAAGGAAAAAATCCTGGCGCTGGGCGGTAAGATCTCCGGCTCGGTGTCAAAAAACACCTCCTATGTCGTGGCCGGGGAAGACCCGGGCTCCAAACTCAAGAATGCGCAAAAACTCGGAGTAAAAATTCTGGAGGAAAAAGAATTTTTAAATATGCTAGTATAATCTGTTGTAAGGAGGGTTCGCATAGCGGTCTAGTGCGCCACCTTGGAAAGGTGGTATGGGAGCAATCTCATCGAGGGTTCAAATCCCTCACCCTCCGCAAAAAGGTGTATAATATTAATATGAATAAAATAATAAGCGGATCAGTATTAATAGTTGGAGTATATGTTTTCACGCGGTTTATTGATTTAGTCGACAAGCAGAACTTTTCTCATTTATGGGAAAATTTTTTTATTCCCGAACTTCTTCTATTTTTCGTCGGGTTTTTCTTAATCTGGCTGGGGGTACTGGAGAAAGCTGGTTTGGCCAAGTGGCTCAAGTATATTTCCACAATTATCCTTGCCGCCGCGTCCTTTTACCTCTTTGCAAAAATTATTCTTAATCTTTAATCACGCATTTTTTGTGTGATATAATTAGCCTACTACCAGTTTAATTCCCGATGGAGAAAATTATAAAAACTCAAAATTATAAATTAAACATGAAAGGATTCAACGCCAATATAGAAAAAGAGTCCCTGGAGAACAAGAATTTCCGCAAAGTTCTGTATACCGGCAAGCACAGCCAGCTGGTTTTGATGAGTTTGAAACCCAAGGAAGATATCGGGACGGAAATTCATCCCGACAACGACCAGTTTTTCCGCGTTGAAAAAGGGCAGGGCCGGTGCCTGATTGACGGCAACATTTATTCTCCGGCTCACCATCAAGATGGGGTAGTCCGGGCCACTAAGGCGGAAGCGGAAGCGGACGGCCCGGAGTTTGACGGGAAAACAACGGAGCAAAAAACAAGAAAAAAGTGTTAGAATGTCCGTATGGCTACGGAGGTATTTGCGGAAGAATACAAAAAGCTCAATAAGGCCCAAAAAGAAGCCGTAGACACGATAGACGGACCAGTAATGGTGGTGGCGGGCCCGGGCACGGGCAAGACGCAGGTTCTCTCGCTCCGCATTGCCAATATTTTGACAAAGACCGATATCAAGGCGGACGGAATCCTGTGCCTCACTTTTACCAATTCCGGAGTGGATGCCATGAAGGAGCGATTGCGCCGCTACATCGGGGAGGCGGGGGAACAGGTTAATGTTTTTACTTTCCATAGTTTTGGGATGAAAATAATCGGGGAGCATTTTAAGGTTCTCGGGCTCAAAGAGGCGCCGAAACTTATGGAAGATGCCGACCGGGCGATATTTTTTGACCATATCTTAAACGAGAATGATTGGGAATATCTGCGGCCGCGGGGCAACGGGATGCGGTATTTTGAGGATCTGAAATCCCTTATTTCGCTTTTAAAACGGGAGAGAATTAACAGAGAAAATTTCGAAACCGCAATTGAAAAAGAAATAAAATTTTTAAAAAACGATGGAGGCAGTATTTCCAAGAGGGGCGGGAGTAAAGGGGGACTCAAAAAAGAAGTCCTGAAAGAAATGGAGGGTCTGGAACGGAGCCGGGAGATAGTAAAATTTTTGAAGTTATACGAGGAAGCGAAAAAAGAAAAGAATTGGCTGGATTACGACGACGTCCTGGAATTCCTGGTGAAAATCGTGGAAAACTCCGAAGAGGCCGCCTCTCTCATCCGCGAGAGATATTTGTATATTTTGGTGGACGAGCATCAGGATTCTTCCCGCGTGCAGAACGAGTTCCTGGCCCGGGTCTGGGCGAAGGTGGAGAGGCCGGACATTTTCGTGGTCGGCGATGACCGCCAGCTCATCTACGGATTCAGCGGCGCTTCAATTGAATACTTCGCCGGCTTCCGGAAGACATTTCCGGACGCCAAGCTCATTACCTTAACCGACAATTACCGTTCAACCCAGGTAATTCTTGACGCTTCCCACGCTCTGCTTCAAAGCGTGCTTTCCGGGGAGAAATTGAAAAGCCAAAGCGGAGAAAAGCACCCGATCCGCCTTCTTGAGGGCGGTTCTCCGGAGGAGGAAATTGTCGCGGCTGTCCTTGATATCAAGGGGAAAATCAAAAAGGGGGTGAATGCGGACGATTGCGCCATCTTGGTGCCGAAGAACAGACAGGTCCGCCGGGCGCTTGAGATACTCCATCGTTTCGGGGTGCCGGTTTCCACCACCGAGGCGCTTGACCTTTTCGACCAGGAGGAAATGTGGGCGTTGCTCCGGGTTTTGAAAATAATCAATAGCGGCGATACCCCGTCCCTCGCGCTCTCTTTTTTGGACAAGGCATCGGGCGTGGGACCCTATGAGACATACGATTTTTTCATTTCACAAAATATGCGCGACTTATCTTTCGATAAGCTCTTAAACAGACCCGCCTCGCTTTTCTCTCCGGGCGGCAATACGGATAAATGGATAGGGAAACTCGCAAAGTGGAAAAATGATTCCAAAGGGAACGACCCTAAATCGTTAATAGAAATAATCGGCAAAGAATTGTTTAATGAAGAAAAAACAGAGAACAAGCTTGTTTCCGGCAAAGAAATTTTGGATACCGTGCTACTCCTCTATCTTAAAGAGGCGGAGAAAAATCCAGACATCGCCTTGAGTGAATTTGTTTCGTATCTGGAGAAGCTGGGTTCCTACGGCGAGCACATCCCCGTTCTCTCCCCGGAGAAAAAAGGGGTCAAAGTTATTACCATGCATTCCGCCAAAGGGCTCGAATTTGATTATGTTTGGATTGCCCACATGGACGAGCGGTCGCTGGCCGGAGGAAGAAAATTGGGTTTCACTCTGCCGGAGAGTATCGCGGCGAAGGTGGAAGAGCGCGACATTGACGCCATCAAGCGCAAGCTGTATGTCGCCATAACCCGCGCCAAGAGGTTTTGTGTGCTTTCCTACTCGCGAGAGTCCGTAAAAGGAGGGGAACAGGAGTTAGCCAGAATCATAGCAGACCTACCTTCGGAAGTTTTCAAGAAAGAAAAGATCAAAGTTTCCAAGAAAACTATTTCTAAGAACAAAAACCTGTCCAATCTGGTAAAATTGGCGGAGAGTAAATATAAAGACCGATATGTTTCCGTCTCCCTCCTTAATAATTTTTTTGAATGTCCATGGAAATGGTTTTTTGAAAATTTATTACAACTGCCTAAAGAAAAAATCGAAGTTTTGGAGTTCGGTATTGCGGTCCATGCTTCACTAGACCGGATTTTAAAAATGGAGAATGCTCTGTCGGAGGAGGGCATAAAGAACATAGTTGCCGAAGAAGTTTTAAAGCGGAAATTCGGAGGTCCCAGGGAAAGAGCGAGAATGGGCGGGGAAACTTTAAGCGCGGTTTCGTACTGGGTGAAAAATCGTCTGCCTAAAATAGAACGGAGTCGCAAGACCGAGGAGAGCATCACTATTAAAAACGCTGATTATCCCCATCTAAAAATTTACGGCAAAATAGATCTGATTGAAAACTTAGGCAGCAAGAAAGCAAGAGAAGTAAGAGTGACGGATTTTAAGACCGGAGGAGCAAGAAAAAAGTCAGAAATTGAGAAATTAGACGAGGAGGGGAGAATGAGCGGAAATTTAAGGCAACTCGCAATGTATTCATATCTTTTAAAGGAGAATCCCAAATGGGAAGTCGTTGCCAGACAGAGCCGGCTGGAATTTCTGGAAGCTAAAAATCCGAAAGAAAGTTTTTATGACAGAATTATCGGTGAGAAAGAAATAAAACTGCTTAAAAAAGACATTACGGACTATGATAAACTTTTGAAAAACGGGCGCTGGATTGAACGGGAATGCCATTATAATTCTTACGGCCACGCCAGAGGACGGGCAAGCAATAATGCCGAGTGCGAATACTGCAAAATGGCGGAAATTTATAAAAGTTAATTATTGACACCTGCGCTTGCTCTGTTGGCCGAAGAAATTTGCCAAATTAATGACCGCAAAATAAATCAACGAATTACTCCTCCAAAAACTTTCGTCGTCGAGTCCTCTACTTTTTTATGAATATTGTCAATTTCGGCGGAAGTCAGAGTCCGGTCAAGCGACCGATAAGTAATCCGGAAAGCGTAACTTGTTTTTTCCGCGCCGAATTTTTCGGCATTTTCATATTTATCAAGGAGCTTCACTTCTTCAACCAAGCCCGGCGCTGTTTCCCTGACCAGGTCAAAATAATCATTTGGAATAAAATCGTTTTTTACCACAAAGGAAATATCTCTCACAATAGGCGGGTATTTGCTTACCTCAATAAATTTATACCCGAGCTTGAGCTGTTTTTTCACCCTCTCGTCATTGGACCAAAGGAGACGGATATCCGGCAACTGCATACTGGCGATAGCGAGACGCTCCAAACCGAAGCCGAAAGCCCAGCCATTGTATCCGGTCAGGCCGAAATTAGCCAAAACGTCTTTCCTGGGCAATCCCGAGCCCACCATTTCAACCCATTGCCCGTTTATTTCAATATTCATTTCAATGCTGGGGTCCGTGTAGGGAAAAATTTCGGGGGTAAAACTGATATTTATCTTCGGCCCGAAAATAGTCCTGGCGATTTCCGAAAGCACGTTCTTTAAATCATCCAGCTTCACCTGTTTTTTTTTATCGGAAGTGAGATATAGTCCTCCGAACTGGTGAAAGACATTCATATGATGGCGGTCAATCTCATCCTTGCGATAAACCTTACCGTAGCAAATCACCTCCAAATCTTCTTCTCTCGCTATTCGTTCTTTAACTTCGGGATGATTAAAATAATAATACCACATGACGGTATCATGAGTCCGGAGAACATTTTCCTCGTTCACATAATAGGTATCGGACTTACTCCGCGCCGGATGACCCGGGGGCATATTGAATAAATCAAAGAGAATTTTTACGGGAATAATCTCCGGAATTTTAATGTCGTCAAAATTCTTCAGCGACGGCGCTTCCTTAACCAAGGCAATGATTTGCGCCAGCGGACTGCCCGGCATGCGAGATAAATCTGGCATAGAAAGATAGCGCTTTAACCGCATTGAATAAGCGTCGGTCTTTTGTTCCAGATCTTTCCTTAGGGCTGCTTCTTCCGGAGAAGATATTTCATAATTTGTCATTCTTGTAGTTTAGAGAAAAACGACTTAAAAGTAAAGGTTTTTAACAAAAAAAAGACTGGCATTTGCCTTGATTTTTTGCTATAATGTATCCATATGGCAAAAGAGAAAACAGGCCAAAAAGGTGCCGAAGAGGGGCACCATTATGATGCCTCTGACATTTCCGTCCTGGAGGGTCTGGAGCCCGTCAGACGTCGCCCGGGCATGTATATCGGTACAACAGGGCCGGAGGGTTTACACCACTTGGTATGGGAGATTTTTGACAATTCACGTGACGAGGCAATGGGTGGCTTTTGCAATGATATTGAAATTGTGTTTCTTCCGAATAATCGCATACGCGTGGCTGACAACGGCCGAGGAGTGCCGGTGGATATCCATAAAAAAACAAAGGTCTCCGCCCTGGAAACCGTGATGACGACGCTTCATGCCGGAGGAAAATTTGGCGGTGAAAATAGCGGTTATAAAGTTTCCGGAGGTCTGCACGGAGTCGGAGCGTCGGTGGTCAATGCCCTTTCCATTTACTGTAAAGCGGAAGTGCACAGAGATGGCGGCAAATATATTCAGGAATATTCTCAAGGCAAGAAAAAGTCCGCCGTGAAAAAGATCGGCGCTTCAAAAATGCACGGAACCATCATTACCTTTGAGCCCGACCCGGAAATTTTCTCCGCCCAAGGCGGATCCGCCTCTGGCGAAGGCAAGTTTGATTGGAATACGGTGATGAACCATATTCGCCAGCAAGCGTACCTGGTCAGGGGACTGAGAATTTTAATCGTTGACGCCCGGGGATGGGACGATAAAAAGGGCCTGAACGACGAGGATGTGTTTTATTTTCGTGAACTTGAGCTTGAACTTCCTTCGGTTTCTTTTTATTTTGAAGGCGGTCTGGTTTCGCTGGTGAAATATTATAACAAGTTTCAGAAGCCGGTTCAGAATAATATTTTTTATGTTGAAAAAGAATTGGATAATGTCGGCGTGGAAATAGCTCTCCAATACGTGGATGATATCGTGGACCGCATCTTTCCTTTCGCCAACAATATCTACACCCAGGAGGGAGGGACGCATGTTACCGGATTCAAAACCGCGCTGACCCGGACACTCAATACTTACAGCAAAAAAAACGAGATAATGAAAGAGTCCGAGGGAGGATTTACCGGCGAAGATGTTCTGGAAGGGCTGACTGCCGTTATTTCCGTAAAACTTCGCGAGATACAATTTGAAGGTCAGACCAAAGGAAAATTGGGCAGTATGGAAGCCCAGGGGGCGGTGGCAACCGTCTTCGGCGAGGCCTTTGGGAGTTTCCTGGAGGAAAATCCCGATGAGGCCAAATCCATAATCAACAAGTCAATTCTGGCGCTGCGGGCCCGCAAAGCCGCCAAGGCGGCCAAGGATTCGGTGCTCCGTAAGGGAGCGCTGGAAGGAATGACTCTTCCGGGGAAGCTGGCCGATTGCCAGAGCAAAAATGCTTCAGAGTCGGAACTTTTCCTGGTGGAGGGGGATTCTGCCGGTGGTTCGGCCAAGCAGGGCAGGGACCGTCGCACTCAGGCGATTCTTCCGCTTCGCGGAAAAATTTTGAATGTGGAACGCGCGCGCATAGACAAGATGCTGGCATCCAAAGAAGTGAAGTCGCTGGTCATCGCCATGGGCACTTCCATCGGAGATACTTTTGATTTGGATAAAATGCGTTACCACAAGATAATCATTGCAACCGATGCCGACGTGGACGGTTCACATATTCGCACGCTGCTCCTGACGCTTTTCTACCGCTATTTCCGGCAAGTTATTGACGCCGGATATATTTACATCGCCCAGCCGCCGCTTTACAAGATAAAAAAGGGAAAAGAAATTTCCTATGCTTATACCGACGATGAAAAAATAAAAATTGTCGGCAAAAGTGCGGAGGTTTCTGAAATTCAGGCAGCCGACTTGCCCGCCGAAGCAGAAGCGGAGGAGGGAGGTCCTGAGTCAGCCGAAGGAAAAGCCAAACCTAATAAAATTCACATCCAGCGCTTTAAAGGTCTCGGAGAAATGAACCCGGAAGAACTCTGGGAAACAACTATGGACCCTACCAACAGAGTGCTTAAAAGAGTCAATATTGACGACGCCGAAGAAGCCAATAAGATTTTTGATATTCTGATGGGATCCGAAGTCCCGCCCCGAAAATCCTTCATCCAGTCCAATGCCAAACTGGCGGAGAT
>LCGB01000010.1 GCA_000999465.1 Candidatus Nomurabacteria bacterium GW2011_GWB1_43_19
AAAGGTCGAACGTTAACAGCGCTAATCAAACTCTTATGAATAAAAATAAAGCGGCTTTGGTTTTTGGTTCTTTTATCGCGCTTATCCATTTCGTTTGGGGTCTCGCCATTGCCTTCAGTTGGGCGCAGCCGTGGATGGATTTTGTTTATCGGATGCATTCCCTCAATAATCCTTTCGTGGTCATGCCTTTTAACCTGGGACGCTCGATCGGCTTGGTTATCATTACCTTCATCGTGGGATATGTTTTCGGTTACGTTTTCGCGATGCTCTGGAATAAATTCCACAACAGATAAAGTCATTGAAAATACATTTTAGGAGAGATTTCGGAGACGAAATTTGATTTTTCGCATTGAATTTGGTATAATATAAAAGTTATCAGTAAAATATATAAAAACCATGATTGACCCGACAAAAATAGATATAAATCAATTACCAAAGAAGTTTGTTGATGGTGCGATTGGAGCTCACGCGAAAAATGTTTTTTACTTTGCCATTACTTCAGGAAATAACCTGGATTCTTTTGCTGCCGTGCCCCAAACCATGAAAAGCATAGCCACTTGGATTAACGGACAAGTTAAAAAATATGAAGAAACATTCGGAGAAATAGACATGACTCCGCCGCAAATTACTAGCCCAATTCAAATGGCCGACTTAAAAAAACTAGGAGATAATAAATAAAAATATGCCAGAAGAAATTTTTGTGAATTCGCAAACAGTTATTTTTTTTCAACAGACACTTGCTAAGCCAGAAAAAATCTGGAGTGAATTATCTGATAAATTCCCAAATATTTTTGACCAACCACCTCTTATATTACCTATCCCCAATCAATCAGAAATATCACAAGTTCCAGTTGTTCAAATATCCTCTAGTAACGGGGTCTATAGAATCAACATTTCAAGAAAGAGGGTGGATTTTTTTGTTGCAGGAGAAGGAAAACAAAAGTTTTCTGACAAGAAAGATAGTATATTAGAAAAAAGCGTTATTCTCTTTAATTTTTTCAAAAATTTGACCAAAGTCAGTAGAATTGCATTTATCGTTAGGAACTTTATTGAAGAAGATAACGCTGTAAAAGTTTTATCAAACCTTTTACTCCCGGGGTTCACTTCTCTTTATGAAGGCGATGTTTTTGATTCTCACATACGGTATACCACAAGGCATGATTTTGAAGCATTTAAAATCAACAACTATTCTTTAGTAGAAAAATCTGAAGTCAATATTAACATTAATAACACTATAAAAAAAAGTACTGGGATTTTAATAACTAGAGATTTTAATACAATTCCTGAAAATGATTTGTCGGAACAAATTGACGGAAGTTCCTTCACGAATTTCATTTCTATGGCATCTAATTTTGTGAGTGATATAAGTAACATAAAAAGAATTTTATGGGAAAAGAAAGAACAAAAGCAACCACTTTAATTTCAGGGGTGCCCAATGCACCGAGTGTTCAAACAGAACTCCCTTTGGATGAGTTTACTAAAAATATTGCAGAATCAGTTGTCAAAACTGCTATAGAACCCTTAAAAGAAGAATTAAGTGAATATAAAGTAAAGATGATAGAAGTCCTTGCTGTTTTTATTGCTTTATTTACTTTTATTTCGGTAGATATTCAGATATTTAAGTCCAACGTATCCTTTCTATCATCTTTAGGATTTACTTTGGTCATGCTCGGGTCTTTGTTAATGTTTATCGTCAGTCTAGTTTACATATTTGATTTCAAAAATAATTTTTTCTTGTGGATTAGTTTTATTATATCAGTTTTATTGATTGGTGGTGGAATATATTGTGTAAGCATTGAATATAACGGTATTAAAAAAATACTTGAAACAAATTTTTACACAAAAGATGAAATTAACACTAGTAAGAATACTAAATTAGAAGAATTTAAAAAATGTTTTCTAGAAAGTTTTAAAAATAAAGGATATTTTGATATTAAATGTCTTGAAAGTTAATTCTTTCACAAAAAAAGAAAAAGCTTTGACAAAAAAACTGAATACACCGGCCAAGGTGCAGGATTTTTTGAACAGGTTACCGTTCAATTTTGAGAAACGCGGAGAGACCCTGAGAAGCCCTCTTTTTGCGTTAAGGGCGAAGAGGGCGCACTGCTTTGAAGGCGCGCTCCTGGGGGCCTATATCCTCTCCCAGCATGGTTTTAGGCCCTTTTTGATGCATTTAAAGGCGCAAAAGGAAGATTATGACCATGTCATTGCCCCTTTTAAAATAGGTAAATTTTGGGGCGCCTTGTCCAAGACCAACCACGCGGTTTTGCGCTACCGCGAGCCGGTTTACGGGAATATCCGCGAGCTGGCCATGTCGTATTTTCACGAGTATTTTTTAAACAACGGACAGAAAACCTTGCGCCAATATTCCGCGCTTTTAAATTTAAATATGGTTAAAAAGAACTGGGCGACTTCTAAGGAAGACCTTTGGAGTATAGACAAGGCATTAGACAGGGTAAAGCATTACGATATGGTGCCGAAATCCCATATTAAAAATCTCCGCCGGGCCGATGAAATTGAAATCAAAGCCGGGAAAATAGTGGAATGGAGAAATTGACATTGAACAATAATAATTTTCAGGGTATAATACACCCCTATTAATAATAATTCCGGCTTAGGTCCGGCAAAAATATGATTTATTTATTCGTTTTAGGGAGGATATTGTTAGGGGGGTATTTTATGATGAGTGGTTATAACCACTTTAAAAATCTTGGCATGCTCACGGGTTACGCACAGTCCAAGGGAGTTCCGATGCCGAAAGCGGCAGTGCTACTTACCGGGGCGATGATGTTTCTGGGGGGTCTCGGCATACTTCTAGGCGCTTACATTGAGCTCTCGGTGCTTTTGCTTTCTGTGTTTCTGGTTATTGCCACATTCCAAATGCACCAATACTGGAAAATTCCCGACCAGATGGCGAGGATGGGGGAAGAAATCAATTTCAAGAAGAACTTGGCACTCCTGGGCGCCCTGCTCATAATTCTGGCGGTTCCGCTGCCTTGGGCGGTGGCCTTGGTATTCTAGAAAGGCCCGAAAATACTTTCCAGCAATCTCATCAGCCATCCTTTTTCCGGAGTTTCCGGTTGTGGGACGGGGGACGGAGGGGCGGCATTTATGGCCGCGGCCGTATTTTCAACTGAAGCGTTCTCTGATTTTTTCGGAACGCCGACATTCACGGGTTTGGTTTTAACTGCGGTTGTTTTTACTGTCGTCTTTTTTACCGGTGTCTCCGCGACTGTCGGCTTTGCAAACTTTTGCATTACCTGGTTCCAGGTCTTTCCGGATAAAACGGATGCAATGTAGGCAGTATTCCAAATTTTGTTTTGCGCGTTTCCATCCTTGATGCCGCCGTCCGTATCCTGTAAGGTCGCAAGGTAGTCGGCGGGAGTTTTGTTTTTCTTTTCCCAGTCCTCGGGTTTTTCACCTAGGGCCAGGATACCCTGAAGCGCCCAGGCGGTAGAAGGGGCGCTGTTGTTCCACCCCCCGTTATCCTTCTGGCTTTGCTTTAGAAATTCTTTGGCTTTTTCCAAACTTTCCCCTACACCTGGTGTAGGGGAAAAAGCGGAAAGGGTTTCAATGGCGGCGCCGGTCATATCTATGGATTCGTCCCAGGAGCCGTTTTCCCTCTGCGCGCCGAGAACAAAGGATATGCCGTCTTTGATCATTGGGTCGCTCTCCCCGTAACCCGCATTTTGCAAGACGATTAGCGCGAAAATATCATCATTATCCTGGTTCATGTCGCCGAATTGCTTGCCATCAAAACTGTCGGTTATTTTCTTTATATAATTTTCTCCGCTCCAGTTGTGCGGATTAAGGCCGAGGGCCATCAGCGCCATCGCGTGTCGCTCATAGTCGGTCAGGAGCATGCCCTCAATTTTTGACTCTCCGAAGTGCCTGATTAATTTCAAAACGGGGGTTTGGTTGTTCCCCGGAGCCAGAGCCAAAGCCACCCAGTCGGTGTATAAGTCCCCTCCGAAAGAACCGTCTTCCGCCTGTTGCCCGATTAAAAATTCATATGCTTTTTCAAGGTCAAATTTCGCCTTTATCTCTTCAACCGGAGCGGGCTTGGCGCGGCGCGAACTTCCGCCGCTCCTACTCCCGCTTGAAGATGACGGGGAAGGGGTTGTAACAGTCAAAGATTCAGTGGGAAAATAAAAATATCCACCAAAACCATCATCTTCTTTGACCCCCACACTATAAGAGTCGGCCGATATAGAAGAGAAAGTCGCCTGGCCGCTTCCGTCAACCGGACTGGTCATTATTTCTATGGGAGAAAAAGGGTTGTCCGGATTTGGCTGGGTAAGCCCGACGGTTACCTCAGTTCTTACTAACCAGGTATTGTTCGTATAGTCATACTTTTGAGCGGTCACGGTCAGGGTGTCATCGGTAGTTATGTTTCCCGAACTTAATATAACCCGATTTTGCGGTCCGAAATACACATATACATTTTCTCCGCCGGATAAAATGGTTTTATCCATTCCCACATCCGGGTAAGAATCATCAACCGTGTATTGCCAATTATCGCATTTTTCTATACCTGAATAAGTTATACATTTCAGATAAAGGCTGAAGCCGAAATCGGTTATTTCTGAAATTTCAAATTTATCATTTGTTTGGTCTATACTACCCAAAAATCCAAGCACATTATCCGTGTCTATGTCGTGCAGAGTACCCCCTGAATCGCTCAAGCTTATTGTTCCGGCTGGTGGCAGTGGAATTGTTTCTTCTAATATTTTTATATCTCCATCCCTGATAGTCAGGTTTATATCCGCATGCGCGACATTTCCCAGACTTGTTAATAACAGCGATAAAACAAATAAAACTTTTAAGACATTTTTCATATTATTTTTAATATACGCCATGGCGTATATTTAATTAGTTAATAATTTTCCTCGTATTTCCAGGATACGACGTCTCCCGGCTTAAGTTTGTAATTTGAGACCCCGACCTGAGCCTGCCGGCCGTTCACATAATAAATCCAGTTGTGGTCGCTATCTCCTTTCACTCCGTTTATTTCTTCAATGAATTTTCCCATTCCAATGTAATTTTTTTCCGTGAAATTTATTTTTCCCTCCCTCCGGAACTCCTCCATAAAATCATAGACGGTTAACGGGCCCGGGAATGTGTTGGTATAGGCGTAGGTTACGTCGGCCGTTTTGGAAGTTGCGCGCAAATTGAAGAAGAAAATACCGCCGCACACTAGGGCAATTAAGACAATTAAAATTATTTTTTTATTTTTTGACATAAATTTTGACACAAAAAAAATCCTGCCGAAGCAGAATCCGTGGGCCTTCAAAAAGAGGGCAAAGAAACTTTTAGTCCTGCTCGGGATTAATCCCAGTAGTAGAGCAAAACTCACTACGGGACACGTAAAATGATTGATAGTCGGACTTGTTCCCTCCACCTGTTGGTGTTCGGGACTTACCGTAGCGGCACTGTACCGGAATCTAACCGGTTTCCCCAATCACTTCTTTTGATTTTTAAACGAACCTATTTAGTATATACTTACCTCAGGGCATGTCAAAAAAAAATGTGGAAAACAAAATAATGGTCTTCGGGACCTTTGACGGCCTGCACCGGGGCCACGTTAATTTCTTTAAACAGGCCAGAAAATCCGCCAAGAACCCTTTTTTAATCGTTTCCATAGCCCGGAACAAGAATGTTGCCAGGATTAAGGGCAGGAAGCCCGTATTTTCCGAAAATCAGAGAATGAATCTGGTGAAAAAAAGCGGGTTCGCGGACAGAGTGGTATTGGCGGGNAAGACCTTAAAAATAAAGGGATTTCGGTTGAAATCGTGCGCCTGAAGCCCTTTAAAGAAGAGATATACAAAAACCACTTGCTAAAAATTAAAGGATAAATATAATTTAATATTATGCCGGAGATAAATATAATAAAGCTCATCAGAAAAACTTTTTCAAATAAAGATTTTGCGTTTGTGTTTTTTACCAGTTTGTTGTCTTTCCTGATTTTGATTTTAATCGGGGCCGGCTTAATCTGGTACTATCGGGCGGACATTTTCGGGTATTTTGCCGAAGAATACTTGCAAATTGCGCAAGAAAGAAATAACACGGATAGCGCTCCGGTCGGCGCCGAAAGAATCTTGGAAAAACAGACAATTTTTTCCCAAGAATCCTTTGTGGTTGGCGCCGTCAAGAAAACCAATCCGGCCGTCGTGTCCATAGTTATTTCCAAACAAGTCCCGAAATACGAGACATACATTGACCCGAACCAGAACCCGTTCGGGGACTTGTTTCCCGGCTTTAATTTCAGTATTCCGCAATATCGTCAGAATGGCACGGAAAAAAAGGATATTGGCGGAGGATCAGGATTTTTCATCTCCGGCGACGGGCTGATTGTCACCAACAAGCATGTGGTGGCGGAGCGGGACGCCGAATACACGGTCTTTACCAACGACGGCAAAAAACATACGGCCAAAGTCATTGACCGCGACCCGATCCTGGATATCGCGTTGATTAAAATTGAAGGAACCGGTTTCCCTTATTTGACGCTTGGCAATTCGGATTCTTTGGAAGTCGGACAGAGCGTCATTGCCATCGGCAACGCGCTTGGGGAATACCGCAATACCGTCTCGGTGGGGGTAATTTCCGGCCTGGCGCGCTCAATAACGGCCGGTGATAATTCCGGCCATACGGAAGTTTTGGACCATGTGATTCAGACCGACGCGGCTATCAACCCAGGCAATTCGGGAGGCCCGCTTTTGGACCTTTCTGGTAAAGTAATCGGAGTAAATGTGGCCATCGCGCAGGACTCGCAGAGCATCGGTTTCGCTTTACCGGTCAACAGCATCAAGGGGGCGGTTGAATCGGTGAAAGCGACCGGGAAAATTGTCCGTCCGTATCTGGGCGTGCGCTATATCGCCGTCAATCCGGAAATAAAGGAGAAAAATAATCTAACCGTGGATTACGGGGTTTTGGTTAAGCAGGGAGCGACCCAGAGCGACCTGGCGGTTATTCCCGGCAGCCCGGCGGACAAAGCCGGTATCGTGGAGAACGACATTATTTTGGAAGTTGACGGGGTAAAACTGGATGAAAATACCGGGCTGGCTTCGGTCATCCGCCAGAAAAAAATCGGGCAAGTCATAAATCTGAAAATTCTCCATCGCGGCGAGATTAAAAACGTCTTCGTCACTCTGGAAGCCGCGAAGGATAACTAAACATCTTTTTTGTTTATCGCGCCGGCCAGATAAACTCCGTAGAGCATCAAGACCCCGAGGATAAGGAAAATATAGTTAAAAGACGGTACTAGGCGGAAAATAACGAAAGCGGCAAACGGCGCGATGATATAAGACATCGGAATGGTGTTGCGGTAGACCGCAATGAATTCGTCATTTTCCCTTTCAATGTGTTTAAAAAAATAAACATCACTCATTATTTCTATGGTAGCGGCGCCGACACGGGTTGCAAATAGGGCTATTGCCCAAATCCAAACTTCGTGCCGAGTAATGAAGAAAAGCGAAAAGGTAGCGAGTGATGCCGCCAGAAACCCGAGCCGGAGCATTTTTTTCTCACCGATTTTATCCGAATATCGCCCGAGGGGGAACTGGATAAGCACAAAAGGCAAAAGCATAATGGCGAAGATGGTGGTGATTTCTTCCCAGGTGAAATGGAGGTGGGCGTGGAGATAGATCGGCGTGTAAATCACCATCCAGACATAGAAAAACTGTAAAAGAAAATTCATTTTATAAGCGCGGGCGAGGTTTTTATTTCGGAAGAAATTTTTAAACGATTGCCAGGCCAGAACCTTGTCGTATTTCGGGTCAACTATGTTTTTTAGGCCGACGGACACAAAAATAAAGAATGTCGCCATTATCAGGAAAGCCAGGAGATAAAGCGAGGAGAAAGTAAAATTGGACAATATTTTTCCGGAAACGGTCTGCGCGATTACCCAGGCCAGATTGATAAAAGTAAGGTAAACTCCCCGCACCAGCCCGGTGGAAGAATTTTTGGAGAACATTTCCACCAGCTCGTCCATGGCAAAGACAATCAGAAGATTTAGGATAAAGTAAAAAATAAAGACCGGGATTATCCCGACGGAAGTTTTCAGTAGGGAGAGGAGAAGCAAAAGAAGGGCGTTCAGGCCCGAAGCCCAGAGCAGAAATTTATACTCACCCGTTCTCTGCAATATTCCGGGGATGAAATAAAGGGCCACCAAGGAGGCCAGAGACCCCAAAATGTATATCAGCCCCACATTTTCCTCGCCGGAGAAAGCCGAGAGAAAGCTAGAATTGATATAGGAAGTAAAAGCGAAGTGCAGGGCCAGCAGAAAGCCCAGCAGGAAAATTCTTTTTAATTTTGGATTTGTCTTGAACATCTTTTTTTATACGCTCAAGATTACCGGAATGACCAGCGGACGCTTGGCGGTCTTTTGATAAAGGAATTTTGAAATATTTTCTCCTAAAGAAGCTTTGATGACGTCAAAGTCCACCACACTTCCGCCTTCACTAAAGCTTCGGCGGGCAGGCATTTTAGCGGTGGCATCTTCCACCGATTTTTTGATAATAATCCTGACCTGGCGCAAAAGTTCCTGGTTTTCTTTCAAATAGACGAAGCCGCGGGAAATCAGATCCGGCGACTTTTTCAGCTTGCCGGTTTTCTGGTCCAGGAGGGCGATAATGACGAACATCCCGTCCTGGGCCAGCATCACCCGATCGCGGATAACGACATCCTGCGTATCCGAAATAGAAGAGCCGTCCACCATCATTGCGCTCGCGGGGGCGTTTTCTTTGCGAGCGTATATTTTTTGCCCGTCAGCCGATATTTCAATGATGGAGCCGTTATCCGGCACGACGATATTTTCTTCCGACATACCGAGTTCCATTGCCAGTTCTTTGTGCCGGACGAGCATGGAATGCCAGCCGTGGATGGGTATGAAGAATTTTGGATGGATTTTGCGGTGGAGCCACTTGATGTCTTCCTGGTTGCCGTGTCCGGTGGCATGGACGAAGTCCTCGCCGGCGGTGCGATAGCTGATGATTTTTACCCCCTGTCTGGTCAGCCCATCCTTCATTTTCTGCACCTGTAGTTCATTGCCCGGAACGACGGAGGCGGAAAGGATGATGGTGTCTCCTTTGTTGAGCGAGAATTTCGTATGGGATTTATTGGCGGCGCGATTTAGCGATGAGAACTCCTCGCCCTGGGCGCCGGTCATCAGGATGACCACCTTATTGGGAGGATAGTCCTTTACCTCTTCTATCGGGATGACGGTGCCTTTTTTGGGCGTAAAAAGTCCGGCCTCTACCGCCACCTCAATGTTTGTTTTCATGGAACGTCCCTCCAAAGCTATTTTTTTACCCAAAGTTTCGGCGAATTTTACCACATGCGCCAAACGGGTAATATGCGAAGCGAAAGCCGCGATTATCATCCGGCCGCTCACTTTTCTTATCAGGTTTTCCAATCCCTGGTGCACTTTTATTTCCGGCAGAGAAAATCCCTCGTTTTCAATATTAGTGGAGTCGGTCATCAGAAGCAGGACCTTCGCTTTATCAAAGATTGAATATTCTTTTTCTTCTTCTTTGGAAACGATGCCGTCCACCTGGTCAAGTTTGTAGTCACCCGGAGTTACAATCCATCCGTGCTCCGTTTCAATGATTATTCCCATTGAATCCGGAATAGTATGGGTGACGCCGAAAAACCTTACTTTTATTTTTCCGCAGTTTATGACCGAGTCTTTTTCCACGATATTTTCTTTCATCGGAGGCAGATGCGTAAATTCCGCTTGGCGCTTGCGCATCATCAGGATTGAAAGGTTCCGGGAATAGACCGGCGGGTTGCCGATGCGGGACAGAACCAAGGGCACTCCACCGATATGGTCCAGGTGCGCGTGCGTGATGATGAGCGCGCGTATTTTGTCCTTGCGTTCTTCCAAGTAAGTTGTATTGGGAATTACATAGTCCACGCCCGGCGTCGCTTCGTTGGAAAAATGCATGCCGGCGTCAATTACGATAATGTCGTCGCCGATTTCTATTACGGTCATATTTTTTCCGATTTCTTCCACTCCGCCCAGGGGAATAATGCGAACTACTCCTTTTTCCGGCAGGGGGATTTTGCCGACATCTGAATTCTTATATTGGCTTTTTCCGCCAAACGCGCGACGGCCATTTGACCCGAATCTTTTCTTGGTGTATTGGTAGGTGGAACTCTTGGTTGTTCTTTTTTTGTCCGCAACATGTTTATATTCTCCACTGGCCGGAGAATGGTGGGCGGATATTTTATGTTCCGTTTTATTTTCCCTCTTGTCTTCAATACTGAGGGAACTGAAGGACAGCCTTGTTTTTTTTGTCATAATTTTTATTTATCAAATATTTTCCAGACATCTTGAGTTTTGGTATACCATGAATATATATTTGAGAAACGGTCAGCGGGAGAAATGATATGACTGATGGAAAATCCTTTTAATTCGTCCAATATGACATATACAAAATTGGGACTGTACAGGAAAATGGCCGGCATATCTTTTTTAATTTCGCTTTCAAATTGGGCGTATTTTTTTATCCTTTCCTGTTCATTAATGGTGGTGAAGGCTTCTTCCAAAATCTTATCCACCCGGGGATTGGTATATATGGCGACATTAAATCCGGGATCTTTTCTTTGGGACGAATGCCAGAAAGCGAACAGGTCGGATTCGCGGTTTATAATTTGCCCGAACAGGAGAGTGTCATATTGACGTGGGCGGATTACGCTTTGGTTTAAATTGCCGAGCTCGAAAGTTTTTATGTCAACCTTCACGCCGACGGCGGATAAATCTTGCTTGATTAATTCGGCGGTTTTTGTTAATTCCGGGGCATTGCCGGTGGAAATGGAAAATTGAAGCGTGGTTGTCGTCTTTTTTTTATTTTTATCGGTTGTTGTTTTTTGCAGAAATCCGTCCGTTCCTTTTGTCCAGCCATTTTTAGCTAAAGTATTTTCCACATTTTTTAATATTTCTTCGTGCGGAGTTTTGTTTTCTCCCGCCAATTTTTGATAAGCAATAATATTTGGCGGTATCGGACCGTCAATCTCCACTCCGTACCCAAAAAGCATTTCACGGATTATTTTGTCTTTATCGATGGCTTGGTCAATGGCCCCGGTAACGACTTTATCGGTAAAAAGACGATTTTGATTTTGATTGAAAAAAAGTCCGAATACCCGCGGGAGCACCGAGGACTCTATTTTATAGTTTCTTTCTTTTAAAATATCCGCGTTTAAGGGAGTAATGGAACTGATCTGGTTCACGGTTCTTTTCTCAAGCGCTTGAATAAGGTCGTTTTCATTTGAATAAAAATATAAATTCATGGTTTGGATATAAGGTTCCCCAAGCGCGAATTTATCAAAGGCGGCCAATTCGTAATAATTTATAACTCCCGACGATTCTTTAATGATATTTTTTATCATATAAGGTCCCGAGCCGACCGGATTCGTGTTCGCATTATTCAATTCTATTGGCACATTATTCCACAATGCCGCCGGCATGATGCCGAGCGTTGCGTTTTCCAAAAATGACGAGTAAGGCTGTTTCAGGGTAAATTGAATCGTAGTGTCGTCTATTTTTATGACGCTCACACCATCCCAGTCCACTTTGCGCGGACTTTTAATGATTGAATCTTTAGTTTCATTTATGGTAAAAATCACATCATCCACCGTGACGGGTTGTCCGTCATGGAAATATATTTTATTTTTGAGAGTGAAAGTATAAATCAGCCCGTTTTTGGACATCTCATATTTTTCCGCCAAATCCGGAGTTACAGTCCCGTCCGAATTCTTTCTCATCAGGCCGGAATAAATAAGCGAGACCAAGTCCTGGTCTGCGGGAGAATTTGCGAGGAGGGGATTAATAAAACGTGCCTGTCCGATAATGCCTTCCGAGATAGACCCTCCGTGGAAAGGAACTTGGACCATTAGAGATTTATTTATGCTCTGGAGAATTGACACAGTGCTTATCAAAAGCGTCAAGAGTAGTACGATAAAAATAACCCGCTCTTTTTTTGAGAAGGCGGCAAAAACCGAATTAATTTCCTCTTTTTTAGGCAATTTAAAATTGCGTATCCAGCTATTCATATTAAGAAGTTCAAGGCAAATGCTAACTGTTGGCTTTTATTATTATACTGAGAAACGCCAATAAAGCAAAAAGAATCCCGCAAAGCAAAGACAAGTAAAAAAGGAACTTCTCAAAGCCACGGCGAGTGTGGTGGAAAGATGAATTATCGCTTCCGCCCAAAGCGCCCCCCAGCCCCGCAGCGGATTGCTGGAGCAAAATGGCCGTTACCAATATTACCGAAAGGATAATCTGCGCGTAAGGCAGAATCTGCTCTACTAAATACATGGGGCGATTATCGCATATTTGGGTCAAAAAGGCAAATTAACTTGTTTTTGCTCATTGTTTTTTGCTACAATATATGGATGAAAAAGGAAATTTCAATTTTAGGTCTATTCCAAAAATTATTTCATAATTTCAACGCCCGGGCGATGAAGGATGCGACGTTCGCTTATAAGAAACATCTGGACGAAGGAGGAAAAATGCTTCTTGCCATGGCGGGAGCGATGTCTTCGGCGCAACTCGGCGTTACTTTGGCGGCAATGATACGGGAAAACAAGATTCATGCCATCTCCTGTACCGGCGCGAACCTGGAAGAATCTGTTTTCCGCCTAGTGGCGCACGACAGCTACAAGGACTACCCCAATTACCGCTATTTCACCAAAGAAGACGACGAAGCCATTCTGCTCCGCGGTGAGCGGAGGGTGACGGACACTTCTATTCCCGAGGAGGAGGCCTTTCGCGTGGTGGAGCCGATTATTTTAAAAAAGTGGAAAGAGGCGGAAGCCAAGGGCGAGCGCTATTTTCCACACGAATATTTTTATCAAATTCTGCTCTCGGGTGAACTGAAATCCCATTACGAAGGCAATCCGGAGCACTGCTGGCTCCTGGAAGCGGCCAAGAAAAACTTGCCGATGGTTGTGCCGGGCTGGGAGGACTCAACCTTGGGAAATATCTTTTCCGGCTACTGCGCCTTAGAGGAAGTGAAGCCGTCGGTGATGAAGACCGGAGTGGAATATATGATGTATCTTTATGATAAATATGCGGAGCTCTCCAAAGCAGGTTCTGGCCTCGGATTTTTCCAGATTGGCGGGGGCATTTCCGGAGATTTCCCGATTTGCGTCGTGCCTTCCATTAAATATGACCTTAAAAAGCCCGTTCGTCCTTGGGGATATTTCTGCCAGATTTCCGACAGCACAACTTCTTATGGCTCATATTCCGGCGCGACCCCGAATGAGAAAATTACTTGGGACAAACTGACCAAAGACACCCCGATGTTCGTGATTGAGTCCGACGCGACTATCGTCGCTCCGCTTATGTTTGAAGCCATTTTAGACAGGTATACTTTGGCGGAGAAATAAACCCCCACACTTATATATATAAGTGTGGGGGTAAATTAAATTTTGAAAAAAATTTTTAAAATTTTAATACCTCTTCTCCTCCTCGGGGCAATAACTTATCAATATCGGGATATTCTCATTACCCGTTTTTTCCCGCTGGCTCCTTGCACCAAACCGATATCCTATGCGCTCGGCACTTTTGACGCAAAATTCGGCATTTCGGAAAAATATTTTTTAAACGCGCTTTTGGAAGCGGAAGCTATTTGGGAAAAACCATTCGGTAGAGAACTTTTTACATATGTCCCCGAAGATTTATCTTCCGATGTGTTAAAAATAAATTTAATTCACGACTACCGGCAGGAAGCGACAAACAAATTGACGGACTTGGGCATTGTCGTACAAAACAACCGCGCTTCCTACGATATGCTGAAAATAAAATTCACGGAACTGAAAGCCGAATTTGCGGCGGCCAAAGACAATTATGACGCCCGCGTGGAAAACTACAATGACAGATTGGAGGCCTATGAAAAACTTGTGCAATATTGGAATGCGCGGGGCGGGGCGCCCAAAAAAGAATACGATGAACTGCAAGCGGAAAAATCCGTACTTGACGCGCAGGCGTCCGGATTGAAGGCCTTGGAAGCGCAAATTAACGAAATGATAACCGAAATAAATTCCATGGTTGTTGTCCTAAACCGCCTGGCCAATACGCTCAATTTGTCCGTTGAAAAATACAACACGGTCGGCGCTTCGCGCGGCGAGTCGTTTGAAGAAGGAGTGTATTTCGTTGAAGGTTCAAAAAGGGAAATAGACATTTATGAATTCAGCAGCCGGGAGAAACTGGTGCGGGTTTTGGCGCATGAATTGGGCCATGCTTTGGACCTGGATCATGTGGATGACCCGAAGGCGATAATGTACAGATTAAATCAGGGCGATACCGAAAAATTAACGAATGCCGACCTTGAAGCGCTCAACGCCCATTGCGGGGTGAAATAGTGGCTATTTATCCCGATTGTTGTATAATTAGTGTTAAATAAAAGATAAGTTATTATTAATTTATTAGTTAATTAACAATCATATGCTTACAACAATTGCGGTGGTCTTGGTGGTTTTGTGGCTTTTGGGTTTTTTTGGCGGTTATGTTATGGGAGGGTTCATTCACGCTCTTTTGGTTATAGCCGTCGTTCTGTTTTTGATTCGGGTTATTCAGGGGAGAAATCCTTTGAAATAGATTTTATTTTTTTGGTTTAAATTGCCCACCTACATCCATATAAAAGTTACAGCTGAGGGGAAAAAAGAATCCTGGAAGAAAAAATCCGAGGACCATTTTGAGGTCTCCGTCCGCGAAAAAGCCGAGCGCAATATGGCCAATACCCGCGTCCTAGAATTGGCGGCCAGCCATTTCAAAATTCCCGTAAAAAAAATTAGAATAGTGAACGGGCACAAGCACCCGAGCAAGTTAATAGTCATTGATGAGTAGTGAACGCTTGTCCGTCCGAAGCTTTAGCGTAGGAGGAGGCATCGCCTCGGGCTTTTTGTGGCGGTGTGGTTCGTCGTCGGTTCTGTTGGAGGACGGATTTTGCTTTTTTGGGCGGGCGTGTTAAGTTTTGATTGGAGGTATCTGTGGACAAAATTGTGCAGGAGGCCGTAGAGGTCGGCGGGGTGTTTTTCGGAGAGTCCGACGGAAGCATGACAGGCATGATTCCCGCGGACGATAGGTATCCCGCCATATTCCGGAATCGTCCTTCCATTGAAGAGGCCGCCATTGCTGTTTTACTGACGGCATTCATGCAGGGAAGGATCTTAACGTCCCGGCGGTAAGCTCTCCGCCGGGCCTAATTATTTATGAAATCGTTCAACATTACTACGTATCACTTTAATAGTGCTTATCATCCTGCTTCTTACCCAGAGGCTCTGGGTGGAGCCCCTGGTTAATTACATCGTGGAGCATTTTTACGTTTTGCCGGTATATTATGCCGAGGGTGATAATAGACGGTAATTGTAATATAATTATAGCATGAAGGAAAGATTCAACCCAAAACCGGATGATAACAAAGAATTTCTGGACTTGATAAGAAGTATAGAAAATGACGATGATTTATCTCCGGAATTTAAAGAAAGATTGCTTGATTTCGTATGCGCCGGCAAGAAGAAGAAGTTTCCCGTTCATAAATTAAAAAAAATAATGGAAGATAATCGCGAGGCCTTACTCAGGGAAAAACGCCTTCGGGAAGAACACCTTCAGGAAGAACAACGCCAAGATGAAAGGCTGGATGCTCTTGTGGGGCCGGGAGATTCGGCGAGAATAAGAGGGCAGGCCGGCCAGATGGTAGCGGATCAAATACGATTGGAAAGGGAAAAAGAGAAAAACTCCAGAAGTAAAAAGCCCAATTAAATTTTTTCTACAATCAGTGCCGCTCTCCGGACGGCAATTTGATTTGTTTTTATTGCGAATTATGCTAAATTTTTAACTGAAGGGGTGTCTTATGTTCATGACTTACCCGGTGGAGGAGGCAAGGAGTCTCGGTTGTTCTTTCATCGAGGCGCCGAATGGCGTTGTGACGGGCACGCTTCCGGCTAGCGGAGAAAAACCGGAGGTTGTGATACACAGCACCTCGGTGGTCCGGGCCGCGATCATTCTCCTCTATGCCAAAGAGGAGAGAGATAAAAAGAAAGTGGCCAAATGATGAAGTCCCAGTGAGTCGGCGGCGAGCTCTTGAAACTCGCCGCCGGCCCACAACATTTGAACTGTGGATTTTATGGGCAGGGAGCATTAAAATATCAAACAGATATATTATGAACGAAAAATTCAAAAACCAAAAGCCCAATTAAATTTTTATTTATTTCTGATATAATGAAATTATGAACCTGGAGACAAGAAATACCGAGCCGACAAAATATGCGGACCTTATGGCGCGGGCCAGAGGGTTAAAAAGCGTTGAGCCCTCTACTTTAATAAATGCAAAAGCCCTGGCTAAAGTTGCGGGCATTGAATTTAAAAATTCTCAAAACGGGCCGGATCCCCGCGTAGCGCTCTATGCGGTATTGCGAGCCGATTCCTTTACTTCAGCCGACGAAGCTCACTCTGGCGGTCTAACCGACCAAAAATTATTCGCAGAAACGCTTCAGATGCTGGGGGAGACCGCGGCGCTTGAAAAATTCAAAGCGGCCTATCCCCTTATTTTCCCGGAGAAAAACAAAAACTATTTATAAAGGCATTTGGGTTTTCTTTTTAATTTCCCTTTCTCTTGTTTTTAGATTATGACATAATACGCTTATGTCCAACAATAACAAAATTATAATAGCGGTTCTCATTTTGGTTCTGGCGGCAGTAGGAGTTTATTATTTAATTATTAATCAGGGGCAAACACAAATGTCGGCGATTTCTTCCTTTGAAGAATGCGCCGCTACCGGGAATCCGGTAATGGAATCCTATCCGCGCCGATGCCAGTACCAGGGTTCTACTTTCACGGAAGACATAGGCAACGAACTTGAAAAAGCGGACCTGATTCGCATTGAGAACCCGCGCCCCAATCAAATTATCAAAAGCCCGCTTTCAATTACCGGAGAGGCCAGGGGTTCCTGGTTTTTTGAAGCGAGTTTCCCCGTAGTTCTCGTCAACTGGGACGAGCTTATCATCGCGCAAGGCATTGCCACCGCAGAGGGAGAATGGATGACGAGCGAATTTGTGCCGTTTACGGCCACCCTCACTTTTACCGCGGACAAAAGCGCCTATAGCGACAAAGGCACGCTCATCCTCCGCAAAGACAATGCCTCCGGTCTTCCCGAACACGACGATGCCCTGGAAGTCCCCGTAATCTTTGCGAAATAAAGAGTGTTTGAGTTTAAGGGCAGGAAGGGGTAGAATCAGATAACCATGCCAGAAATTGACTACGAAGCACTACTTGTAAAATATCCTTGGATAATTGAACGAGACAAAGATTGTATTTTAAGTCCGGATAGCGACGGACTTCTTTGTGGTCTCCTGATGTCGCATTACTTAGGGTGGAAAATTCGCGGATTTTATGATGGTAAAATTCTTATCCTGAAAGACAGAATAGATCCAAAAAATTGTGTTTTCCTGGATATAGAGATATTTCGTTCAAACATAAAGAGTGTCGGGCAACACATGGTTTTATATGACAAAGCAAATTTGCCGCCCAATTGGAATAATTTTGATAACTGTATTGCCGCAAACAATTTGAGAAATTATGATTTTAAAAATAATTTCAAATTAAAATATCCGCTAGGGACAATCCACCTATTACTTGCTATCCTTGGACAAAATAAAAATATTCCTATTCTTAAACATGCAATCAGCGCATTGTTGTATACGGACGGCGTGTTCAAAAATCAGTTTAACTATCCGGAGAATTGTTTGAGTTGGCTTGAATTTTTGGGTGCGGATAAGGATAATAATCCCCTCAAAAAAGTTTTTAAGGATCCGCATTACTCAACACATGAACTAATGGTTGAACTGCAAGATTTTTTCTCTAAAATCAACATTATCGGGGGTGGCAAGCGTGGAGGCGATAAAATGAAAATTTCTGACAGCAAAGGTAATGTAAAAAATATTAATCCTAGTACTGGCCAATTGGAGGACAAAACAAAGAGTCAGGCAAAGGCCTTCCTGGAAATGCTGGCAGGTAAAACGGGATGGGCTTTTACTCCCGTGCATTGGTTTTGGGGTCCATATAAAATAACCAAGTTTAAAAAGGGGAGTATCAAACCAGGAAAAGCCCGTTACAATACACTTCTTACCCAAAATCCGCTATCTCTCGCAATCATAAGTGGATTAAGTATTGAATATACACTAGACGAAAACGGCGTATTAGATTAATTTCTCTTGTTTCGGCCCGCATTCTTCCTTCATGCGTTTTTCCGCGATTGCGCAGTATTCAGGCGCGATATCTATGCCAATATATTTATACCCCAAATTTTTGGCGGCCACAGTAGTCGTTCCACTTCCTACAAACGGGTCAAGCACGATTCCATTTTTAGGAGTAAAGCAACTGATGAAATCATAAGGGAGTTTATTGGGGAAAGTGGCTGGATGTTCATGTTTCAAACGGCTTCCATCCCCGGCAGTCAGGTATTCCCAAATAGTTCCCCGACATTTTGTCGGGTTGATTTTAATTGAACGTGTTGCTATCCTGATACCGTTTGTCAGGCGAGTACCACCACCTGTCATTGTTTTACCGCCATGCTTTGAAGGGATTTTCAAATGTTCTTTATTGAAATGTTGAGGACGTTCGCCTTTTAAAAATACCGGCACATATTCATGGTCCACGCGAAAGCGCTTATTCCACCACGCGCCCTCTGCGCCGTATTTTCTGTAAATTACCGTTTCAAAAAGTTTAAAACCAAAACTGTCACACCAATCAACAATTGTCCTGAAAGAGGTGAGCGTTTTCCCGAAGTTTTTTGTTTGGTCTTGAATTACCATCACCGCCACTCCGCCGTCTTTAAGAACGCGATATATTTCTTTGCCCGCTGCGTGTAAGTCCAGAGAAAATCCCTTATAATCACGAACAGCATCATAAGGCGGGGAAGTCACCACAATATCCACCGAGTTGGATGGAAATTTTTTCATTACTTCTACCGCATCACCGCAAATGATTTTATTTAATGGTAATTCTGCGTATTTTTTTGGGGTCTCTGTCTTAACTTCTTTAATTACAATATTTGGCGCAAGATCCACCATCGTTTTCAAGACCTGTATAGAATACTTTTTGCCTTTTTGTTTTACTAGACGACCCTTCTTTTCTAGATACGATACATGCTGGGAGATAGTTGGCACAGAAACGTCAAAATGTTGCGCGATGTCAGTAAGAAGGGGAGGATAATTATTTTTCCCTTGGAATTTTTGGATGTAGCCAAGTACTTCGGCCTGTCTTTTTGTAGGTTGTGGATTTAATACATTGGACATAATTTATACCATTAATTATAATACCTAAACTCAGCCTAAACAAGCGGAGTTATCCACAATACGAACAATTATCGACGACCGGCCTAGGTTTTGGATGTGGGTTGAGTTTAATGGCCGAGAGGGTAAGATTGGTGTATACGTATTTAAATACGTATAATTATACGTATGGCAACTAGGAAATATAATCAAAAGAATATCAGGAAGATAACCAGGAATGGCACCAGCCACTCCGTTTCCATTCCGGTTGAATTTTTAAAGAAACTAGATTGGAAGGAGAGGCAGAAGGTGGTTATTAAAAAGATTCGGGGCGGGGTGGTGATTAAAGACTGGAAACCGAGGAAGAAATAAGAAAGATAGATTTTAAAGTTGGGAAGGGGTAGAATGAGGGAGTTATGATTAAAAATCTTAAAAAATTTGATGCATTTCTAAGTTCTGTGGATCTAAAATTCTATCGCGGACGTTTTCTCCCTATAAAAATAGTTGAAATGGATATGCCCCCCAATATTCAGGCAATAAATTTACTATACAAAGTATATGGGATCGAAAAAAGATTTATAGACTATGATTCTTTCTACAAAGAGTATTTATCAAGTTTAAAAAAAGAAATTGAAATTTTTAGATTAAAAATTGGTATGTGTAAAGATTGTTTTTACAAAGGGCTGCCTGCAAGGATTTATAGAACATGGGCGAGCATAATTACTCAAATACACGCTGGATATGTAGCAGAATCAGTTTTTGGGGAAGGTACAGTAGCAATGTCTGGAGAACTTGATCACGAAGGGGCAGATTTTCAAGTAAAGTATAAAGGAAAAATTCTGAATTATCAGGTTAAAAAGAAATCATTTAGTGGAGAGGTAAGACGTGGAAAGGGTGGAGTTAAAAAGAAAATTGATGGTGAATTTCTAGATATTATTTATGAAGTTCCCAGTAGTGAGTATTTTGACAACCCAAGGAAAAAAGACGGTGAATATAAACTTCCCTATAGAAGGTTTCAAGACAATAAAGAATTAGAAAGATTCCCAAATGGTTTTATAGTTTTTACTCCTTATGCTTTTTTAGAAAAAAAGAAAGAAATGGATAACAAATTAAAATAATTTTGGGTTAATTTTTATTGAATCTATAAATTTCTCCGCCATTTTCACATAGTCAGGATTTATTTCAAAACCTATATAATTTTGTCCCAGTGCTTTTGCTGCGGCGCACTCTGAGCCGGTACCGACAAATGGTACTAACACGACACCATCTTTCTTGGGGCTAGCCGACAGAATTAACTTTTTAGATAATTCAAAAGGTTTTTGAGTTGGGTGTTTTTCAATATTGTGTCCGAGATGGTTTTTCAATTCTCTTGGCTTGTAAATATTTTTACATGTCTTACAGATAAACCATCTCTCATTCATTCCCGCGCCTCCGGCCAGAGCCGGTATCTTTATCACATCTCTCGGCAATGCGCCTCCGGCATGAGCATTATAAATCGTTTCTTTCCCATTTGAACTGAATCTGCCTGCCGTGCCTTTTCGTGTTTTTCCCGCGGCACCGCTCAAGAACCCTTCAGTATACGGCTCCCGTACTTCGTCACGATTAAAAACCGGCTTGTCTTTCCATGCACAAATTATTGACTCATGACTCCTTTGCCAAAAATTCAGGGAAGCCACGTTTTTATTCGTGTAGTGCCAGATAAGCCAGCGTTTATTGAGCGGGATTTCAACCGAGAGGTGGGCGAGTATTTCACTGAATCCATAGATGAACATTGTCCCGTTCGGTTTCATTACGCGAATACATTCATTTATCCATTCTTTACACCAAGCCACATATTCTCCGAGTTCTCTCCTGTCTATATTATTACCGAAGTCCTTGCCGATATTATACGGGGGGTCAACGACGATAACATCGCAGGACTCACTTGGAAGTTTTCTTAATTCAATAAGCGCATCACCCAGTATTATTTTATTCAATGGTAATTTTTTATATGTAACTTCTTCTTTAATTGGTACTGATATGATTGTTGCTTCAGCAGGGGCGAATGCGATATCACTCATTGTTCTTAAAATCCGAATTGAATGCTTTACTCCCTTTTGTCTTATCAAATATCCTTTTCTCTCCAGATAATCCACATGTTGGTGGATGGTTGGGATAGAGCGATTAAAATGATCCGCTATTTCACTTAAAGCAGGGGAGTAATTCTCCTTTTCTTGGACTTTTCTTACATAGCCGAGTACTCTGGCTTGTTTCTTGGTTAATTGTGGATTTAACACACTAGGCATACATTAATTATAATACCTTAAGATAACCTAAACAAGCAAAGTTATCCCCAGAATACGAGATTTTCTGGAGGATTGAATTTAGGGGCGGGAAGGGGTAGAGAAAATAAATATAAAAAATCCGGAGGGCAACCGTCAAGGCGGCCCTCCGCGTGATGCGCCTCAGCCTACGGCTGAGGCGGGCTCTCCTCTTTTGAGCGGCGGGCGATTACCTTACCGCTCCACCAACTGTCTCCTCCTGCCGCAAGAAGGAGGATGGCAATGACGAGGAAGATGTAGACGGCTCCATGTCCCGTGTAGCCGGTAATCATACCGGCGACCCACAGAGCCAAGAATGCAGCGGCAACCCACATCCAAAACATATTGGACTCCTATCGAAAAAAGGCAAGTTTACGGTTCAATTCATCATACTTCCTCCTTGGGGTGTTTTCAAGCAACAAAATAGGGAGTTTAATAAAATTTACAAACCGCCCGATTAAGAGTAGGATATACGTATACGAATACGTATGTCCGACAAGAACTATAAAGAAAGGAATATCAGGAAGATAACTAGGAACGGCACCAGCCACTCCGTTTCCATTCCGGTTGAATTTTTAAAGAAGCTGGGGTGGAAAGAGAGGCGGAAGGTGGTGGTGAAATTGCGAGGTAAAACTTTAACGGTAAAGGATTGGGAGCCGAAGAGGAAGAAAAAATAGACCAGATTGGATTTTGAAGGTGGGAAGGGCTGATAAAATAGAGTTAATTAAAGAATTTAAGGTATGTTGAGTTTAAAGGCAGGAAAAGGTAGAATTAAGTTATGAGTATATCTTTAGTTGATGTTAAACAAAAAGTTATATCAGATTTTTCTGATCAGCCCAATTATGTTTTTAAAAAGAATTTTTCTTTTATTGATTTATTCGCCGGTATCGGTGGATTTCATATTGCCGCAGAGGAACTTGGCGGGAAATGCGTTTTTTCTTCTGAATGGGACGAAGATGCACGAGAGGTTTACAAAAATAATTTCTATAAACGAAATAAAGCACTCTTTGATTCTGGAAATTTTGCTGGTGATATAACTAAAGTTGACGTTGAACAAATACCCCAGTTTGATTTTCTTTTTGCAGGTTTTCCTTGCCAACCTTTTTCAAAAGGAGGACACAGGAAAGGTTTTGATGATATACGAGGGACATCATTTTTTGATATTGCAAGAATCGTGGATCACCACAAACCCAAATTTTTATTATTGGAAAATGTTTCGAATATCCTTACTCACGACAAAGGGGAAACATTTAAAAAAATTATCGAAACTTTAGATAATTTAGGCTATGCTTTAAATGAAAAACCATTAATTTTAAGTCCAGACAATTTTGGAATACCAGCAATTAGGGCACGTTTGTATATCCCAGCAATAAGGAAAGATTTAATTAACGCACGTAGTTTCAAATTAAATTTTTCTGGGGATTTTCAAGTTGGTGGTGGAATAAACACTATTATAGACGAAGAAAAAAAGGATGAAAAATATTATATTTCTCAATACGAAAAAGATGTTCTGGACATGTGGAATGAATTTTACAAAAACATAGATATAAAAATCATTGGATTTCCTATATGGGTTGATTACTTTAAAGATAAAAAGAAGATAGATCATCTTCCTTTTTGGAAAAAAGATTTCATAAATAAAAATAAAAAATTATATAAAAGAAATAAGAAATTTATTGATAAGTGGTTAAAAAAATACAATAATCTAAACTGGGTAAATGTAACTCACAAAAAGATGGAATGGCAGGCTGGGACCGATATAAATAATATATATGAGGGCTTAATTCAATTTAGGCCGTCTGGCGTTAGAGTAAAAAGGGCCAATAAATTTTCTACATTAGTGGCTATGAATCATGCGCAAATTATCGGTAAATACCAAAGGCGCCTAACCCCAAACGAAACCAAACGCCTTCAATCTTTCCCAGAGTATTTTAAAGTTCACCCTAATGATAAAGTTGCCTTAAAACAACTTGGAAATGCAGTAAATGTGAATGTTTTAAAGATAATTTTAAACAAGATTCTGAATAAAAAATATGAAGAACGTTGAACAGATAAGAAAGGACGGATCTGTACTGCTGGACAAAACCGAGATTCTCAAAATTAGTCAAATCAAGGAAGTTTTATCCAAACATTTCCAAATCTTAAATGATCGCAATCCCTTTGAAATTACCTTTAAAGGCAGACGCTTTTATTTGTGCGTGAAAAATGTTATTTATCTTGGTAACACACACCCTATTCACAAGAAGAGAATTGAAGTACCGGGTACATGGCAGGGTATTTTAAAAGATCCGAGAAATTATTTACTGGGCCTTTACTCTTATAAAGGAAATAACTTATTTGTACTTTTTGATACTACACATTACCGCAAGAATAAATTGAACAACTCTTCCGCTCATGTGCACACTATCGATCTGGTCAATGCAGTAAGATACGGCAAGTTCAAGAAGGTGGATAGTCGGGGTAATACCATCATAGTTTTCACTGAGGCGGAAATTAAAAAAGTTTTTTCCAATTTATTGTTGGGAAAGGAAGTACCTCTCACCCCCGAGTTGGGAATTATAGATGACTTTTCCCAGTTAGTGCCGTCTTTCTGGCTCGGTAAAGTTGCTTATAGGGAAATGCTGGTCAATAAATTCGCGGATGCCCTGCAGCCGGAATGGCCTGGATTTTATTTTGAATATAATTTTTCCAAATACTTAGATGCTAAACCGAAACGTAAACTTATTTGCACTTATGTAAAAAATAAAAAGAAAGGGTCGCTAGATTTTGATTTAAATTTCCATAATAAATTTGTTGGGGATTTGAAAATGCATGATATAAAAAGTAGTAGTGTATTAGGCAATAAAAAGGATTCAATCAATAAAGTCGTAAATGAAGACAAACGTTTCTGGTATGTGATTATGAACCATACCACCGTCATGGATAAAAGTCGGAGAAGTAAATTGACTAAATTTTGGAATCAGTTACTAACAAAACACAGGGGGAAAATTAAAGATCCAATGAGTTATTCAAACAAAATGAAATATTCTGTTTCCTTGGTTGAATTAATGGTGGCCGAAGTGAACAATAAAAATAGGCAATATTTAAAGGAGTTCCGGCAAGGGAAACAACCCGGTGGCGAACCTCGTACCCTGAAAGTAATGATTAATGATAAGGATCTTGATAACTTTGTAATATACAGGAAGGTTATTTAATTTGAGGGAGTGACAAACGAAACACTAGAAAAAACGAAGACCTTTCTATATAAATTATTAGATATTACACCATTAGATTTTTAAAAATAATCTGTGACCAAAAAAGAAAAAATAATTACAGAGATTATTTATAACGAATATAAAAAGTCTGGCTCGAGATATTTAACTCATTCTGACTTAGGTGTCAGATCAAATGGGCAACTTACTGGCCCTGAACTAGCACAAATGTTTAATCACGGGCAATCAAAATATTTTAAATCTAAGGGAGGTTATAATACAGAAATCGAAATAACTTTTGAGGGAATAGAATACATGGAAGGTAAATTAAAAAGAAACTTACAAACCTGGGGATTTTGGTTGTTTGGCGTTGCATCTATGGTTGCAGTTTTTTACGCAGTGTTATTTTATTATTTTAAGTAGCCCTATACAACGTAAAAAATTAAAAAACAAGAACCATACGACGATGATGATTGCGAAATATGCAAACTCATGAGAACAGGGAATGTAATCCCGGAGGCGCTGGAAAAAGCTTTCAGTTTGCAGAATTTTTTGAATAATTTTCCAAAAGATAAAAACAAAGAAGAATAATCATATACGTATTCCTTTACGTATTCGTATACGTATAACCCCTTCCCATTTTCTATTCTCTAATTCCTGCCAAGGGGCAAGAATACCGGAA
>LCGB01000011.1 GCA_000999465.1 Candidatus Nomurabacteria bacterium GW2011_GWB1_43_19
CTCCTCCCACACCCCCCGCCGAGGAAAATAAGAAAGGTAAGGAAAATTTTTGGTTTTTGCTCCCGCGACCGAAGGGAGCGGACGAGGCGCGCAGATTAGTCCTCGCTCGGATTAGTTTGGTAAAAAGTTCGGATTTTGTTCAGGAGACACAGCAAAAAATTTATTTTTTCTTTTTAATGCAGGCCCTGATAAAAGCCGTAAAAAGCGGATGAGGGTTGAGTGGCCGGCTTAGAAATTCGGGATGAAATTGAGTGCCTAGAAAAAAAGGATGTTGGCTTTTCGGCAGTTCGGCTATTTCCATCAGATTTCCGTCCGGAGAGCGTCCGGAGAAAACCAATCCCGCCTTCTCCAAATCGGGAATAAATGACGGATTTACTTCATAGCGGTGTCTGTGTCGTTCAGTTATCTCTTTTACACCATAGCTTGCCCTGGCAATAGTGCCTTCGCCAAGAATCGCTTTGTATGCTCCCAATCGCATAGACCCGCCATATAAATTATTTTTTAAAATTTCCTTTTGAGATTCCATCACGTCTATTACCATATTTTTAGAACCCGGATTCACCTCTCTGGTATTCGCATCTTTGAGCCCTAAGACGTTCCGCGCATATTCTATCACCATCATCTGCATACCGTAACAAAGTCCGAAATAAGGTATTTTATTTCTGCGGGCAAATTCCACAACTTTCAAATTCCCCTCCACCCCTCTTGAACCGAATCCCCCCGGAACGATAATTCCATCGTAATTTCTTAATTCTCTTAATTTTGCCGGGAATTTTTCATAATCGGTGGAATTCAGCCAGGAAATAATCGGCTTCCGATTCTCTCCGTAACTCGAATATTTTATCGCTTCAATCACCGAAAGATATGAATCCGACAGCATAAAATCTCCCGTTTCAAAATATTTTCCAATCATCGCCACTTTTACCGCACTTTCGCCGTTATGCGTATGTTTGGCAAATTTTTTCCATTTTTCCCAAGCTGTTAAGTCCGGCTTTTTGCAAACAACATCAAGGAGGTCGCAAAGTTTGTCGGATAATTTTTCTTTTTCAAAATTAAGCGGAATGTCATAAACACTATCCACATCCGGAGCGGAAAGGACTCTTTCGGCCTCCATGTTACAAAAAATGGAAATTTTCTCTTTTCGTTTTTCGTCTAAGCTGGTCTCACCTCGCGCCAAAAGTATGTCCGGCTGGATACCGGAAGCATTCAAGGCGCGAACAGCATGTTGCGTTGGCTTGGTTTTCATTTCACCCAAATTCCCGGGTGTAGGCAAATATGAAACCATAACAAAAAAAACATCCCTGGGAGATGCTAATTTCATCATTCTGGCCGCTTCCAGGAATAAAATATTTTCATATTCTCCGACCGTTCCGCCGATTTCCACGATGACGACATCCGCTTTGGCTATTTGGCCTGCCTTTTTGATTCTTTCTATCACTTCCATTGGAACATGCGGAACAACTTGTACGCATTTACCCTTATACTCCAAGTTGCGCTCACGTTCTATAACCGTCTTGTAGACCCGACCGGTGGTCATATAATTTATCCGAGTCAGATTTAAATCCATAAACCTTTCGTAATTGCCCATATCCTGATCTGTTTCATCGCCGTCGGAAAGCACAAAAACCTCTCCGTGCTCTACGGGATTCATTGTGCCCGCATCTACATTAATATAGGCATCAATTTTTACCGCGGTCACATTGAGCCCGCGATTTTTTAAAATAAGACCGATTGAAGATGAGGTAATGCCCTTCCCGACTCCGGAAATCACGCCCCCAACCACGAAAATATATTTTGTTTCTTTTTTTTGCATTTGATTTTACGAAATCATGCCGCGCAATCGTCCACTTTAGCGTGGCGCTATTTGTTTAAATATTTTCTGATAACCAGAAAACTGGAAATAATCCCCAGGATTATACCTGATAATGAAAGTATTACGAAAATTTGAAAGAAGTTTGAAAGGTAATAACCATACATATTAATTCCCAGAAAATCGGTCATTTTAACTCCAAGCCAAGCCGTCGCCGGCCAAAAAATAGCCAAGGTGATTAGTGTCGCAATAATGCCGTAAATTGCGCCTTCAATCATGAAAGGCCCGCGCACATGCATCTTGGAAGCGCCAACCAGACGCATTACGCCTATTTCTTCTTTGGAGATGAAAATAGTCAATCTGATTGTGTTGAAGGTTATAATAATGGAAATAATCACCAAAAGGAGCGTAATCAAGAAACCGAGTTTTTGCGCGCCACTTATGATGGTGTTCAGTCGCTCAATAACCAGCCTGTTTTGATGATAATTTACTTTATCAATGATGGAAGTTGAACCGGAAACAAGGGCATTGTCGGATTTCATAAAATTGGCGATGCTTTCATATTGAGAAACTTCTTTGGCCTTAACATTTAAGTATGCGCCGAGCGGATTATCGCCTATTTCATCCAGGGCCTGAATTGTCGCATAGTCGTTCGCATGGCGGTCACGGAAAAGTTTTAAGGCCTCATCCGCGCTGGTATAGGACACGGTCGCCACTTCGGGCAACTTTTCCAGGGAAGATTTAAGAAGTATAATTTTTTCCTCCGGAGCTTTAACGGTAAAATAAATTGTTACATCCACTTTGTCCTTTATTTGATTAAGAGAAAAATGCAAAACGGCCTGTAAAAGAATAATCGTGGTAATAACCGAAAGAGTAATCGTCACCACTAAAACTGCCGCCCAGGAAATCAGCCCGTTTCTCTTAAAGTTCAGGAACCCGGCTTTTATTATTCTTTTAAGGGTAATCATTGTCATTTCTTTGATTATAGCATAACTCCACATGTCAGACTTATGGGAATTCCCATAAGTCTGACATGTGGTCTTTACTTGTCCTGCTTGGTATCCCTGATAATTTTCCCGTTTTCCATCGTAATCATCCTTTTCCCGACCGATTCAATCACTCCACGGTTATGTGTTGTTAAAATCACCGTCGTGCCGAGGTCATTTATCTTTTTTAAAATTTGGACTATTTCGTGCGTATTAACCGGATCCAAGTTCCCTGTTGGTTCGTCGGCAATAACCAGTTCGGGCTGATTGATAATCGCCCGCGCAATGGCCAGGCGCTGTTGTTCGCCGCCGGACATCTGATACGGAAAGTGCATTACCCGGTGGCTTAAATCAACAAGTTCTAGGACATGCGGAACATCGCTCGCTATCTCCTCTTCGGTTTTGCCGACCGCCTCCATGGCAAAAGCAATATTTTCGTAGGCGGTTTTATTGGAAAGTAATTTATAATCCTGAAATACCATACCGATACGGCGGCGAAGCTTGGTTAAATCCTTGTTTTTTAATTTATTCACGTTAATTGACTCAAAAAAAACTGTCCCGTCGGAGGGACTTTCTTCCGCTAAAATCAGTTTGGTTAGAGTGGTCTTACCCGCGCCGGAGTGCCCGACAATAGAAACAAATTCACCGGATTCAACCGTAAAAGTGACATCGTCAAGCGCTACCGTATCCCTATATACTTTTGAAACATTATTAAAATAAATCACTTCTCAAGTATATCATAATTATAAATTTTTTTCCGCCTCAATAAATAAATCTAGGTCGCCTTCCAAAACCGCGTCAATGTTGGAGGTTTCCGCTTCCGTCCGATGGTCTTTGACCATTTTATACGGATGTAACACATAAGAACGAATCTGACTCCCCCACTCTATCTCGGTATTTTTCGTAAATTTCATGCTTTCTTCCACGCTTTTCTTCTCTGCCTGCGCTTTTTTGAAAATCTTGGCCCGGAGAATGGATATGGCCTGCTCGCGGTTCTGTTCCTGCGAGCGTTCCTCTGATGCGTGAACGGCAATACCGGTCGGAATATGCATTATCCGAACCGCTGTTTCTCTTTTATTTACGTTTTGCCCGCCCGGCCCACCGGAGCGGGCAAATTCTATTTTTAAATCCTCCGGTTTCAGCATAACATCCTTTTCTTCCAACTTGGAAAACTTGGGCAAGACCTCCACCAGCGAAAAAGACGTATGCCTTAATTTTTTTGCGTTGAAGGGTGAGATACGGACCAAACGATGCACGCCTGTTTCATTTTTCAAATTTCCGTATGCCCCTTTACCCCCTATTTCAAAAGAAATGTTTCTTATACCATTATGTTCATTCCAATGTTGATGAATGACTTTCCATTGATATCCCTTGCTTACGACATATTTACTATACATATCGTAGAGCATACGTGCGAAATCTTCCGCATCGTCGCCTCCGGCGCCGGAGATAATGGTCATAATAGCGTTGTCTTTGTCATACTTCCCAATTCCTTCTTTTTTTTCTTTCAGCGACGCAAACTCCCTCAAAACATCCTGTGCCTTGCTTTTATCCTGCCAAAAATCAGGGTCCTGCATCAAGGACTCCAACTCATTTATTCTGTTTTGAATGTCATTTGAGTTCTCCATGAGCCGATGGACAGGATTGAACTGTCGACCCCCGCTTTACGAAAGCGGTGCTCTACCAACTGAGCTACATCGGCCTGCCGCGGAGAGCCGTTGCGCAGGATTGAACTGCGGACCTCGTCATTACCAATGACGTGCTCTACCAACTGAGCTACAACGGCATACTTATAACACCCTTAATATACTAGTTGATTTTGACCTATTTTGCAAAATTATCTTTTATTGATACAATACAAGTATGATGAAAAAATCATTGTTTTTAGGTTTAATTTTTTCCGTCTTTTTCTCCGCGACAGTTGCTTTCGCGGCAGCGCCTACCGTCTCCGGCTTGTCGACCGCTTTTAAAAATTATGTATCGCTGCCCAAACCTATTGCAATTGCGGACTTAGTGATCGCCTATAAAAATTTTATATCTTCCTTACCTCCGGTAATGCCTACGCCATGAATGCGCGGGCTAGTGAACGAAGTTGGAACTGCTATTCGTAATCATAATGGTTATGTTTATATGCCAAATTTACTAAGATAACCATTAAGGCCGGCAGCGGAATCAAACAAATAACCACTCATCCCCAATCGCTCCGCGACTAAAACATTTTCTTCTTTATCGTCTATAAATAAACATTCTTCCGGTTTTAGGTTTAAATTATCCAATAAATACTGAAAAATTCTTGGGTCCGGTTTTCTAATGTTTACTTGATAAGAAACAAAAACTCTGCCAAAATATTTATCTAATCCATGAATTTTTCTTCTCGTCTCCGTCCATCCAAAAGGAGCATTTACAAGGCCGTAAATTTTGTATTTAGTAGAAAGTTTTGAAATTAAATTTAAGAGTTCTTGATTGGGAGTGCAAAGACTGGTGATAATTCTATCTGCACTTTCTTTTTTGAGGCCTGTCGTCCTCATTCTGAATTCTTTTTCAAAATCAGTTTTTGAAAACTCTCTGCCCTCCAATTCTTCTCCAAATAATTTGGCGATTTCAGAGACAGCACCATGTATAATGCTCAGCTCTTCTTGGGTTGGCGTCCAGCCTTCAAATGGTTCAATCGGCGTTATAACTCCTCCAAAGTTAAAAATTATCGCTTTTACCATATTTTCATATTATAACAGTTCAAGTCCGATACACCCCTGCATCATACGATACAGGGCTTTGCCGTGAATTATGTAGTCGAAAATTCCAGCATTGTTTTTAGGGAGGTTTTACCTTTTGATGTTTTAAAATACATTTCTCTACGTTTTGCATCTTTTGAAGATTTATATGCTTCATAGAAAATCAATTCAAAAGGCCTCCGTGGTCTTGTGGAAGTTACTAATCCTTTCTGGTGTTCAGAAAAACGCTTTTTTAAATTAGTGGAATAACCAATATACAAATTGTTATCTTTTTTTGATTTCAGAATATAAACATAAAACATATTTATATTCTATCACGTACTATTCAATACAAGATAAGACATACGGATTTGGGCGCCCCGCACCATTCGATGCGGGACAGCCCTGAACCGCATGGTTCAGGGCGCGGCCGAGCGGATTTGAACCGCCAACCTCCCGCGTGACAGGCGGGTGCTACTAACCAGTTGAGCTACGGCCGCAATCTCTTAAATTTTTCAAACTTCTCCTTTTTTCTCTTAAGAAACAAGGAACTCACCCTATTATACATAATTCTATACAAAATCAAAGAATCTTTAACGCTATATTTTAAATCAAACCCTCTTTCTTTTTCAACCAAGGATCCACCCAAAAGACCCTTTTTTGACAAAATATTACTCAAAGAAATTAAAAAACCTTTACTTCCCGAAGTAAAGCAGGTATTAATTGTGAAGGTTTTTTTATTCTGCTTTTTATTTTTCAATCCAACCCAAACTCCCCCATCCCCATCAAAATAACCCCGTAAAAAATCAGGAAAATATTTTTTAGGTATTTGGGGTAATGATATTATTTTACTTTTCCTCTCCGTTAACCCAAGACGCATTAAATCTTCACACATATCTTTACTGCCAACCTGAAAACGATACGATTGTTTTTGATTATTATATTTTTTCTTTTTTGAAATACTGTGCTCTGAGTTTAATACTTTTTTTATTTTTCCCAATATCTCTTCATCATTAATTTGTAAAGACCAAAACCAAGTGTTTCTTTTAGTGTAAATGATATTCCCATCAGCATAAATAAAACCCAAAACATAAGCCATGTTTTGGGTCCATTTTTTGAAGAAATTCTTATTTATTTTTTTAAAAATAGGCATTCTAACATCATACCACGTGACAGGACATTATACTAACCAATATTTAGCCAAAATTGGTGTCGGCGGGTGGAATCGAACCACCGACCTTGGGCTTATGAGTCCCACGCTCTAACCGTCTGAGCTACGCCGACATAGCCATATTAGGATAGCATATTTAAGGTTTTTTTCAAATTTATTTGCAAAAATTTAATTTTTATTGTAAACTATGAAGTATATAGCGGGATAGAGAAGAGGCATCTCGCAAGGCTCATAACCTTGAGACGGCCGTTCGATTCGGCCTCCCGCAACAATTTTAGATATACCCGTAGCTGTGGAAAATCTGCTCGTATAAAGCGACAACTCTTTTAACTTCATGCTGGGAAAGTTCAAAGGCCAAACCTTCGTGCGCTATTCTGTTTCTGATAGCATGAACCTCCCAGGCAATGGTCAGATTCGGAAAATTATCCTGATTGGCGGACTTCAGCTTGTCGCCTAAATTTTCGCCCAGAAATCCCATTTGATCCATCAAACTTTCCAACATGGAATCCGCTTCAATAATTGCCAACTTCCAATCGCTGGAATGCTGGGAAAAAAGATAATTAAGGGTCTGGCTCCAGCGTTCATTTTTTGACCCTCCGACTTCCTCGCGTAGATGTTTTTCATACTCGGCTTTATTGTGCGCATATTCTTCTATCTCGTGCTGTAAATGTTTTTTTTCTTTAGCCCGGATTTCAAACATACGGACGGTTGTATAGCAAATTACCGTCAGAAAAAAAATCGCGAGGAAAAAAAACAGGGTCTTCCAGACACTGACCGCCTGGTCACTGGTAAAAAAAAGAAAGAACCGCTCAACATATTCCGCTCCTTTGCTGAATAAATATTCTGGATTGAAATACGGAGAACCAAGAAATGTGCCCTCAAGAATATTATTTTCCATATATATATGAATTGTAGCAACAAATACGAAACATAAGCAAATTGTAACGCTGTTACATTCCCTTTATTTCTTCAAACTTTTTGCCAATTTTAAAAAGAGAATCATCAGAAAACAACGGCCCGTTAAATTGGAAACCAAACGGTAATCCGGAAGATGAAAAACCGGAAGGAATAGAAATGGCCGGAAGACCTGCTATATTTGCCGGTGTGGTGAAAATGTCACACAGATACATAGCCAACGGATCTTTTTTTTCTCCAAATTTAAATGCTGGGGTAGGTGCTGTAGGCGTCACGACAAAATCAACATCTTCAAATATTTTTTTGAATTCGTTTTCAATAGCGCGACGCAACTTCCGGGCCTTATTATAATAAGCATCATAATATCCATGAGAAAGAACATATGCACCTAAAATCATTCTCCTTCTTGTTTCCGGTCCAAAGCCCGCCGATCTGCTCTTTTTAAAAGTGTCAAATACATTGTCCCCGTCTTTTCGAAGTCCGTATCTCATGCCATCCAAACGAGCCAAATTTGTGGAAACTTCAGCTGGCATAATTATATAATAAACAGGAAGAGAATACTGTAAATGTGGCATAACAATATCTTTAATTTGGTAGCCAACTTTTTTTAATTTTTCCAAAGATTTTTCAAAATTATGTAAAACCTCAGGATCAACTCCTTCTTTTAGAAAATCTCTGGGTACGCCAATAATTTTTTTATTCGGAGTTACTTTAAAATCAAGAAAATTAACAGAGGTGGAATCCATTTCATCTTTGCCTGAAATACAATTAAAAATTATTTTTGCATCCTCGGAAGTTTTAGCAATCGAGCCTACTTGATCCAAACTGGAAGCCATAGCCATAATTCCAGACCGGGAAACAGCACTATAAGTAGGTTTCATGCCAACTACTCCACATAAGGATGCCGGTTGGCGAATTGAACTTCCGGTATCACTTCCTAACGCTCCTAGGGCCATATTTGCGGCTACGGCTGCCGCTGAACCGCCAGAAGAACCGCCTGGAACACGAGACGGGTCAATTGGATTTCTAACCGGCCCATAAGCAGAATTTTCAGTTGAAGAACCCATCGCGAATTCATCCATATTTGTTCGACCTATCAAAACTGCCCCATCTCCTTTTAATTTTTTAATGACAAAAGCGTCGTAAGTTGCAACGTAGTTTTTCAGCATTTTGGAAGCTGAGCTGGTTTTTTTGCCTGTTATTAACATATTATCTTTAATCGCAATTGGTATGCCGGTGAGTTTGGTGCCTTTTCCGCTTTTGATTGTCTCATCGGCTTTTTTTGCCTGATCTAATGCATCGTCAAAAACCTCAAGAAAAATATTTAGTTCTTTGTTTTTTTCTTTTATATTTTGAAGGCATGTAGAAACAAGTTCTACTGACGTGAGTTCTCCCTTTTTCATCATCTGGTGCGCTTTTTCAATTGTCAGGTTTTTTAAATCAATCATAAATACGGAGCGGTTTGCAAATTTTCAAGGAGCGGAGGATTCCGCCCCAGAGGGGAAGGACTGTAGCGGGAGAAAATTTGCAAACCGCGAAGTTACTCATAAAATTTTCTTCACTTTTAAAAAGCCGTCCTGCGAGTCCGGAAATTGGCTTAAAATGGATTCTTTAGAAAATTCCCTGTCGGCGATTTCATCTTCCCGCCAAACGTTTCTAGGGCCGTGTTCAGGCGTTGCGCTATTTTCCACCTCCACCTTCTCAATCACTTTCACATACTCCAAAATGCCTTCCATATCCTTCAGAATACCTTTTTTTTCCTCCGGAGAAAGCTCAATTTTAGCCAGTTCAGCCAAGTTTTCCACGTCTTTGATATCCATTAGCGAATTATAGCAAATTTTTCATCCAATCAAAGCTTTGATTCTCTCTTCCACCGGCGGATGGGTGGCAAAAAATTTCATAACATGGTGCCTCCATTTTGTTCTGCCGGTCGGGTCGGCAATGTAAAGGTGCGCAATGGCGGTGGATTGACGAGCCATGGGCTTGGCGACTAAGTTGATTTTTTTGAGGGCATTTGCCAGACCTTCCGGATAGCGGGTCAAGAGCGCCCCGGATGCGTCCGCCAAAAATTCGCGTTTGCGGGAAATTGCCAGCTGGATTAAAACCGCGAAAATTGGCGCCAAGATGGAAAGGATAATTCCAACCAGCATGATTATTCCCGCGCTTTTGTTGTCGTTGCTCCTGCTCCGTCCAAAGTTACCAAAAAATAAATTTCTTCGAAAAACATCTGCCAGAATGGTAATAAAACCGACCAGCACCACCACCACGGTGGAGAGTAGCATGTCGCGATTGCCGACGTGCGAGAGCTCGTGCGCCAGCACTCCTTCCAGTTCCGGCTTTTCCAATATGTCTAGAAGTCCGGTAGTCACTGCCACGACTGCATGTTCCTTGTTGCGGCCGGTAGCAAAGGCGTTCGGAGCCGGGTCGTTGATTATATACACTTTCGGCATCGGCAACCCGGCCGTAATGGAGAGATTTTCCACGCTGGTGTATAAAACAAAATTCTCTTCCCGGTTGGCGGGTTTTGCCCCAGCCAATTTGAGTACGATCTTATCCGAAAACCAGTAGGAAAATATATTCATCAAAATACTGAAGGCGACAAAAAAATACAGGATTATCGGATCGTTGTAATAGAAGCTGAAAAACCAGCCGAAACCGATAACCACGGCAAAGAATACGGACATCAGCAGCCAGGTTTTGGCGATATTTTTTGATTGGTGCGTATAAAGTGTTGCCATTAGTTTCCCGTTTTATTTCTTGGCGTTGTAGCTGGCGATGACGGTTTGAATATATTCTCCGCTGCAACCCAGGGACTGGATTTTAGCCAGGTCAAGATTATTTTCCACGAACAAGCCCAGGGTGCCGTAAAAATATATGTTGGCGGCATATTTACTCAAATTGGTCGTATTCGGGGCGTTGAATTTCGGAGTCGCAGACTTGGTATTATCTATTGTTTTAACTATATCAAGGGGACAAGAAACAAACTGAAATGCCAGTTTTTTACCGGCAAGGTCGGTAAGCGCGCTATCTCCGGCATAAGACAATTTGAAATTGCAGGAAGTGGATGCGCCGGACAATGCGGTGATTTCAAAAATGGTCGGGAACAGATCGTCCGGAATGGTGGCCCTGGCGCTTTCGCAAGCCAAGGCGCTTGCTCCAAGACACAGGAGTACGGTGTCATTTTCATAGGTGGAGGGGGTGTCCAGCTTCAGCGCCTTGCCGGCTGTCCCGCACTCTTTAACCGAGACCACCGGAGGAGATGGGGGCTCAGAAGAAGGCAGTGGAATAACGGCCGGCTGGTCTAGGTTAGGATTGGAAGTTGTCTCAACCTCAAGGGCGGGCGACCCGGCAAATTTGTTTATCAGAGAATTCCATAAACCCACTATCGGTATCCGATAATACCAAACACCAAAGCCAAGTCCGCCGATAATTATTAAAATAACCAAAAATTTTAACCATGAACGCGAAGAGTGGTGTGGGACTGGTACTGATATTTTGGAAAGAGGGGCTTGTTTTAACACAGAAGGCGAAGAAGAAAATGTACGTAAGGATGGGGGTGAAAAAGAAGGTGGTGGTGAAAACGAGCGCGGGGATGGAGGAGAAAATGAAGGAGGGGGGGTAAAAGACGGCGTGGGAGAAAAGGGCTGTGGAGACGTTACGGGTGGAATTGAGACCGTGGGCACAGGGGCTGGATTGATGATGGGAGAAATAACGGGATTAATAACCGGAGCAGCAACCGGAGCGGGACTGGAAGCAGCGACCGGCTTTTGCACTGCTTGCGCCGGAGGAACCATCCCCTGCATCGGAATTACCGTCCTGAATGCCTCACTTAAATCGTCTTCACTCCATCCTCCGCCACCGATTAATGCTCCGCGAATTTCTTCGCGCGTTTTGCCTTTGGCGAATTCTGCGCGTATGTATGATATAAGTTCTGGTGTAATCATAAATTTTTTTTAATTTTAAATGATTTACGACGCTTGTGTTTAAAAATTAACCCGGTATCGAAGTTAAAATTTTACTTTCACGGGATCTTGCGCGACATCATTATCCCCTAAGTCAAAGAATTCTTTCTTGGAAAAACCAAAAGCGCCGGCAATCAAGTTGTTCGGGAAACTTTCAATGGAAATATTCAGGTCGCGAACGTTGGTATTGTAAAATCTGCGCGCGGCTTGAATTTTGTTCTCCGTATCGGAAAGTTCATTTTGTAATGCCAAGAAATTTTGATTGGCTTTTAGATCCGGATAGGCCTCAGCTAATGCAAAAATAGATTTCAACGCACCGGTTAGCATATTCTCGGCTTGCGCGTGTTCGACTGTAGGACCCGAAGCCCCCATTGCCATGTTTCTCGCCTTTGTCACATTTTCGAAAACAGAACTTTCGTGCGCAGCGTAACCCTTCACAGTATTTACTAAATTTGGGATTAAATCATACCTGCGTTTTAATTGCACTTCAATGTCTGCCCAGGCTTCTTTCACGCGGTTGTGAAGAGAGATAAAACGATTAAAGACATAAATGCCCCATAAAATTACCGCACCCAATATTATTAAAAAGTATTTCATATATTATATTATACCACAATTTTATTTTTTCCTTTGCCACTCTTCCACCAATACCAACAGCGGTGAAGCCAAGAAAATTGAAGAATATGTTCCAAAGAACATCCCGGCAGTAAGCATAAGAGCAAAATACCTGGTAGTTACAGGACCAAAGAAGAATAATGAAAGAAGAACGAGAATTAATGTGAGCGAAGTGCAGAGAGAGCGCACATAAGATTGCTCCAAACTTTTACCCACTATTTCGCTAAAACTTGTTCTGGCCGCCTTTTCTTCATTTTTTAAATTTTCCCTAATTCGGTCAAAAATAACGATGGTGTCGGAAACAGAAAGACCAAGAATGGTCAAAATCGCAACCACGAAAAGGGTATCCATTTCTGCCCCGTAAAAATGCGAAAGAACAACAAACAATCCGACAGGCAAAATAACATCATGTAAAAGTGTGACGATGGCGATAATGCCGTATTTCCAGGAAGGCACGCTTTTCCGACCCGGGATATGTGAAATGGAAACTTTTCTGAAAGCGAAAGCGATAAAACAAATAATCGCAAGTGAAACCAAAACAACCGCGATAATTGCTTTTCTGGTAAGCTCGCGCCCAACGGAAGGACCGATAGAATTAAAACTCGTTTCCGCAAGAGCATCACTTTTATTTTGAGAAAGTGTTTTTAAAAGCAAGGTGTGTTCGGAATCATTTAAATCGCGAGTTTTTACAATATAACCTAAATCCCCCGTCGGTTGAAGGAGAATAGAACCGAAATTAAGAATTTTGAGAGATTCGTTTAAGGCATCTTGTGTCGGGCGTTCTTCGTTGTATACAACTTCGGTCAATGCCCCGCCCTTAAAATCAATTCCGACATTTAATCCAAAAATAAACAAGGATAATAGAGACAGAACAACCAAGGTTGCCGATATGCCGATGAATATTTTTTTGTATTTTATTATAAACATATGAATTAAATTATGGCTTTTGGGTTCTGGTAATACCAGAATTGAATAAAAATCTGACAACTTTACCTTCTTCTATAAAACCGAGTGTTGAAAGAAAAATTCTAGTAACCATAATCGCGCTGAACATTGAAACTATCACCCCCATCCCGAGTGTCAAAGCGAAACCTTTGATTAAAGACGTGCCAAACCAGAAAAGAATAACAGCGGTAATAAGATAGGAGATGTTTGAATCACGAATGGAAAACCAAGCATGAGAAAAACCGAGTTTAACTGCGTCGGTAATTGTATGACCGGAACGCAATTCTTCCTTCATACGTTCAAAAATAAGCACATTGGCGTCAACAGCTATGCCGATGGAAATTATAAACCCGGCAATACCGGCCGCTGTTAAAGTTACGGGCAGAAGTTTGAAGAGGGTTAATATTATTGAAATAAAGATGCAAAGGGAAATAGCCGCAACCAATCCGGGTAAACGGTACCAAAGAATCAAGAAAAGAACCACCAGCAAAAACCCCATAACGGCCGCCTTGACTCCGGCATTTACCGCGTTATCTCCTAAGATAGCGCCGATGGTCGTCGTGGAAAGAATAGAGATTGGCACGGGTAACGCTCCGGAATTAAGCCGACCCACCAACTGCTTTGCTTCCGTCGGAGTGAAGCTTCCGGAAATTACCGCCTGGCCGTTCGGAATTTCTTCCCGAACAACCGGAGTGGATATCGGAGCGCCGTCCAAATAAATCGCCACCATTTTACCGATATTGTTCTTGGTAATTTTCGCAAAAAGTTTCGTTCCAACATCGTTAAATTGCAGACTGACTATCGGTTCGCGGGTATTCTGGTCAAATTCCAAAGTCGCTCTTTCTAAATATCTGCCCGTAAGTTCCGTATCCGTAAATTGCTGGCTTAAGTTGAGGCTTCCCAGATCTATTTTTCCGTCCTTATCTACTTTGACTGTCCGGGAAACATCTTCGGGCGTTTCAACTTTAAATTCCAAAAGCGGGGTTTGCCCGATCATTTCTATCGCCTGTTTAATGTCAGTCACTCCCGGCAAATCAACTATCAGCTTCTCTTCTTCCCCTGAAACAAACCCTCCGCGTTGTACCTGCACTACCGGTTCGGAGACTCCGAAAAGATTCACCCGGCGCTCAATGACATCGCGTAGCGCGTCCATTGAGTTTCCAATTTCACCCTCTTGCACGGCGCTGACATCGGCTTTGTAAACCAGGTGAGTGCCGCCGGAAAGGTCAAGACCTAGACGAAAAGGAAACTTTCTAAAGAAGGAGCTTTGATTTTCAAAATTCTTGTTTAATCGCGGTTCGGATTTGAAAACAAAAAGAGCTATTCCTCCGGCTAAGACAAGTATTAAAAGAGTCAAGACGGTTCTTTTCCACATAAATATCTATATATTTTATATGTTTTTCACAAAATAAGCAACCAGGGCGCCCAGGATAAATCCCCCTAAAATATCTATCGGGAAATGCACGCCGGCGGCAATACGCCCTAGCCCGATAAGAAACGCAAAAATCATAAAAACATAGCCGGCCTTTTTGTGCAGAAAGAAAATGGCAAAAGCCAGAGCCATGAAAAAAGTGGCGTGGTCGGAAGGGAAAGCATAAGAAGTTTTGGCAAAAAGGGCCTGGACGTCCGGTAGGATAAATTCAGGGCGCGAGGCGTGGATAAAAATTTTTAAAAATTTGGAAATAACCGCGGCAATTCCGGCGGTCAGAAAGACCAGCACAAATCCCCGAAGGGATTTCCGATAAAAGAGGAGATACCAAAAAGCCAAAATTGCCACCACAAAGGGAAAATACGCGGCAGCAAAGACAATCAGCCAGTCAACGGTTGCCGACTGATGCGCCAGATTATAAAAAAAATAAAAAATTGCGTTATTCATTTGATTTCTTTTTCGCCACAGTTAATACATTACTCAGAAGCATCGCCACCGTTACCGGACCCACCCCTCCGGGCACCGGAGAGAGAAAACCGGCAACATTTTTTACCGACTCCGAATCAACATCTCCGACTATTTTTACCCCGCCATCGGCGGGGCCGTTTCCGGCTTCCGAAGTTCCCGCGTCAATTATAACCGCCCCCTTCTTTATCATATCGCCGGTGAGATACTTACCCTTCCCGATGCCCGAAATTATTATATCAGTTTCTTTTATAATCTCTTCCTTATACTCTGTTTTACTGGTAATTATTGTTGGAGTTAATCCCCTAAATTTAAGCAGGGCGGAAACTGGCTTGCCCACCAGGAGCCCCTGCCCCAGCACGGCTATTTTCTTATCCCGCAAATCTAAGTTCAGCGAGTCCAACAAGGCCATACAGGCGAGCGCCGTGGGGAAACCCAGTTCCGTCCCACCTTCGTAAAATTTTGCGCTGGCGGCCCTGCCTAGGCAGTCCACATCCAGCCGGGGATCAATGCCATCCAGCGCCGCCTGCCGGTCAATGTGCTCCGGCAACGGAAGCTGGATAATGATTCCGCACATATTCGGAATTTTATTTAATTTTTTTATTTCCTCCAATAGTTCGCCAGTCGTAATGGACACCGGGAAATTGGCCTTGTGGAAACGAATACCGACCGTTTCCGCGGTTTTGGCTTTCATTTTCACATATTGTATTGAGGCGGGGTCGTCTCCGACCAGCACATCGCAAAAAACGGGCTTGAAACCAAACTTGGCAACTTCGTTTTTCACCTCGAACAAAATTTCTTTACCTAATTTTCTTCCATCAATAATTTGCATACCATTTAATTTCCCCCATCTTCCCCTATGTCTGACATATGGGAAATCCCATATGTCAGACATAGGGGAAATTACACTCCTAAAAATTCATTCTTCATATCGTCCCGGTGCGCACTCCGACCGTATTTGCGCATACTCATTAAAATACCCAGCCCCATGAATTCGGCCAGCAAATGGGAACCGCCGTAGCTCATAAATGGCAGGGGAATGCCGGTTACCGGCAAAAGTCCCAGATTCATGCCTATATTTACCAGTATGTGGCCCATAAAGAAAATGGCGATGCCCATGCCGAACAATATTTCAAAATTGGACGCCCCCAAAGATGCGGAAAGCAGGATTCTCCAGATTACCAGTCCGTAAAGAGACAAAATCAAAATTGAACCGACAAAACCCCACTCTTCGGCATAAGCGGCAAAAATGAAATCCGATTGGGGCACCGGCAGAAATTTCAGTCGCGACTGTGTGCCGAAACCCAAACCTTTACCCGTCAGCTGCCCGGAACCCACGGCCACCGTTGATTGGAAAGCGTTATAACCCGTTTTGTGAATGTCGGAAAGAGGGTTTATAAAATTGTAGATACGCGCTTTCTGATATGGCGCAAAAGCGAAAAACCACAGGGTAGTGAAAATTACCACTCCGGCCGCCAGCACCAAGAACAAGTGAGGCCTGGAAATTCCGGAAACCAGCACCATGGCCAACCAGATAAAAAGTATAATCATCGCCGAGCCGAAGTCGGGCTGAAGTAAAACCAAAATAAGCGGCACGAGGGCGTAAAGTCCGGAAATAAAAATGTGCTTGACATCTTTGATTTCCACATGCCGGCGGGAAAAATACTTGGCCAGCACCAGAATTAACACCAATTTCATCATATCAACCGGCTGAAAAGAAAATAGACCCAAATTAAACCAACTTTTAGAACCACTGGAAATGGAGCCCCAAACAACCAGTGTCAAGAGAGCGGCGCACATGACCAGGAACAAAAACACCAACACATTGGTGCGCTTTAAAAAACGGAAGTCAATGAAGGAAAAAATAAAAAAAACGGCCAGGGACAGCGCCACCCAAATAATCTGCCGGCTAAAAAAATCCCCGCCGCTCTCCAGCGCGGCGAACGACTTCATCGTTACCAGCCCGCCGGCGATTATCGGAATGATAAAAAAAACGAGCAGCCAATCTATTCTTTTAAACACTTTTTCTGCCATCCCAGTACTAAAATTTAAAATAATAATATTTCATCGTTATGTATCGTAATCAAAAATTTAGTATGGGGCAAGTAATTCGCTACTCCAATTTAGCAGAAAAAACATCATACATTGGGATTATTTCTTTGGCTACTACCGGGCCCGGGAGCGGCTCCTGCCAGGTAAAATTGATATCGGCATTTTGCAACGGGGCCAGTTTGGTCAGATAGGTACGGCTGGTGGAAATAGCATTGCCGGACGAATCATAAAGAATCACGATAACATTCATGTCCGGGATGGTAAAGAGAGAGGTGTTGCGGATGGCTGCCGAGAGCCGGGGAAACGTTGATTCGTCCGAAAGCTGTATGTTAGAAATGAGAATTTTCAACTGGTCCAGCTTAATCTGTGGCACCTGCCACCACTCCGGCGCCTCGGTAAATTCAAAAGTCACATAAACGGGAACGGAATACCCGATGCCTATACCCGGCTCAAAGACCGCAAAATTTCCTCCGGGAGGGATGAAAGTGCTGCCTTCGCGTTTGCCAATGTAGATATTCTTGGCGTCGGCAAAACGAAATCTGTAATTTACTTTTTGAACCGCGGCATTTTTATTGTGATTCACCAGATAAGCGACGGCGTTGTAATGTCCGGGAATCACTTTGAAAGCGCGGGCCCAGATGACGGAAACATCGCTCGCTTGCGCAGGACACACTTTGACGCACGACCCTCCGCAATCTACGCCCGTTTCATCGCCATTTCGTTTGTTGTCCGCGCAGGTTGGCTCCTTACTGAAAAGAGGATAAATTATCAAAAATCCGAAGAAAGAAAAAATCAGAGCCAGGATTAAGATGTAAATAATTTGCCTTTTAAAACTCCAGGTTATCAATCTCATAAGGGTATGATAACACTAAAATATAAAAATATAAACGCCCAGAAATTAAACAGAAAAGCAACCCTTTTTAAAAACGATGCCCGGTTCGCAACAGCGAAACGGGCGCGGCGATAGGGGCAGGCAAAGAGCTATTTTTGTGAGGGAGGGTGTGTACCCATCTGGACTTACGCTGGGGTGTAAGCCCCGATATGGGGTTCTCGGACGCACCGCTCCCTCACGCTTTATTATACGCTTTTTAGTTTTTATAAAGATAGTTCCCTCAAATACATTGTTCTGGCGCCTAGCTATCCCGAACCAAAGCAAAGCTTGGTACGGGACTTCGCTTTTACCATATAGTTTATTAAATCCTTTGTCTTGGCGACTACCTACTTTCGCCATGAAGACTATCATCGGCTCTGTAACGCTTAACTTCTCTGTTCGGAATGGGAAGAGGTGTGTCCGCTACGATGAGTCACCAAGACAAAACATTTAATATATTTGAACTTCTCTGTTCGGAATGGGTGAAGAATGGGATGGGACCCATTCTGCAAGATCTTGAGCACTGTAAAGTGCGAAAGGTGTACCGCTCCTGTAAGGAGGAGGTGTGCCCAAAAGCACCAGAACATTATATTCAAGGTTCAACTTGTGTAAAGTCGAACTTTGCACACTTTGTATATTTTAATTGTGATTTCCAAATTTCTTAACAGGAATCGAAACATTAGTACTTCTTAGCTGAACGCATTACTGCGCTTACACTTAAAGCCTATCAACGTGATCATCTCTCACGGTTCTCAACGATTCCTAATCTTGAAGCTGGCTTCCCTCTTAGATGCTTTCAGAGGTTATCCATTCCCGACATAGCTACCGAGCATTGCCCTTGGCAGGACAGCTCGCACACCAGAGGTCAGTCCACTTCGGTCCTCTCGTACTAGAAGCAGATCTTCTCAAGAATCAACGAGTGCAGTAGATAGGAGACCAACCTGTCTCACGCATTTGGTTTTACTTCCGCGTTCTACAAACGCTGAACCTTCATTACTGAAGGGATCGGACTATATCTTCATCCCTCGATAAACTCGGGATGGCTGACGTTTAGTCTCTACACCCTGCACCGTATGGTATAGGGCTCGGTATTGCCCTCACTTGCGTGATTGGGTTCCACCGAAAAGTCAACTTGCTGCGCAAAAATTACTTTCTGCGACCGCCGTGATTCGATTGGTTCTATCTTTCAATTTCATAAACGAAAAACATTTCATAACAGTAATTCCTTAATTTCCTCTGAGGGTTCAAACTGTCGATTAGCCAAACTTTTAACTTTCGACTTTATAACTTTTTACTTGTCGAAAAGCTTCGCTTTTCGACGGTCTGAACCCAGCTCGCGTACCTTTTTAATTGGCGAACAGCCAAACGCTCCCTAGAGTAGCTTTTATCCGTTAATCTAAACCTGCGTCTAATGCAAGATTGCGGTTCACTTAGTTCTGGTTTCCCACCTGCTTGAGATGTACCTCTTACAGTCAAGCTAGCTTGTGCCTATACACTATCGGCACGGTTTCCATTCGCGCCTAGCTAACCTTTAAACCCCTCCTTTACTCTTTAGGAGGGTACAGCCCCAGTAAAACTATCCACCAGATACTGTTTCAATGCGTTTTTGCCGCATTGGTTAGAACATGCCTCCGTACAGAATGGTATTTCACTGACGAGTAGATTACAGCCGAAACCGTAAACCTCAGACCTCTCCCATCTATGCTACGCAGTAAAAAAACATGCTCAATATCAAGTTATAGTAAAGCTTCTAGGGTCTTTTCGTCTAACTGCACTTAACCGGCATCTTCACCGGTATTGTATTTTCACCGAGCAGTCATTACACCATTCGTGCGCGTCGGAACTTCATTAATGTTGTCTTCTCTTACGAGAAGGATCAGACTATATCTTCATCTCAACGCTTTTTGCATTTCCGCTTTCGTATATTTCCTCTTTCCGCTTGAGTTCATTTTAAACGCATAATTTAAAATTTTTTGTAAGCCATTTTTCTCTGTATGAAGATTTCTCTCCATTGAAAGACACACGCTTTTGAAATTCTTAAAATCATTGCGCTTATCTGAAAGCAAAGGAAATTTTTCAAAATGAGGAATTATTTTATAGATTAGATCATTCAAACTTCGCACCTCGTATTTGAGAGTTTTGTCCGAATAATCCCGTCTAATAAATCCGCACTTGAAAACTTTTTGCATCAAGAAAAGGATTTGTGCCCTGTCTTCATTTTGACTGACAGAGAAACTTGGTTTCGTCTCCCAGCCAACGAGAAATTTATCTCGTTTTGAAAATGAAATACTGAAGCATCCCTCTCCATCTACATATCCGGAAATATACTCGTGTATATTGCGTTTTTTCTTGAGAGCCGGCATGTTATAGATTATATCAATAATCTATCCAGGTCGCCACTATACATAGGCGACCTAAGTCGTTACGGGGTCAATCCTGCCTGTTTGATTCGACAAAATGACTTCCCACGGTATTGTCCTTTACTTTACGCACTAACAATAAAGGATTCCACCGTTATGAGCCGGATTTAATCCCAAAATCACTTTTAGGATGGGCGGTTCCACTTACCCGACAAGGTATTTCGCTACCTTAGGACCGTTATAGTTACGGCCGACATTCACCAGGGCTTATATCAGTCACCCCCACTCCGCTCTTTGCACGCAAAGAACTACGCGGGGCAAGCATATATTTCCATACACTTGTCCCGTGAAGCTCCTTGTATTCAAGGAGCGAAATGGGAACGTCGATATTTGACCTTCTGGCATTGGTCAGGTGTCACCCCCTATACATCCTCTTGCGAGTTCGCAGGGAGCTGTGTTTTTGGTAAACAGTTGCCAGAGTCGCTGCGTCCCCCTCCGCTCCTCACTTCGTTCGGAGCTACGGAGGGACACGGCCCCTTAAAAAAATTAAGAAGTCATATCTACCGAAGCTCTTTGCGGAGCAAAGAGCGAAGGGGGAAAGCCTTATCCCGAAGTTACGGCTGCTTTTTTGCCGAGTTCCTTGGGGACCACTCACTCGTTCGTCTTGGTCTAATCGACCTGATCACCTGTGTTGGTTTGCGGTACGGATTCTACATTTTTAAGTTTAGAGATTTTTCTTGGAAGCGTGCTTTGTATCATTATCCTCCACCGAAATGGAAAACTTTTTGCTTCTCTTTCATGCGCCATTTAAGGCAATGTACGGATTTTCCTATACATCACAATCAAGACACAAACTTCAAATCCAATAATGAGCGATACATACTACCCTCCGTCCTCCCGTCACAAAATATAAAAGTCAGGGAATATTAACCCTGTGTCCATCGAGTACGGCTTTCGCCATTCCCTTAGGCCCGACTAACCCTTGGCTGATTGACATTACCAAGGAAACCTTGATCTTTCGACGTG
>LCGB01000012.1 GCA_000999465.1 Candidatus Nomurabacteria bacterium GW2011_GWB1_43_19
GGCTGCCGACCCCATCAATATTTATTTCTTCTGGGGCGAAGGTTGTCCGCATTGTGAAAAAGAAAAACCTTTCTTGGAAACTCTTGAAGAGAAATATCCGGAAGTTAAAGTCCATGATTTTGAGGTCTGGCGTAGCGCCGAAAACCGCGATTTGCTAATTGAAGCGGGTAAGAAATTAGGCGCCGATGTTTCCGGGGTCCCTTTTACTGTCATCGGCGATAAATATACCATCGGCTACTACAACGACGCGACAACCGGACGGGAAATAGAAAATGCCGTGAAGTATTGCCTGGCCAACGAATGCGCCGACTTGATTGCTCAAAAGGATAATCAAGGACAAACCGAGAATAAAAATGAAACAGAAAAAATAATAAGCGTGCCCTTTCTAGGAGAGATCAACGCGATGGATTTTTCTCTGCCGGCGCTCACGATAGTTTTGGGCGCCCTGGATGGTTTTAATCCCTGCGCCATGTGGACTTTGTTGTTTTTGATTTCCCTGCTCTTGGGGATGCAGGACAGAAAAAAAATGTGGATCTTGGGCAGCGCTTTTATAATCGCTTCGGCCTCGGTATATTTCGTGTTTATGGCCGCCTGGCTGAATTTGATTTTATTTATTGGTCTGGTAGTTTGGGTGCGAATTATTGTCGGCTTAATAGCGCTTTTGGGCGGGGGCTACAACTTAAAGGAATATTTTGCCAGCCCCGTAGCCGTATGTAAAGTGACCGGTACGGAAAAAAGGCAGAAAATTTTGGAAAAACTAAAGGGCATTACTCATCAAAAAAGTTTTTACTTGGCCCTTGGCGGTATTATTCTCCTGGCTTTTGCGGTTAACTTGATTGAACTTGTCTGTTCGGCCGGTTTGCCCGCCGTCTACACACAAATACTGGCTTTAAGCAATTTGGCCAAATGGCAATATTATCTTTACATCTTGCTTTACATCTTTGTCTTTATGCTGGATGACCTGTTTATTTTCTTTATGGCAATGGCTACTCTGCAAATGACGGGTATTACCACAAAGTATAGCCGTATCTCGCACTTAATCGGCGGCATTTTGATGCTTATTATCGGCTTACTCTTAATATTCAAGCCCGAACTTCTGATGTTTGGGTAGAAAATAGTTTAATGAATATTTTCTACCCAATAAAATTATTATTTGAAATAGCAGAACTCTTTAAATAATTGCTATAATATCCGCATGAACGCATTTATATTCCACGGCACCGAGGGACACCCACAGGAAAACTGGTTCCCTTGGCTGAAAAAAGAACTTAACCTCTCCTTCATCCCCCACGCCGGACATTTCAATACCAAGTCGGGCTTTTCAACCTTTCCGCAGTTGTTGGAGAAAATAAGAATTTCTGAGGCCTAAATATACAAGAAAAATAGGTGTTTCTCGTCTATTTTTTAGGTTATCCACATTTGCTTGCTATGTGAGTATAAATGCGGTATAATCAAAATACTGTATAGAAAAGGGGCGTCGACCGTTGGGACGATAGCCCCTTTTCGATTGTCAATCATGTCCGTTATCTTGTTCAACAAATATTCTAAAATTATGGTTTTGAAAACCAGCAGTAAATGTTTTTGTTCCGAGTTTTGCTTTTAAATATTCCACTATCTCTAATTTGTTCTTATCTCCTGTTACAAGTTTGTTCGCATATTTTATATCGTAATTTACACACCCTAAGAAAAGTTTCGCTGAAAGTATCTGCTCATTTTATGAGTAGTGTAAGAGTAAAAATATATGCTTCTTACCTCAAATAAACTGTCTATGATAAATTTAGCACGCCTTGATCTCTCATAAAGAATCTTGCTTTGTAAATAATATGGCATACTCATTTTAAGAATTCCGATTGTAAAATAAGGATCTGTTCTATTAGATAAACTACCTGATTCGTCTAAAAAACAAAATTTTGTCCAGATTTGGTCAAAATCTCCAAGTTTAAGTTCTGCGGTTTTTATTCCTTCATTGTTTTTAAAAAATGACATACGCAAATCAATTATACTACAGAATATTTAAATTAATATAATAAAACTTGTACTAAGTATGCTATAATTCCCCTATTACCAATCTAACCCCCAAATAAAATGATAGACCCAAATAAAATAGACATAAACCAGCTTCCGAAGAAATTCTGCGACGGCGCCATCGGCGCCCATAACAAGGAGCTCTTTTATTTCGCGCTCACTTCCGGCAACAATTTGGATTCCTTCGCCACCACCCCCCACGTGATGAAAAGTATCGCCGCCTGGATAAACGGGCAGATTAAAAAATACGAAGAAACCTTCGGCGAAATAGACATGACCATCCAGAGCCCCATCCAAATGAAAGACCTCGGCAATTCCGGAGAGAAAAAGTAATCTCCAAAACCCCTTGCTTTTGTTCGCTTTTTCCTTTATACTCTCCAAGTAGTAAATAATGGCAAGCTTAGTCGACTAGCTGTTAGCGCATTATTATTGTTAATTAATTTAAATTTTATGGACGAACCAACAAATCCGACTCCGGCTCCGGGACCAACTCCGGCTCCGGGACCAACTCCGGAAACTCCTGCTCAATAAAACAGTTTCATAAAAACAACCCCTTTTCGGGGTTGTTTTTATTTTCACGTTACGAGCCAATGGCCAGCGTGACGTCGTATCGCGCAGGTCCAGTTTTTTTATCTAAATTTTTCGTGTATACTATGGCTTACATGTCCAAAAAAGCGAAAAAAGTCCTGATTCTCTCCGTGGCAATTATTTTCATAATTCTGGGATTCTTCGGGCTGGTTCTGCCTTTCCTTCAGGGAATCATTTTTTTAGTTATCGGGGTGTTCCTGCTCTCCTTCTACTCCCTGAAGGCCCGCCTGTGGATAGAAAAGCACACAAAAAAATACCCTCGCCTCTTTTCAATAACCAAAAAAGTTGAGGCGTGGATGGCTAAAATTATCGGAGAAATTTAATCAGTTATTTTTTTCGAAGCCACTCGGCGTCTTGCCGAACGAGTAATGTATTTTTATTTACCTGATCCAAGAGTATTGCCTCCACTACGCGCTCCATTCGCACGCCCTGTGAGCCCTTAACCAGCACAATATCCCCTTTCTGTACAAAAGTTTTTATAAAATCGGACGCTTCGTAGGAATTTAAAAATTCAAAAATCTTTTCCGGATTCATTCCGGCTCCACCTGTGGCAGGACCAACTTCCATAGCGCCATCCTTGATTGATTTGGCCCGAGGACCTACCACCATAATTATATCCGCGTTTTCTCTGGCAATTTTGCCGATATTCTTATGGGCTTCAATCGTATGTTTGCCGAGCTCCAGCATGTCGCCCAAAACGGCGATTTTTCTCCCCGCGCATTTTATTTCTCCCAGGGTGCCGAGCGCGGAGACGCAGGCAAAGGGGGAAGAATTATAGGTATCGTCAATAATCAGAGAACCCTCTATACCCCGGAGAAGCCGCATGCGCCCCGGCGGGACATCGTAGTTTTTCAGCGAATTTATCGCTTCCAGTATATTAAGTTTGAGTCCGGAAGCCAGCGCAATAGCCGCGAGCGACGCGTAAAGGTGGTTTTGTCCGAATACTCTTTCTATAACAACTGGAAAACTGTTGCCCTCTTCATCCACCCTGAAAATTATCCCTTCCGGTTCGTTCTTGTTGTTATAGAGAATATTGTCCCCGGAACCGAGCACATCAGCACCCTCTTTGAATCCGTAAGTGATATTGCGATTTTTGAATTTAATTTTCATATTGAGCACTTCTTCATCATCCGCATTCAAAATTAAAAGGCCGTCTTTCTTCAAAGTTTTTATAAGCTGACTTTTTTCTTCCGCCAGATGTTTGCGTGAATTAAAAAATTCTATGTGTACCGGAGTTTCTCCGATGGCGGTAATAATGACTGCGTTCGTTTTGAGCCAGTAAGCGATGTTCCACATATCATTCGGTTTGCCTACGCCCACTTCCAACACAAGCCATCTGGGATATTTGTGCGGCCAAACAAAAAGCCATAATCCTTTAAAAATGTTTTTAATCCAGACAAGCGGATTATTCCATCCGTTGGGACATCCCAAAATGGTAAGCGGAAGCCCTAGCTCGCTGTTGAAACTTTTCTCGCTTTTCCTGACATGCGCTATCCGGGACAGCACGGCATAAACAGCGTCCTTGGTGGAGGTCTTGCCGACCGAGCCGGTAATCGCGACAACTTTCGGCTTGTACTTCCAAAGCACCAGTCGCGACTCTGTTTTTAAAATATAAGTTATAATTTTCTTAAAAGTTGTTTTCATAGTCGTTCGTCCCCGATGTCAGACATAGGGGATTCCCCTATGTCTGACATCGGGGTAATTCATCTGTCCGGCGGAATATTATAATAGTTTAATAAAAATTTTGTAATATCCAAAAAAGAATCGGCCCAAGTTGTTGCGGCGTAAGGCACACCTTTGGGATTTACGGCATAAAGCAAGATTATAAATTTCGGGTCATAAGCCGGAAAATATCCGAAGAAAGAATGCGTGTACCTATCTTCATAATAGCCCCCGTTTACATTATCCGCAACTTGAGCAGTGCCTGTTTTGACCGCTACGCTGAAGTGGTCCAGCTTGCTCAAACCTCCTTTGAGCGCTTTATCCATCACCGTCACCAGCATTCTGGTTATTTCTTGCGAAGTTTCCGGCGTGATTTTCGCGGGTGTGGTGGGATATGTCATAATTTTCTCGATGCCGTTATCGTATTTTATCTGACGCACGATGTGTGGAACAACCAAATTTCCCCCGTTTGAAAGCGAAGCCAGCGCCCGGATTAGTCCTACCGGAGTGAGAGCAATACCCTGGCCAAAAGCGGCATTGGCGTATTCTATTTCGCGGGGACTTTTTAGTATGCCGGAAACAAGTCCAGAGGTCTCATTCGGTAAATCGATTCCGGTTGTATTTTTAATGCCGTAGGCCAGTAGATAATCGCGCAATTTTTCTTTGCCCAGTTTCTGTTCCACGAAAACCATTCCGGTATTGAGCGACTGACTTAAAACATCTTGCATGCTTGTGCCCGGACCTCTGCCTTTCTTGTCAAAATTAAATATTTCTTTTTTTTCAACCATGATGGATCCTTTATCGTTATAAGTGGTATCAGCCGTTACGACTCCCGCATCCAGAGCGGCCGCCATTACCAGGGGCTTGACCACGGATCCGAATTCCAGGACATTTTCCACCAGCGGGTTTGAAAAAACGGAAATATTTTTGGTTTGGGAAAAATTATTCGGGTTAAAATCGGGTTTAACGCCAAGCGCGTAAATAGCCCCGTCTTTTGGATTCATGATTATTCCGCCGATGGAATCTACCTGATATCTGTCTTTCACTTCAGTTAATTTTTTTTCCAGGAAACCCTGGACTTGGGGCTCAATGGTCGTTACAATATCTCCTTCCGGAATTTCATTTTCAAATAAAGTTTTATTTATATTGGAAAAAACTTCGGCAAAAAAATTAATATAAGGATTATTAATATTGCGGGAAAGGGTGCTTTCATATTGCCTTTCTAAACCGTAACGTCCACCCAAAACATCGCCTTTATACCCCACAAATCCAAGCGTATGTGAAGCTAGATTGCTTCCGGGATAAAAACGCCATTTTTCTTTAAAGATACTGACACCGGGCAGTTTTAATGCGGAAATGGCATCGGCCTGTTCTTTGGAAAGATAATTAGCTATTTCTTCATAGGGATCGTTTTTTTTATCCGCTTTTGTTATAAAATCATCGTGGTCAAGAGTTACGATTTTGGATAATTCTTGATAAGTGGATTCTTCGTTAATAATTTTACCGGCGACAATAGCTATTTTGAAGCCGGAAATTTGCGTGGCGGCAGAAATAAGCCCCCCGTCTTTGCGCTCAAAATAAATCGTGCCACGTTCATAAATATTGCTTGAGGGCGTGGCGTATTGGCGGTCGGCGGCATCCGAATAAGCGCCGCTATGCACGACTTGCACTAAAAAAAGTTTTACCGAAAACACCACGGCAAAAACTATCACGCAGGCAAGAATAACCCTGGATCTGGCGAGAAAACTATATTTCATTGTTGGTAAGCTTTAGACTGCCGAGAGATTTTCGGGTGGCGAAATTGGCGCGTGCCTCTTTGAATCCCATGGAGGACGAAAGGACGGAATCAACGCTGCTGGAAACGGACAAATAAGAAAGTTCCAGATTGCCGACTTCATTGGAAAGGACCAGCGTCTCTTTATCCAATCCCTTCCTCTCCACGATATTAAAAACCATGTTTCCTAATATTAAAATATAAAAGAGCCCGAGCCCCGCCATAATCAGTATCATCGTATGGAAAATAAATTTTTGGACTTCAATATTATTGTCTATAATATTTACATTTTGTATTCGTGTTTTCAGTTGTAGTCCGATTTGTCTCATATTTTTTGTAAAACTCTTAATTTGGCGCTGCGAGCCCGGGGATTTATTTTGATTTCTTCGTTGCCGGCTCTAATTGGTTTCTTTGTAATGATATTCGCGACTCTATGTTCCTTTCCGCCCGAGGCGGATCCGCCTTTGGCGGAATAAAATCTTTTGACGACCCTGTCTTCCAAACTGTGGAAACTTATCACCGCCATTCTCCCGCCCGCCGTTAGCGCCTCAAATCCTTTTTCCAGCCCTGTCTGTAGAATCCGGAGCTCGTCATTGACCGCTATCCGCAAGGCCTGGAAGGTCCGAGTGGCAAAATGGATTCTTCCTCTTCTGTAAACCGCCGGCACCGCTTCCTTGATTATCTCTACCAAATCACGGGTGGTTTTAATTTTTGCTTTTTGCCGGGCATCCACTATTCTCTTGGCTATCCTCCTTGAATATCTCTCCTCTCCGTAGCCATAAATAATGTCCGCCAAACTTTTCTCGCTCCAGGTGTTGACGATGTCGTAGGCCGTCAGGAAATATTCGGATGGGTTCCCGCCTGCGCCGAGGCTTCGGCGGGCAGGTGCTTTCATGGTCATGAGAAGCGGCTCGTTTTTCATAAAAGAAAATCCCCGTCCGGAATTTTCCAACTGGTCGGAACTTAATCCCAAGTCAAAGGTAATTCCATCAATCTTTTCGGTTCCCAATACCTTGTCTAGGTTGCGAAAGTTTTCATTATGAAAGGAAATTCGGCTATCGTTTTCGTTCCATACGCTTCCGTCCTGATCCAGCGCAATCACTTTCGCTTTTGGAAATCTCTTCAATATTTCCCTGCTGTGCCCGCCTCCCCCAAAAGTAGCGTCAACTATCACGAGATTCTCATTTCCACCTTCGCCAAGGCTTCGGTGGACAAGCAAACCATCTATTGTTTCATTTAAAAGAACCGTCTTGTGTACGCTGGTCATTTTATTTCTCCTCATTTCCCAGCTTTTCCGCCAATTGCTCCGCGCGTTTTTCCACTTCCTTTTTCTGCTCCCTCCATGCTTTCTCGTTCCAAACCTCTATCCTGTCTTCCACTCCGACTACCGCCGCGCTGTCTTTGAGTCCGATTTTTTCTTTCAGGAATTCCGGAATCAATATCCGGCCGATGGAATCAATTTCCACTTCCGCCGCCCGTCCGAACATGTAGCGGTTAAAACTTCGCTGGTCGGCTTTCAGGAAAGAAAGGTCGCTGGCCGAATCGGAAAGTTTCTTACTGACCTTCCCCCACTCTTTGGCCGTGAAAATGAACAGGCATGAGTCAAGTCCGGGTGTAATAATAATTTTTTTGCCGAGCTCCTGGCGAAACTTCGCCGGCATGGAAATTCTGTTCTTCGCGTCTATGGTGTGGATGTATTCGCCGATGAGCATATTTTTATTAAAAAATAGTTATTAACACTTTTCCCACTTTTTCCCACTTGATTAACATTATAAACCAGGTATAAAAATAACACCAAGCCCCGCCTGTGGATAACTTTATACTTTCCATACTTTTTGTTTTTTTGACATATTGATTAATATGTGATATAGTAAGAGAGAATTGGGTATTAACCCAACAAAATCAGGAGGGGGTATATGAACTTCCGTAATAAGTTTTCCGTCAGAGTGTTTTTCTTTGTGTTTTCCGTCGTTTCCTTGTTCTGTTACATCGCGATTGCCAACCGCGATGTAGGAACTGCCGAGGGAACGGCGACCGTTCTCGGGCTGGTGATGTTGCTCGCCACCGCGATGGCGAGCTTCGGGACTTTCGCGGCTTGGCTTCAGGAGGACTGGGAGCCAGATGACAGGCCCTTCTTTGAGCGAATCTGTGTCTCTGGCCGAGCGTGGGCGGGTGCGCTAGGCGCCCTGCTCCCAATCAACCTTTTCCTGCTGTGGTTTGGGTGGTGGTAAATACCACCCATACCCAGCTAGCCCCCGCTCCGACCGACGTCGGAGCGGGGGCGAAGAAAATAGTTCTTCAGGAAATTCAAAAAACAAGCATCAAAGCGCCCCGTTGCTCCATAGTATCGGGGCAAAGTTGTTTTTTGGGGTTCTTATTTTGTAACTAGTTTATTGCACGCTTAAGAGCGTTTATGAAATCGTGTCTAGGCATAAAATTTTTAATCTAGCATTTCTAAAGCTTTCCAAATTTGGTCTTCAGGAAATCCAAAATCAAGAAACTTTTTAAAAGTCTTTTGGTGTACTTGATTTGACATTCCGTCATAAACAGTAGCTATAAGGCCCCTTATATCTTCAACTGGTATTGAAGGCATCCTTATACTATGGCAGTGCGAAGTACCACCACTTGGTGATGTTACTTTTAGATATAGATTTTCGGCTGCTTTAAGCCAATCTTTAGTTTTTAACTTTCCTAAAGTTTTGTATAATTCCTTTCTTTTTATACGATCCTCAGACATATAACGCCTTGAAGGACGGAGTAGATTCATTCCTAATTATGTCTTTTGAGGGTATTTTTGAAGAAATATTGAATGCACAATGAACCACATCCCTTATTCTTTCCTCTATTAACTCAGTTGAAGGATTTTTTTCAGCTCCTCCGATAATAATTGCAGGAAATTCATTACATTCTGCAAACCAACCATCTTCTTCTGTGGTAACCAAAAAGTGTAAAGTGCCTCCAACTTCTCCTATAATTCTATCCATATTAGCAATTGCGTCTAATGAAGACGAAGGTATCCTCCCGCCCATTAAAGATGCATGTTTAAAATTCTCTTCTGGTATTTTTTTCATATATATATTATTATAACTCACAAACCCCTCCATTAATAGACATCCTGTGCAAAACTATATTACACACCTATGTGTATCTTATATTACTTATTTTCAATTTTTTGTCAAATTTTTCATTATGTAGTGAGGGGCTACATACTGAAAACCTTTCATTAGATTCTAAAGTGCCCAAAAACGCCAAATCACCTCGGACAACCTCTGGTTCTCAGGGTGTTGTTATTTATGGGCGAAGGATTATAATGGGTCTATTAATAATTTAACCAAAAACATATGCGCTTTCATCGTGAATCCAGACCTCCCGACCCCCGCCAGGAAGAATTAGTAAAAAAAAGGAACGCCCTCTTGATGGAGGTGGCAGGAGAACTTCGGAGAGAATTAGACCTGGCTTACAAAATCGGAGATTTTCTTATGGCCAAGGGGTGTTGGAGTCAAATAACAAAAGAAGTTGAAACAATGGAAAGAGAGTATGATGCCTGCTGGGAGAAAGCGCATCTAGCTCAAGAAGCGCCGTCCGATGCGCGCGAAGGCGAATTGCTTTTAAGACCTGATGAGTTGCTGGAAGAATTTCAGAGAGAGCTTACTTTCGCTTTTAGCACCGGGAATTTCAATCCTGTTAAAATCTACTGCCAAAAGGTTAAGGAGAGGATAGAGTTCATGGAAAGAAAATATAAAGAGGAACACGCAAGAACCAAAGGTGAAAACCAAAAACCGGAAGTGAAAGTTCCCCAGGTTAAACATCGTAACCGGTATTTTCCGGAATAAAAAATTTTATTTGTTAGCTTTCGGCTTCATCAGAGGAAAAAGTTGCGTCTCGCGGAGCGGCTTGTCGGCCAGGATGGAAAAAAGTCGTTCGCCGAAGCCGAAACCGCAGGTCGGCGGCATTCCGTATTCCAGCATTTCCACGAATTCGTCGTCCTGCATCATCGCCTCGGTGTCCCCCTTTTCTATCAGCTTCTGCTGGTCGAGAAATCTTTTTTTCTGGTCTATCGGGTCGTTTAATTCCGAATAACCGTTGCCGACTTCGCTGCCGGCGATAATCGGCTGAAACCTTTCCGTGGTAAGCGGATTTTTCGGGTTAACTTTTGATAATGGAGCAACCAGGACCGGATGATGCACCAGGAAGGCGGGGCCGAATATTTGTTTTCGGCAATATTTCCATAACGAGTCCGTCAAACGCTCTCTGTTGTTCCCGTCATATTTTATCCCGAGTTCGTCCAATTTCTTTTTCATGTCTTTTTCGCTCGCGGTAAGAACGTCAATTCCGGTCATTTCTTTGGTTTTGATAACATAGTCAACTTTTTCCCATTCATCCGAGAGATCAAATGAGTTCCCGTGAGAAGTGAATTTAGTCGTGCCGAAAACTTCCTTCGCGATTTTTATATACATTTCCCGGACAAGCTTCATTCCGTCGTTGTAGTCCGCAAAGGACCAATAAAATTCCATATTGGTAAATTCCTGGGTATGCTCCGGGCTGGTGCCCTCGTTCCGATAGGCCCGTCCGATTTCAAAGGTTTTCGGGAAGCCGGCGGCCATTAGCCGCTTCTGCCACAGCTCGCCGATGGAGATGCGCAAAAAGACATCCAGGTCGTAATCATTATGATGAGTTTTAAAAGGAGTTGCTTCCGCCCCGCCGGTCGTGGTTTCCAAAGTTGGGGTCTCCACCTCCAAAAACCCTTTCTCTCTCATGAACTCCCGCGTCACATCCCAAAACCTAGCTTTCTTTTCAAAAAGTTCTTTGATTTCCGGATTCATTAAAATATCCAGGTATCGCTTGCGATACCTTTCTTCTACATCCTGGAGCCCGTGCCATTTTTCCGGCAGCGGCCGCAAACTCTTGGAAAGCATATGCCAATCCTTGGCTTCAGCTGTTTTTTCTCCCCGGTTGGTCTTGAAAAAAGTTCCCTGTATTTCCACAAAGTCCCCGATGTCAACAACCTCGTTCCAGAAGTCAAACTTCTCCACGCCTAAAATATCTTTCTTTAAAAGTCCCTGAAAAACTCCGGTACCATCGTTTAGAGTGATGAAAATTATTGCGCCCTGGCCGCGGATGGACATTATTCTGCCGGCCACCCATTTCGTTTCTTTATTTTTTTCCAAAAGGTCAAAATCGTTAACCGCTTCCCGTAGGGTCATTTCTCTTTTTGGCCTGGCGAGATAAGGGTTCACCCCCTTCTCTTTAAGAAGCTGGAGTTTTTTTATCCGAGCATCCCTAATTTCATCAATTGAAGACATTTTTTTCAGCTAAGAGCTGATCCGCCTTGGGCGGAAATTTAAGAAACATTTATAATTTTATAATTTGCCGTTCCGTTCGGAGTTTTTAACGAAACACTATCACCTTTCTTTTTGCCAAAAAGCGCGACGCCGAGTGGAGACCGGTTGGAAATTTTTCCCTCCGCCATATCTGCCTCCTCAGAACCCACTATAACATATTTTTTTTCTTCTTTCGTGCCGTTTTTTCGTACGACCACCTTGGAGCCAATTTCAATTATATCACCTCCGCCCCCTTTAGCGGTTTGCGAAGTTTGCAGAATTTGTTCTATTTTGGCAATCCGCGCCTCCAACTTGCCTTGCTCTTCGCGCGCTTGGTGATATTCCGCGTTTTCCGACAAATCACCCAGCGATTTCGCGTATTCCAAAGATTTCAAAATCTCTTTTCTCTTCGGCCCTTTCAAATCCTGAAGTTCCTCCAGGAATGTGTTTCTTTTTTCTTCGGTTATATAATCTACCGCTTGATTCATATAAGTATATTATATTTTTTTGCCCAAAAGTCAATAAAAATACGAGGGTTTGCAAAAAATATTTTATATGATAATCTGAACTCATCCCCCTTCGTCCTAAATTTGTTGAAGGATTACGGCGGGACAAGTATGGCCAAAACAGTAATTGAAGTGAAAAAAAATTCGAACGAAAACAATTCAAGCGTCTTGCGTCGCTTTTCGCGTCGAATTCAGGAATCGGGAATTATCCGAAAAATCAAAGGCGCTCGCTATAATGCCAGAAAAGAATCAAAGCTTAAAATAAAAAAGAGCGCTCTCAGGAGAATTGAACGGAGGAAGGAAATAGAAAAACTCAGAAAACTGGGTAAAATGGCATCCAAGTAAATTATGTTCGGTAAAATAAAAGAAAAATCTTTTGATGCGACGGCACTCGGACGCCATGAACGAGAGTACTCGTTAATGCGCTCCTCGTTTGTCGATATAAAAAATGATATCTTGGGTAAAAACTATGAGTTTTCGATTGGTTTAGTAACGGAAAAAAGATCCAGAGAAATAAATAAAAAATACAGAAAGCGGGATAAAGCTACCAATGTGCTGTCTTTTGCTTTTTCTAAAAATGCGGGTGAAATAGTATTGTGTCCAGGAATCATCCGCAAAGAAGCTAAAAATTTAAACCGCACTTACCGGCAATGGCTTGGCTTTCTAGTTATCCACGGAATGCTTCATTTGGAAGGAATGCGACATGGTAGTAGAATGGAGAGAGAAGAGAGAAAGTATGATCAGAAATATTTCCATCGGAATAGATATCGGGTCGTCCATGACACGGGTCGTGGTCGGAGAATTTCTAAAGGGAGAAAAAAATCCTAAAATTATTGGCGTCGGCGAAGCCGTTACTTTTGGAGTGCGACACGGTTATGTTGTAAACAGCAACCTGGCGACCGCCTCGGTAAAAAATGCCGTAAATATGGCGGAAAAATCTTCCGGCTTAAAAATAAAGCGAGTGTTTGTTGCCCTCTCTGGCGCAACATTGCGCGGCGAAATGAGTTCGGGCGGAACGATTGTTTCCAAAGCCGACGGCGAAGTAACCGGCTTGGACATTAATAAAGCACTTCAGGACTGCGAAGATAATTTGAGTTTGGGAAATAAAAAAATTATTCATGTATATCCCATTTCTTTCCGACTTGACGGAAAAGAAGTATTGGGACGGTTGGAAGGCATGCGTGGAACCAAACTTGAAGCCAAGGCCCTTTTTATCACCTATTCCATCCAGCATTTGGAAGACTTACTCGGGGTTATCGCAGAAGCCGGAGTGGAAACAATAGATATAATAGCTTCCCCGATTGCTATCAGTAATATTGCTTTATCGGAAAAACAAAAAATTGTCGGGGTGGCCTTGGTTGACATCGGAGACCAGACAACATCTCTTTCGGTTTTTGAAAACGGTTTGCTGATGTCCATTTACACTTTTTCCATCGGTTCGGCAAAAATTACCAACGACATCGCCCTCGGTTTTAAAATTCCTCTGGAAAAAGCTGAAAATCTGAAACTCGGGAATATTGATGAAGAATTTTCAAAGAAAAAATTGGATGAAATTATTGAAGCGCGCCTTTGCGACATTTTTGAATCAATAGAAAACAATTTAAAAAAAATAAAAAGGTCCGAACTCTTGCCGGCCGGAGTTGTATTTGTCGGTGGCGGAGCCAACACTCCGCTCCTCACCGAATTATCAAAATCCAACCTGAAACTCCCTTCAATCCTGGGCACGACCGAAATTTTCGGCAATACTAAAACCAAACTTCGCGATTCGTCCTGGTTCACGGCCTTAGGCCTTCTAACATCCGGCAAAAACAATGAGGGTTATTCCGAAAATTCGTTCAAAAATCTCTTAAAAGACCTAAAAAATACAATAAAATCAGGAATAAAACAACTAATGCCGTAGGAGTTAGGTTCTGGGTTTTATTTGCTAATAACCAGAGCCCAGTCCCTAAAACCTGACACCTAACTTTCTTGGGTTTGCTTTTTTTTGCTCTAATGTTAGTATGTCCTCATATAAGTCCCGATGTAAAGTCGGGATCCTGAGCGCAAGCGAAGGATTAATTTTTAAAAACTATGCCAAAAATAAATCAGCCAATACAAAGTTTTGCCCGCATTATGGTCATCGGGATCGGCGGATCGGGAAAGAATGCTGTGAATCATATGATAAATTCCAAGGTTAAAGGCGTATCTTTCATCTGCATGAATTGCGACACTCAAGATTTGCATCATTCTCTGGCCGAGAAAAAAATTCATATCGGAAAAAATTTAACTAAAGGATTGGGAGCCGGTATGGACCCGGAAATCGGGAAGAAGGCGGCCGAAGAAACAAAATCCGAGATTCAGGATGTGGTAAAGGGAGCTGATATGATTTTTCTCGCTTGCGGAATGGGAGGAGGCACCGGTACCGGCGCGGCTCCGATTGTTGCCCGCGCGGCCCGAGAACAAGGCATCCTCACCGTCGCCGTTACCACTAAGCCGTTCTTTTTTGAAGGCAACAGCCGAATGAAAATAGCGGAAAAGGGCATTGAAGATTTAGCGAAAGAAGTGGACGCCATAATTATTATTCCAAACGATAAATTGCTCCAATTAGCCGAAAAAAACACCAATTTTAAAGATGCTTTTGCCAGATGTGATGATATACTGCGCCAGGCGGTAGAGGGCATTTCCGACCTTATTACAACTCCGGGTGTTATCAATGTGGACTTTGCCGATATTAAAGCGGTTATGGCAAATGCAGGAAGCGCGCTGATGGGTATCGGTAGCGCCTCGGGTGAAAAGCGCGCCGAGAAAGCGGCTCTTATCGCTATTAATTCACCATTGCTTGAAATTTCAATTCATGGCGCTAAGGGAGTGCTTTTTGCCATTTCCGGCGGTGACGATTTGACAATTAATGAAATTCAAGAAGCGGCAAAAATAATTACCGAGTCAATTGACAAGGATGCCAAGGTAATTTTTGGCACGATTCACGATGAAAAACTGAAAAAAGGCGAGATAAAAGTTACAGTCATCGCCACCAGCTTCCCTGCCGATATGCCGCGTAAAAATCTTTTTAGCGGAGCGCCGGGAGGTCAACTTTTGAAAGATGAAACTCCGGCTATGATAAAAAAGGAAATACATAACAGCCTCCAGAACGGAAGCTTAAACAATGATTTTATAAAAAAGAACGAAAAGAGAGAGGTAAAAGAGGAAATTATTGAAGATGATAGCGACGACTGGAGCGCTGTTCCGGCCTTTTTGCGACGCAATAAAAAGTAAAGCAATTTCTTTCACGAAGCAGATATAGCAAAAATGAGTCCGTGTCGGAGCCCGTCGGATTTTGACGGGTAAAGCGGTGAATTTTTGTTGTATCTGTGAAGTTAATGTATAATGGAACAATGACCTACGATTTAATAATTATCGGAGGCGGGCCGGCGGGCACAGCGGCGGCAGTTTATGCCGCCCGCAAAAGACTGCGAACTCTTTTTATTACTGCCGAATGGGGCGGACAGTCGGTTGTGTCCGAACAGATCTACAACTGGATAGGCACCCCATCGCTTTCCGGCAATGAGTTGGCGGCAAATTTTAAAAAACATGTTTTGGCTAATGTTGAAAAGACAGGTTCCACTCTGGAAATGAAAGAGGGAGAAAAAGTAATCGGTATAACGAAAAATGCTGACGGTTTTGTTGTTAAGACGGATAAAAACGACGAGTTTAAAACAAAAACAATTTTAATCACGAGTGGTAGTGGACGCAGAAAAATCACTACAAAAGGTGCGGACAGATTGGAACATAAGGGACTCACTTATTGCGCCTCCTGCGACGGACCGCTCTTTACGGACATGGATGTCGCTGTTATCGGCGGAGGCAATGCCGGCTTTGAAACAGCTGCGCAGCTGCTTGCTTACGCTAAATCCGTGACACTTATAAATAGGAACGACACTTTCCGTGCGGATAAAATTACGGTAGATAAGGTTCTCCAAAATTCGAAAATGAATGCTATTAAAAATGTGGACATTCTGGAAGTAAAAGGAGATAAATTCGTCGAAGGAATAATTTACAAAGAAACGGGCACGGAAGAAGAAAAAGAACTCAAAGTTTCCGGTATTTTCGTGGAAATCGGACAAATTCCGAACACCGGCTTTGTGAAAGGACTGGTCCCGATGGATGAATTGGGTAGAATAAAAATTGACGCCTGGAACCAGAAAACCGAAGCGCCCGGCATTTGGGCGGCCGGTGACTGCACCAATGTCCTCTACCATCAGAACAATATAGCAGCGGGAGATGCAGTAAGAGCTTTAGAAGACATATACCTAGCATTACATACTAAATAGGCGACGGCGCCTGCCCCGTAGCAAGCCGAAGGTTTTGCTTTGGGGTTCGGGCGCTTGAAGACATCTATCTGGCGATACACACGAAATAAGTCAGCCGGCTCTTCTTAATCCTTTTTTTTTACGCTCCTCAATTTGATACAACAAATAATTCATGAGTTTTCTGGAAGATGCCGATTCGGGAAGAGGAGTCAAAACACGCAACTGAGCTTGAAGGCCGGTTATATCGGCCTCGCCTTCTTTGAAACGGCGATAAAAAAGTAAGTCGGTTGAGTCCAGTTTCTCTACGTCAATATTAAGAAGAAACCCGTTTGGGTCATGCGACTTTAAATCAATAATTTCTTTGCGGAAAATGCCCATTTCAGCCATTGCTTTAAAGCGGATATCCGGATCTCCTTGCGTCAACCTATCGTAAAAATGCTTTTCTCTTTTTAACTTGTCCCCTACTCCTTCTTTCATGCGCTAATTATAGCAATATTTTAACACAATACAAATTTGCGGAGGGTACAGGACTTGAACCTGTAAGGGATTGCTCCCGCTGGTTTTCGAAACCAGTGCCATACCATTAGGCGAACCCTCCCCACCTTTTAATCTAGCATTTTTTACGATTTTTTCAAAAAACAAAACGAACAAAAAACAGCCCAGAATGGGCTGTTTTTTGTTCCAAACAATATTTCTTATTTTGGACAGGTGCACGGATTATTGCCGCAAACAGGGCATTTTTCTTCGTTGCGCATATTTTTATTTAGTTAATTGATAATTGCACCACTCTGGCACTTTTCTATTATAAACCCAATAAATAAATAAAGCAAGAGAGTGTTGAGTTAACCATATGGGGTGACAAAAATACTAAATTGGGGTGACAAAGGTTAACCATCTTTAATCACCTTAATTAGCAAGAGAAAAACATATGGCAAACAAAAATCAAGAACCAGCGTATCCGGTCAA
>LCGB01000013.1 GCA_000999465.1 Candidatus Nomurabacteria bacterium GW2011_GWB1_43_19
AGTATAGGTTCAATAGCTTGGCACCACTCACTGGAATATCATTGAGATATGCCATACACAACAAACAAGAACATGCCGAGAATACGGAGAGAAGCAGCACGATTGGTGTATCGTGGCTGGAGCGCAAGAAAGGTGGGGAGATATCTGGGATATCACCATACAGCTGTGATGGATTGGGTGCGGAAAGCGAAAATCCTGGGAGACCACCCCATACCGACACAATCTTCCAGGCCAAGATCACATCCGAAGCAACTGAAGGAAGAAGTTGTAAACAAAATCGTAAAGAAGCGACGGGAGCACAATCGGTACGCTGAAGCGGTACATAAGGAGCTTTTAAACGATGGTGTGAAAGTTTCTTTGTCTTCCGTAAAGAGAACTCTGGAAAGAAAATATTTAATCAAGAAGCGAAGTCCGTGGAAACGGTATCATCCTCCGGTCGATCGTCCGTATCCCCTGAAAGCGGGCGATTTGGTCGAAATTGACACCATTCACCGGATGATCGACAGAAAGAGAAGGCTGTATGTATTCGTGCTCATTGATGTGTTTTCCAGATGGGTATATGCCAGAGCGTACGAAAGAATGAATGCGGTCACCGCAGTGAAGTTTGCAACTCTCGCACAAAAATCCGCACCGTTTCAATTTAACATGCTTCAATCCGATCACGGACCGGAGTTTGGAAAGCGATTTGTTTCTCTCGCCAGAAAAAGCCATCGATATACCAGAATCGGCAAACCGAACGACAATGCGCATATCGAACGTGTAAATCGCACGATACAGGAAGAATGCTTGGACAAATTACCAAACAATGTTTTCAAAATTAATTGCGAGCTCAGAAAATATCTGCAATACTACAATTACAAAAGAGTCCACGGGGGAATTAATTACTTAATTCCAATGCAGGTGGTGTGAAGCTATTGGTTAGAATACGGGTAATATAGGAGATATGCCTGCCTGTCCGAAGCTATGGGTGAAGGCGGGTCTAGTTGTTTTGTTTTATGACCGAAGTTTTGGATTTGGTGACTATCTCGTCCACAAGTCCGTATTTCTTCGCCTCTTCGGCATCCATAAAGAAATCTCTCTCCACATCTTTTTCTATTTGCGCCAGGGACTTACCGGTATTCTTAGCCAGAAGTTTGTTCAAATTATCCCTGGTCTTTAAAATATGTTTGGCGGTGATGGCAATATCGGTCGCTTGGCCTTCCACGCCGCCCAGGGGTTGATGAATCATTACTTCGGCATTTGGCAGGATATAGCGCTTACCTTTTTTGCCGGCCGACAAGATAATGGCTCCGCCGGAAGCGGCCAGCCCGACGCAAAAAGTAGAAATATCCGGGCGCACGTGATTCATCGTGTCCACAATAGCCATAGTGGAAGTGACCGAACCTCCGGGAGAGTTCACATAAAGGTAAATATCTTTTTTGACGTCTTCTGATTCAAGGAAAAGAAGTTGGGCGATAATGATATTGGCCGTGTGGTCGTCAATCGGCCCGCCCAGGAATATAATCCGCTCGCGCAGCAGACGGGAATATATGTCGTAAGCCCTTTCCCCGAACTGCGATTTTTCAATAACGGTTGGTATCAACATATCTCAATAATACACTTTTTTACACTCCAAATCAAGCACTTGGACATCCGATGTCCAAGTTGATATAATTTAGATATGAGAAAAACAAAACTTGTAATGGGAGAGTATTATCATATTTATAATCGTGGAACAGACAAGAGAAATATTTTTATGGATACAAACGACCTATTTCGTTTCTGGGAAAGTTTATTTGATTTTAACCAAACAGAGCCAATCGGTAGTATTTACGAATTTTCTTTTAAGAAAAAATCTGGAGAGGTGAATAAAATAAAACCCCTTGTGCAATTTATTGCTTACTGTCTTAATCCGAATCACTTTCATTTTTTAATTACCCCTTTTCAAGAAAAGGGAATTGAAAAATTTATGCAGAGATTGGGCAATGGATATACAAAATATTTTAATAATCGACATAAACGTGACGGAGTCCTTTTTCAGGGTAAGTTTAGATCCAAGCATATTGGTTCAAACGAATATCTGCTTCATTTAAGCGCTTATATCAATGGAAATGACAAACTTGGACATCGAATGTCCGAGTTGAGTAAATCAAGTTTACCCGAGTTTTTGGGGCAGGTATCGGGGAAAAAACTTTGCAATACTGAAATTGTATTAGGGCAATTTAATAACAAAAAAGAATATGAGAATTTTGTTATTGAATCACTTAAAGATATTAAGCTAAGAAAGGAGATGATTAAAGAGCTGGAAAATTAACCACTTGGACATCCGATGTCCAAGTGGAAAGTTTATTCAGTTACCCTGCCGATGGTGGGACTTGCATACATTTTTTAAAATGCTAACATTCTAAACAATGTATCAAGCGAAAAACAAGCCAAATTTCTTCCGAACCCACATTGATTATATTCCCGTTTCTATTATAAAAGCCCCGGTCGGGGTTATTTTTTTGCCCTACTGCGCCAAGGATTCGCAGGACGAGCCCAAAATTTATGTTTAGTATCGAAGGCATTATCGTGAATACGGACGGGCAAAAGAGGGGCCGAATCGAAATTGACCGGAATACAGGGCTCATTGCCAGAGTCGGCGAACCGATGGGCGGCGCCAATGTGGTATTGAAAGACGAATTGATTTTTCCCGGATTTGTGGACATACACGTCCATGCGCGCGAATGCGCCGACCACAGCCAGGATTACAAGGAGGACTTTAAAACCGCCGGCGAGGCGGCCATCAACGGAGGAGTGGTGGCCTTTATGGAGATGCCAAACAACCCCGTTCCGCCGGTAGACGATAAAAGTTACGCGAAAAAAAAAGTACTGACTCGGAAGTCGCCGGTGGAAGTCGTGCTGTATGCCGGCATCGGACAAAATACCGGCCCGCTTACGGAATATGTGCCGTATAAAGTTTTTATGGGCCCTTCAATCGGAGAACTGTTTTTTCATTCACAAGAAGAGCTGGAAAAAGTTTTGGCGCGATACCGCGGATGTTCAGTCAGTTTCCATTGCGAAGACCCGGAAATTTTGGAAAAAAGTAAAGGCGAGCCGACCCATGAAAAACGCCGCCCGAAAGAAGCGGAAATTAAAGCTATAGATTTTGCGCTCATGATGATTGAAAAATATGATTTGCGGGGGAAAATCTGCCATTGTTCCACCCGGGAGGGGATAGAAAAAATAAAAAACGCCAAAATGGAGAAAGTAAATGTGGTGGCGGAGGTCTCTCCGCACCACTTGTATTTTTTCGCCCAAGGCGGATCCGCCTATGGCGGAGACGGAAGCATCATAGACGAATCAAGAACAAAAATGATGCAGATAAACCCACCCTTGCGGGATAGCGAGGATAGGAATCATCTGATACAGGCCCTGAAAGACGGGACAATAGATTTTGTCGCCACCGATCATGCTCCGCATACAGAAGAAGAAAAATCAAAAGGCACTTCCGGGACTCCCCAGTTGGATACTTACGGCCCCTTTGCCGCTTGGCTTATTCGGGAGCACGATTTTACTCCGGAGATGATTGCGAAAGTTTGCAGTTATAATCCGGGAAATTTTATCAATCAGTTTACCGGAGGTAAGTACGGTCAAATCGCGCCTGGCTACACAGGGTCGCTTACCGTTCTTGATTTAAACAAGCCGGTAACAATTACCAAAGACAAATTAAAAACAAAATGCGGCTGGTCCACCTATGAAGGAATTACTTTTCCCGGCAGTGTCATGATGACGGTCGTTAGAGGCAAGGTTTATGACAAAAGATAAATTGGCAAAATTAATACTGAAGGACGGAACCGAAATTAAGGGCGCCAGTTTTGGCGCGGAGAAATCGGTTGCCGGCGAAGTTGTTTTCGCTACCGGAATGGTCGGTTACCCTGAAGCGCTGACTGACCCTTCCTTTAAGGGGCAGATTTTGGTAATGACTTACCCGCTGGTTGGGAATTACGGCGTACCGAAAAAAGAATCCTGGGAATCGCCCAAAATTCAGATTGCCGGGCTGGTGGTTTGCAATTATGTTGACACGCCGTCGCACCACGCTTCGGAAATGACGCTGGGAAAGTGGTTTAAAAAGGAGGGAGTGCCGTTCATCCAAATCAAGGACACCCGGGCTTTGACGCAAAAGTTGCGAAGCGAGGGAGTTGGTTTGGGCAAGATAATAAGCGGCGGAAAAGATATTCCTTTTGCCGACCCCAATCTGAAAAATTTGGTGGCGGAGGTAAGCACCAAAAAAATAATGTATTTTACTCCCTCCGCCTTTGGCACCTCCCCCTATGGTAGGAGGAGGAAAGGTGGGGATACGGAGAATCCCCAGACGATAGTTTTGATAGACTGCGGAGCCAAGCAAAATATTATCCGCCGGCTAATCGCCCGCGGGTTGAAAGTGGCGGTCGTGCCCTGGAATACCGACATAACGAAACTCCGTTTCCCATTTTCCGCCGTGGTAATTTCCAACGGCCCGGGAGACCCAACAAAAGTCAAAGTAACAATAGACAATGTTAAAAAGATTATTGCTAAAAAAATCCCTGTTCTTGGCATTTGCTTGGGCAACCAAATTCTAACGCTCTCCCAGGGCGGCTCCACTTACAAGCTGAAATTCGGCCACCGCAGTCAAAACCAGCCCGCCGTCCTAAGGACTTTGGCGGGCAAGCCGGGCAGAGCATATTTAACAACTCAAAATCACGGGTTTGCCGTCGGCGAAATTCCAAAGGGATTCCGCGAGTGGTTCTACAATGCCAATGACAAGACCAATGAAGGAATCATTCACCAAAGCCGGCCGATAATGTCGGTGCAATTCCACCCAGAAAGTTCCCCTGGGCCGCTTGATACCGACTGGGTCTTTGATTATTTTTTAAAAAAAGCGAGGATACACCTCACCCCGCCTTCGGCACCCCTCTCCTTGCCAAGGAGAGGGGAAGGGGGTGAGGTCAAATATTTATGAAATCAAGATTTAAGAAAATTCTAGTTTTAGGGAGTGGCGCGCTGAAAATCGGCGAGGCCGGAGAATTTGATTATTCCGGCAGTCAGGCGATAAAGGCGCTCAAAGAAGAAGGGGAAAAAGTCGTTTTGGTCAATCCGAACATCGCAACGTTCCAAACTTCTCAGGCGCTGGCCGACCAGGTTTACTTTCTGCCGGTTAACGAGTATTTCGTGGAAAAAGTCATCCGCAAAGAGCGACCGGACGGTATTTGCCTTTCTTTCGGTGGACAGACGGCGCTTAACTGCGGGCTCCGGTTGGAAGAAAAGGGAATTTTGAAAAAATATAAAGTGCGGGTCCTCGGCACCCCGGTGTCGTCCATCGTCTTGACCGAAGACCGGAAAAAATTCGCCGACCATTTGAAAAGCATCAATATTCCGGTTCCGCCCTCGGGGAGCGCCACCAGTATCAAAGAAGCCAAAAGAATTGCCCAAAAAATCGGCTTTCCGCTTATGGTCCGCGCCGCCTTCGCCCTAGGCGGGCAAAAATCAGGAGTGGCCGGAAATGAAAAAGAGCTGGAAGAAATAGTCGGTGGCGCGCTGGCGGTATCTCCGCAGGTCCTGATTGAAAAATATTTGCATCACTACAAGGAAATTGAATATGAGGTTGTCCGGGACCAATACAACAATACCGTGACGGTGTGCAATATGGAAAATGTGGATCCGCTCGGCATCCATACGGGCGATTCCATCGTCGTTGCGCCCAGTCAGACGCTGAACAACGAAGAGTATCACCGGCTTCGGGAGGCGAGTATTAAAATAGTGGAAAGTTTGGGAATTGTCGGCGAATGCAACGTGCAATATGCTCTCAATCCTTCCCCCCTGCGAAGGGGGGAAAATAAGGGGGGTCTTGATTATTTTGTCATTGAGGTCAATGCCCGGTTGTCCCGTTCCAGCGCGCTGGCTTCCAAGGCGACCGGATACCCGCTGGCCTACGTGGCGGCCAAACTGGCGCTTGGCCGGAATTTGCTGGAAATAGAAAACAAAATTACCAAAGTTACCCAAAGTTTCTTTGAGCCGGCGCTTGATTACGTGGTGGTGAAAATACCCAGATGGGATTTGTTAAAATTCGTCGGCGCGGTTGAGCATGTCGGCAGCGCGATGAAGTCGGTCGGGGAGGTTATGGCCATTGGCAGAAGTTTTGAAGAGGCCCTGCAGAAAGCGGCGCGTATGCAGACAGGCCTGGTTGAAAGCATTACCGATAACGGATTTGCAAGCAGGCAGGAACTGAAAAAATTCCTGCATACCCCCACGCCAAGAAGGATATTCGCCATCGCGGAGAGCATGAAGAGGGGAACCGGCGCCAAAGAAATCCGGAGAATTACCGGCATTGACTTGTGGTTTTTATACCGGATAGAAAACATCGTAAACTTGGAAAAGAAATTTTCCAAAAAAGGGAGCCGGCATGAATTGGGCCGGGAAGCCCTGCTGGAACTGAAGCAAGCCGGCTTTTCCGACAAGAAAATCGGTAGCTGGCGGGGGAAAACGGAGTTCCAGATTCGGGCATTGCGCAAGGGCCTGAATATCCTGCCTTCCGTTTTTGCCATTGATACTTTGGGCGGCGAGATGCCGGCCAAAACCAACTATCTCTACCTGACCTATCACGGAGCCCATCATGATGTGTCGCCGCTCCGAAAGAAAGCGATAATTGTCCTCGGCAGCGGCCCCTACCATATCGGCTCGTCGGTGGAATTTGACTGGTCTTCCGTCCATGCGGCGCTTGCGCTTAAACGTTACAAAAGGAAATCCGTTATCATCAATTGCAATCCGGAAACGGTTTCCACCGATTATGACATGTCCGACCGGCTATACTTTGAAAATTTGTCTTTTGAAACGGTGGCCGACATTTTTGAATTTGAAAATGCCTTTGGGCTTATTCTTTCGGTCGGCGGGCAGCGGCCGAACAATTTGGCCAAAGAACTTGCCGCCGCCGATTTTCACATTTTGGGCACGGCCGCCAAGGACATTGATCGGGCGGAAAACCGCAACGCCTTTTCCGCATTGTTGGACGAGCTTGGGATTCTGCAGCCCAAGTGGCAGAGTTTCATTTCCATGACCGAAGCCCTGAAATTTACCAAAGCCGAAGGTTTCCCCGTTTTGGTGCGTCCTTCTTATGTGCTCTCCGGCTCGGCTATGCGGGTGTGCTACAATAAGAAGCAGTTGTTTAACTTCGTCAACAAGGCGGCGGTGCTCTCTCCGCTGCATCCGGTAACCGTTTCCAAATACATAGAAAACGCCAAAGAGCTTGAATTTGACGGAGTGGCGGAAAAAGGCAAAGTTGTCATTTATGGAATTTCCGAGCATGTGGAAAATGCCGGAGTGCATTCCGGAGACGCGACCATCGTCTATCCGACCCAAAGGGTCTATGCTTCCACCGAGTTTCAATTGCGGCAAATTTCCAAAAAGATAGTCCGCGCGCTTTCGGTCACCGGACCTTTCAATATCCAATTTTTAGTCAAAGACAACAAGCCGTTCGTGATTGAGGTCAATTTGCGCGCCAGCCGAACTTTTCCGTTCATCTCCAAAGCGATGGATGCCAATTTTCCGGAAATCGCCGTGGACAGCTTTTTCGGAAAGGCCCAAGCGCACAATTTCATTTACCCAACCAGCGTCCTGGTCAAGTCTCCCCAGTTTTCCTTCGCCCGCCTGCTCGGAGCCGACCCGGTGCTTCGCGTGGAGATGTCGTCAACCGGAGAAGCGGCCTGTTTCGGACGGGACTATGACGAGGCGCTCCTGAAGTCAATTTTAAGCACCAACAAGTTTGATTTTGGCAACAAAAATGTGTTGCTTTCTCTGGGCGGGGAAGTCAACAAAGCGAAATTTTTGGAAGCGGCCCGCATCCTGCTCTCTTTGGGCTACACTATTTTTGCGACCGATACCACCGCGGCATTCCTGGAAAAACAAAACATCAAGTGCCGGACGGTGCGCAAGGCATACCAGGAGTCGCCGAACGCCCTTGACATCATTCTCGGCAAAAAGGTCTCCTTTGTGGTAAATTTAAGCAAGATGGAAAATGCGTCCGGGGCGGAGGAGGGAGCGGGGCATACTCTAACGGACGGATTCCGCATCCGTCGGGCGGCCGTGGACAACCAGATTCCGCTCTTCACGGATTTGCACCTGGCCCGGGCCTTCATCAAAGCCCTGGCGCACTACGGCCTCGGGGACTTGGAAATTAAGTCGTATAAAGAATATATATGAAAAATATCATTTCCGCCAACCAATTTACCAAGGATGAAGTTGAGAAAATTTTATCTCGCGCTGAAATAATGGAGCAAGGCGTGAAAAGCGGAAAAGCGGAAAAGTTATTAAAAGACAAAATTGTGGCTTGTATTTTCTTTGAGCCCTCCACCCGGACCCGTCTGTCTTTTGAAACGGCTGCGCTGAAACTGGGAGCGCAGGTTATTTCCGCCGAGAACGCGATGGAAAATTCTTCCGCCCACAAGGGGGAAACGATTGAAGACACAACCAAAATTCTTTGCTCCTATGCGGATATTATTGTCATTCGCCACCCGAAGGCCGGAACCTTAGATGCTGCGGCCAAAGTCGCAACTAAACCGTTAATCAACGCGGGCGACGGCGCCAACCAGCATCCGACCCAAGGGTTTCTGGACCTTTACACGATAAAAAAGGAGCAAGGACGGCTGACCAACCTGAACATCGGTTTTGGAGGGGATTTGTTGAACAGCCGGACTCTCCGTTCGCTTCTGCCATTCCTCCGTTTTTACGAGGGGAACAAATTTTATTTTATTTCGCCGAAAGAATTGGAATTGCCCAGGGAATTTATTAAAGGACTCAAAGAGAACGGGGTAAATTTTGAGGAATTAAGAAGTTTGGAAGAAAAACTGCCGGAACTGGACGTGCTTTATATGACCCGGGTGCAGAAGGAGCGGTTCCCGGACGAGGTGTCCTACAATAAAGTTAAAGACCTGTTTATTTTCAAAAAAGAACATTTAAAAACTTTGAAACAAAGCGCCATCATCATGCATCCGCTTCCGAAAATAAACGAGATTGAAGTTGAAGTTGACGCGGACCCCCGCGCCGCTTACTTCCGCCAGGCGGAAAACGGCCTCTATGTCCGCATGGCGCTCCTCTGTTACGCGCTCGGATTGTAGTAATTACCATAATAGCCACGGCCGTGGCTATTATGGTACATTATTGGCCAATCAGTTACTGGCTTTCTAAAAACTGGAAGATTTTTTCGTTGGTCAGGACGTTTTCCGCGTGCATCCGGGCGCGTTCCGGGTCGGCGTCTTTATAATGTTCCAGGATGGCGGCGACTTCCTTAGCGACCTGCTCCGGGTCGGCAACTATTTTCTCCGCCTTGGCGATTTCGTTTAGGATGAGGGCGAGCTTGGTCTTTTTCTCAGCGTCCTTTCTGAATTCTTTCCTTAAATCTTCCTTCGTTTTGCTTAAATGTTTCAAGTAGTCCTCAAACTTGAGCCCCATCTGGGTAATATCGGACTCCATCCGGTATAAAATTTTATCCAGTTCAATTCCGATTAATATCTCGGGGACTTCCAGCGCGCTCTCGTCAATTATCTTTTCAATTATTTTCAGACGGGTTTTTTCTTTCTGTTGGTTTTCTTTTTCCAGCTTGATATTTTCTTTCAATTTGGCTCTAAAATCCGCCACATTTTTAAAAGGTCCAAGCGCCCGCACAAACTCGTCATTGAATTCCGGCAGTTCTGATTTGACCTCATCCCCCGCCTTCTCCGAAGGAGAAGAAGCCCTCCCTTCCGGGGAGGGTTTGGGTGGGGTTGAATCGTCTACGGACACGTCCGCCATGTGTATCTTCGGCGCGCGAGATTTGCGGATATCCATGATGGTGCTCTCCAGGTCCTCGTCGGTGACGGCAACATTTTTTTCCGCGTCAGTCATGCCTGAAATTATTTTTTTGGCAATGCCTTTATAGTCGGGGAGTTTGATTTGTGGTAGCATGGCGGTCTTGATCTTGAATCCGAGGGGATTGTGCCGGGCGAGCTTGGTAATGGAAATTTCCGGCCGGCTGATGGCGTCAATTTTTTCACTTTCAATAATTTTCGGATAATGTTCGGAAAGCGCCAATTCTGCCATCTCTTCCAAGATGCGGATTTCCGGCACCTTAGACAGGAGCACATTTTCCGGAACTTTGCCCTTTCGGAAGCCGTCCAGCTTCAGGGTTTCGCCTATTTTTTTTAATGCCTTGGCAAAGTAGGATTCAAATATCTCGGGTTCCAATTCTCCCTCGATTTCTACTTCGCTTTTTGGTAATTTTTTAACGGCTACTTTGAGCATACGATTATACTATATTTATCGGTTCTTTTTGTCAAAAAAAGAAAATCCCTCTTTTATGAGGGATTTTTCCGAGCACCTCTTTTTAATTTATACTGTTCACATTCACGTCAATGTCGGTGTCTGTCGCATTTAATTCTTGTTCCAAAGCGTCAAGCACAGCCGAGTCCTGGTCCGTCAAAGCTGTGGATTGTTCCTGGGTTGTCGGTATTGGCTTTACGGCATTTTTATTTGACATCCAAATATATATTCCGCCGACAATCAAGATAATTATAATGATTACTAGCCCGATGAACGCTCCGTTTGATTTTTTTTCTGGTTCCACAATATTTTCTTCCATAGTATTTTTTATATTTTATTTAATAATTGATGTTTCTACTCTGCCGGTGTTTGCCTGAGCTCTTCCACTTTCTTCCTTACCGCATCTTTGAGCGATTTAACCGCATCCCCGAGCGCCAGATGGGCCTCTCTGATAAGTTTCTGCGTGTCTTGCGCCAAGGTGACTAGTTTGGTCCTGTTTTCCTTGGAAAGTTCGTCGATTGAGGCGGACAAAAGCGCGTTCATTTCCGCAATTTTCGCCGTGGCATCGTTTAGTTTCGCGTTAGCGGTGGCCAGAAAACTTTTTGCTTCCGCGGTGTCAAGTCCTTTTGCTTCCAGTGTGAGTATATAGGTATCAACTTTGTTTTTCAGGTTGTTCATTCTTTCAACTGCCACATCAAACCTCATCAATGCCTGCTCCCGTCCGGTAATCCTCAATTCTTTTATTCTGGCTTTGGCCGTATCTTGTTCTCCTTTTATTTGAAACCTCAAGGTGTCCATTTTCTGTTTTACTTCCGTCCGCATGGCTTCCACTCTTTCTTTCATTTGGGCGCGTATCTCGTCGCGCTCGCTTTGCGCGCGAACCGCTCTCACATTTACACTAAGCGCCATTAGCAAAACAACAAATAAAATCAAATATTTTTTCATAAGTATTTTAAGGTATTAAATTAATAATTCAACCGAGCGTATTATACCAAAAAAGCTACCAGAAGTAACGCAACAATGTTCAGGATTTTTATCATCGGATTGATGGCAGGGCCGGCGGTATCTTTATAAGGGTCTCCGACGGTGTCTCCGGTTACGGCCGCCTTATGGGCATCACTGCCCTTGCCGCCATGACTGCCTTGTTCAATATGCTTTTTGGCATTGTCCCAGGCGCCGCCGCCGGAGGTCATGGAAATGGCAACGAAAAGTCCGGTAATGATGGAGCCAACCAGAAGCCCTCCCAAGACCACCAGGCCCTTGTCCTTTCCGAAAATTAAAATCACCAAAATGGGCGCCAGAACCGGTATCAGGGCCGGTGCAATCATTTGCTTGATGGCGGCGCCGGTGATGATTGAAACCGCCTGACCGTAATCCGGCTTGGCGGTGCCTTCCATGATTCCCTTGATTTCCCGGAACTGTCGGCGGATTTCTTCCACCACTTTTCCAGCCGTTTTTCCCACCGCTTCCATACAGAGCGCGCCGAAGTAATAAGGCAGAAGTCCGCCCAAGAAGAGTCCGACGATAACATACGGGTTGCTTAGGTCAAAAGTAATGCTTTGTCCGGCTTTGACGATTTCTTCCGTGTAGGAAGCGAAGAGAACAAGAGCCGCCAGGCCGGCCGAACCGATGGCATAGCCCTTGGTAACGGCCTTGGTGGTGTTGCCGACGGCGTCCAGCGGGTCAGTCACGTTCCGGACTTTTTCCGGTAGTTCCGCCATTTCCGCGATTCCTCCGGCATTGTCCGTAATCGGACCGTAGGCGTCAATCGCCACGATTATCCCCGTCATGGAAAGCATGGACATGGCCGCCACCGCGATTCCGTAGAGTCCGCCGTAATAGTAACTGATTAAAATTCCCAGAACGATGGTAATCAGGGGCCAGGCGGTGGATTTCATGGAAATGGCCAGGCCCTGAATGACATTCGTGCCGTGTCCGGAGACGGAAGCGAGCGCGATGGACTGCACCGGAGAATATTTGGTAGAAGTAAAGTATTCGGTAATGACAACCAGCGCTCCGGTAACGAAGAGTCCGACTAGAGAGCAAATGAATAGCGCCATGACCGAGTAAGTGCCGTTCCCGGCCATCAGCATATTAGTGACAGGATAGAAGGCGGCGGCGGCCAGAATGCCGGAAACAATAAGGCCTTTATACAAAGCGCCCATTATATTCGGAGTATCCGAGCGGACTGTGTCCGCCGAAGCTCGCTTTGGCAAGCGAAGGCGGACAAACCAGGTGCCGATGATTGATGCGAAGATTGCCATTCCGCCGATGACCAGAGGATAGAGAATCGCATTTTCAAAACCAACAAAAAGAAGGGAACCGAGAAGCATCGTGGCTACCGAAGTAACCGCATATGTCTCAAAAAGGTCGGCGGCCATACCCGCGCAGTCCCCGACGTTGTCCCCGACATTGTCGGCGATAACGCCCGGGTTTCTTGGGTCGTCTTCCGGAATGCCGGCTTCAAGTTTGCCAACCAAGTCCGCTCCCACATCCGCCGCCTTGGTGAATATTCCTCCTCCGAGCCGGGCGAAAACGGAAATAAGCGAAGCGCCGAAGCCGAGTCCGATGAGGGCCGTAACATCTTTGGTTATTGCGTAAAAAGCGGCAACGCCAAGCAGCGCCAAACCCACCACCAAAAGCCCGGTCACCGTCCCGCCTCGGAAAGCCAAAGACAGGGCGTTATTGATTCCGCTCCGGGCCGCTTCGGTTGTTCTGACATTGGCTCGAACGGAGACATTCATTCCGATGTATCCGGCCAAAGCGGAGAAAACCGCTCCGACCAAAAATCCGAAAGCCATAGTCCATCCCAATTTAGGCACAAAACCGATAAGCAGAAAAAGGACGACAGCAATCATTCCAATAGTTTTATATTGTTTATTCAAATAAGCGCTTGCGCCTTCCTGAATCGCTTTGGCGATTTCTTGCATGCGCTGGTTGCCGGGACTTTTCTTAAGGATTGATTTTGCTAAAAGCAAACCGTAAATAATCGCCACCACCGAACTCGCAATCGCAAACAATAAAAATTGATTCATAGTTTTAACTAACCTTATTATTAATAATTTAACTTATTTTATTTCTTTTCTTCCACAACTTCAACTTTTTCTCCGTCGGCCGTGGCGACTTCTTTGCCGTCGCCCTTGATGTCTATTCTCCAGCCGGTCAGTTTGGCCGCCAGGCGTACATTCTGCCCGCCCTTGCCAATGGCCAGCGACAACTGGTCATTACCGACTTCCACAGTCGCCTTGTGCTCCTTCTCGTCAATTTCAATAGCAACCACTTTGGCCGGCGAGAGGGAATTGGAAACAAATTGTTTTGGATCTGCGGACCAGGGGATTATATCAATTTTTTCTCCGGAAAGTTCCGTAGTAATAGTGTTGACCCGCGTGCCCTTCTGCCCGACGCAGGAGCCGACGGCGTCAATATGCTCATCGTTGGAGTAAACGGCGATTTTGGAGCGGGCGCCGGCTTCACGGGCGACCGATTTTATTTCCACCACACTATTTTCTATTTCCGGCGCTTCGGTGGCGAAAAGTTTTTCTATAAATTTCGGATGGGTGCGGGAAAGTCGCAAATTGATGCCTCGCGGTGTGTCTTCCACGCTGTAGAGGTAGGTCCGGACTCTCTGCCCGCGCTCCCAGTATTCTCCGGGAATCTGTTCTTCGGCCGGCAGGATGCCGGTTGCCCTATTGAAATCCACATAGACGTTGCCCCGCTCCACTTTCTGCACGATGCCGGAAACAATTTCTCCTTCCTTGGTGCCGTATTCGTCTATGATGGAGGTGCGTTCCGCTTCGCGGATTTTCTGAATAATCACCTGCTTGGCGGTCTGCGCGGCAATACGTCCATAATCGTCCTTGGCTTCCAGGGGAAAAATTATTTCGTCGTTCAATTCTACCCCTTTTTTTATTTTTTTGGCGTCTTCCAGGAGCATGTGATGCTCGGCGTTGAAATGCACGCGTTCATCATCGGATTCTTTTATTGAATACTCACCCCCTCCAACCTCCCCCGAAGGAGGAGACTTGAATTCCTCCCTCTCCTTTGGGGAGGGGTGGGGAGGGGTGTCCAAAATGGCGATGCTTTCGTCCACCACGATCTTTACCTGAAAGAATTCCGTTTTGCCGCTCTCCAGGTCAAGCTTGGCGCGGATTATCTGCCCCTTCTTGCCATAGTCCTTTTTGTAAGCCGCCGCCATTGCCTGTTCTATCGCTTCCAGTATTTTTTCCTTCGGAATTTTCCTTTCTTCCTCCAACTGCTCCAATGCCGATTTGAATGTTTTTAGGTCTAGCATGATGTATTTTCTTGTGAGCGAAGCGAAGGTAGAAAATCTTCACCCCGCACTCCGTTCATTAATTTATTAAAAAAGCCCTGTTTTCAGCAGGACTCGTACACCATCAAGACTAGCACAATGTTTATTTGAAAGCAATGTGTTGAGTTAACCATATGGGGTGACAAAAATGCTAAATTGGGGTGACAAAGGTTAACCATCTTTAATCACCTTAATTAGCAAGAGAAAAACATATGGCA
>LCGB01000014.1 GCA_000999465.1 Candidatus Nomurabacteria bacterium GW2011_GWB1_43_19
GTCGTCCCGATGCCGACGTTGCCGCTTGCTAAAATCCTGACACGTTCAATCGCTTCAGCATCACCTGTGTCTTTCGTTTCTAGCGATAAATATGCGGAAGTCGCTCCAGCTGCTCGCACCAGAACATTACCCATATTCAAGAATGATGTCCCGTTATGTCCATAAACATAGGACCCACCTAGCACATCACCCGATGATACTGCTACAGGAACAGAAGCCGTCCCTCTTGATGCCCTGAACGTCATTGCCCCATTTGGCGCAGCACCGCTTCTATAGTTTGTAACTTGCAACATGTTAGGAGAACTTGCACTATCAAATAGCACATCAAGCTTTGCCCCCGGCGCCGTCGTCCCGATGCCGACGTTGCCCGAGGTAGGTTGTAAAATTACATAAGAAGTGGTTTTAGTGGCAGAAGAAGTGCCTTCAATCGTAATATCCCCATTGTCGGCCGAACTGCCATAAAGTAAAGGAATGGTAGCATTGGTGGCAGCGATATATTTAGTAGCCGTTAACGTATCCGTGGCAAAAGTTAAATCAGCATCATCGGAAAGTATTCCGGCAGTTCCGGCGAAAGTTACTCGTCCAGCGGTTAAGCCTGAATCCGTGATATTGCCTCCGGACAAAGTGGTATAGGTTGCATCGCCAAGAGCGGGAGTAATAAAGCTAGGACTCTCTAAAAACGCGAATGTTTTTCTAACTGCTCCGGTTGTAATGGTTCCATAATACGCGTCAGTTAAAAACTCCACGGCTCCCGCTTCGGCGATTGTAAGCAATGAACCAGATGTGAACTTCAGCGGCGCGGTTGAAGCCGCGGTTGTGCCTGCTTTCAGATGTAAGACAGCGGTTGGCCCCGTCGTCCCGATGCCGACGTTGCCGCTTGGCAACATCGTAACCGCTATTCCACTGCCGGTGCCTCCGGGAGCAAACTGAATCCCTTTATTTTCAGACCTCAACAAAAGACCGTCGGCTATGCCACCGGTTTGGAAGTAGTTGGCGGAGGTGGAGATATAGCCACGAGTGGCACCGCTATTTTGAAATTCAATGGTACCCTGCACACCGTCAACCCGAAGTGGATATTCACCATTAACGGTTGATTCCACCTCAAGCCGTCGTCCCGGTCCCGTCGTCCCGATGCCGACGTTGCCACCCTTAAAATAAATGCCGGTGGTAGAAGAAGGTCCAATCCAAGATTCGGCGATAGTTGTTAACGGGTTAATAAGTGAAAAAGAATTAGCGGCGTTGGTGTAAACTCCGTTAGTTACCGTATCAGCGTTGCCGGTTAATGCTCCGGTAAAAAGAGGCGCCACTACCGATGTTCCAAAATATCCCGTTCTCGGACGGTTGGCTTCTAAAGCCCCGATATCATTAGTATTGTCAGTGGTAAAGGTAATATCGGAATTAACTTTACCCACAAAGTTGATCGCATCGGTCGGGGCGTCGCCCAGAGTGGTATTGTCTTGCACAGTGAGATTGCCGGCAATCGTAGTGGCACCTGTGGTGGTGGAGCCGGAAAGAATTAAATTGTTGGCGTAGATATCTCCTTCGGCATCTACTAGGAATTGGATAGCGTCTCCCACCGCGGCCGAAATAAGATTGCCGTCAGCGACGGAGGAAGCGGGGTTGATGTAGATAGTTCCGTCGCTTGCATTGGAAGTGCCGTCGGGCCAATTAGGGTCAAAGATATGAGCCAGAGTAGGAACCTTGGTGAAGGTTGACTGGGCGTTGGAGGTGAGGGTGTCATTGGTGATGACCAGGCCGTTGAGTGTGGTCGTGCCAGCCACGGTCAGGGCGCCAGAAGCATCCACGGAAAATAGCGAGGTTGAGCCAGCGGCGTTTCGGAAATCCAGAAAATTGCCGGTGGGCGTCGTGTCGGTGAAACGTCTGGAATAAATCGCCGTATCGCCATCGGCCAATTGACGGACATCCAAATTGCCGGAAGGACTAGCTGTCCCGATGCCGACGTTGCCATTGCCTAAGACGGAGAATCTTGTTCCGCCAGTCAGAGTGTAAGCCACTCCGGAGTTGGCGCCGGTAATGGCGGCCGTAGTCATAGAGGTATCGCTGGCAATGGCCGAGATAGCCACAGTTTCAGCATTGATGGTAATGGTATCGCCAACCTTGAAGGTATTGGTGAATTGGGTGCCTACACCGGTGACGGTCGTGCCGCCAGCCAAGTTTGAAACAGTTCCTACTCCGGCTGTGCCTTGAGCGACTTGAAGATTGGCGGTGGGCGCGATTGTCCCGATACCCAATCTGTTATTTGTATCGTCCCAAAATAAATTGGCATTGTCTTCCGACAGTCCCGATGCTCCCTGAAAGGGAATTGAGCCAACGGCAAAAGAAGGATTGATTGCGCCAACTAAATTGCCGGTTATATTACCGGTAACCGTCAAACCTCCGCCAATTGTCGCATCACCCGAAACCGCAAGAGTAATCGTATTTATTATATTTGCCAGAGAATCGGAAAGGCCTTGCATGCTATTGCCTATGGAATCAAATATCCTATCAACTTGCTTACTAAAAAATTCCCGCAGAACAAACAAAGACATGTCGGCATTCGCCCCGGCCGGGCCTTGGAGTCCTTGCAATCCCGCAAGACCTTGTATTCCCTGGGGGCCTTGAGGGCCTGCCGGACTGCTGGCAAATTGCGCCGCCGGAGGAGAAATAATTGCCGAAAGAGTCAGGTAATTTTTATATGCGTCAGCCAGTTCCGAAATTGTTGTTATCGGTGTTGTCTGCGTTATTTTGAATTGCGAAACATAATTTTTGTACGCGGTTGCCAATTCTGAAATTGTCGGTACCTCCAAAGGAGTATCAAATTTATCCGTGTCTGCCGTTTGTGTTCCGGGTTCCATATAATCTTGATTGTTGAATTGATACAATCCGAATAAAAAAACAGATACGGCAAGAACGGCAATCAAAATATTGCGAGCGTACTGGTGGGGGAAAATTTTCGGAGTTGCTGTTTCTTGGTGCTTGTTCTTCTGCTTCAAGAGAAAGCTCTGGATTTCTCCTTCGGTAGTAAAATAAGCCCGTCCAATTTTCTCTCCCTTGATCTCCCCTTTGCGTATCAAAGAGCCCAAATAGTCCTGGTTGTATGTAGAAAGTTTTGCCGCTTCGGCGAGAGATATGACTTTGTCAATTTTTTCAGGTGACAGCTTTTTCTGCTTTAAGAGAAAGTTCTTAACCTCCTCTTCGGTGGTGAAATAACCCCTTCCGATTTTCTGTGCCTTAATTTCCCCTTTGCGTATCAAAGAGCCCAAATAGTCCTGGTTGTATGTAGAAAGTTTTGCCGCTTCGGCGAGAGATATGACTTTTTTGGATTTTTTCATGCTTTTCCTTTAAGCCAAGTTATTTAAAGGTTTCTCGGATAGCCGAGATTTTATTTTTGCCAATCTCGGCTAAAATAAACCTCTTATCACATTTATTATACCGAGAGGAAACTTTTTTATACAAATAAAAAGAAAATAGTTATCCACAGGGTTGAAAAAATATTACATATGGTAGTAAAAATAAAGTTGTTTATTAAAAATTTAAAGTCGTTGCCTTTTTCTGGAGCCGCTCTTCTCTTGAACCAAAAAAGTAGGCCTTGATCAGCTGATTAAAATAATACTTTTTATTGATTCGGGTCTCTTGTTTTCTATACTCAAAACAAACCCAAAAAACCAAGTTAGGTTGATTTTAATCTATCCATAGTAGAGATTGCTAAACCATAATAAATTTTATATAATTAGTATGCATCCTTAGTAAGGTTTATAAATGAAAATTATGATTGACGGGTATCTCACAATCAAACAAGCATCCAGTATTTTGGGGGTTTCTCCCCTAACTCTTCGTAACTGGGACAAGAGTGGAAAATTAAAGGCCTCACGACATCCTATAAATAATTATAGGGTTTACAAAGTAGAAGACATTGAAGCCGTTATACAAGAAATAAAAGTTGGGTCGGGATTCAGAAAAACTAGCCCAAGAGTGTTCAAAAGGGTCATTGTTAAACATCTAACGGACGAACAATAGAAAACAAGTACTGAAGAATGTCAAGGATGAATTTTCTATTTAAACAACAATATTGACAAGTCTATTTTTCACGTAAATCACCTTCTTGGCGTCCCGGCCGGCCATGTGACGCAAAACAGTTTTGTTGGTCACGGCTTTTTTCTTAATTTCCTCCTCGCTGTTGTCCGTCCGTATCATAATCTCGGCCCGGACCTTACCGTTTACCTGAACCGCTATTTTTATTTCTTCGTCTTTAATCAAATTTTTGTCCCATTTCGGCCAACCGGAAATACTAATGGAATTTTTTTCTCCAAGCATATTCCATAATTCCTCCGCGATATGCGGCGCGAAGGGCGACAAAATTTGCAAGAACTTTTTGTAATCCTTCTTTGTCACGCCGTATCCTTGCGCGAAAGCTGATTCCATTTCATTTGCCAATATCATCATACTGGAAATTGCGGTATTGAAACGCATCTCCTCAACGTCTTCGGAAACCTTTTTGATGGTTTTGTTTAAAAGTTTTGAAAGTGAAGCGGAAACCAAAGAATTCTGAGTCGCGTCGGAGCCCGTCGGATTTTGACGGGTAAAGCGCGAAGAATTCTTTGGTTTCCGCGTAGCAATTCTCTCCCCTATTTTCCAGACCCTCTCCAGAAATCTCCTCGGGCCAATCATGCTGTCGGTATTCCAGGAAACCGCCTGATCAAAAGGCCCTATGAACATTTCATACATTCGCAGAGTGTCCGCCCCGTAAATCCTGATTAAATCGTCCGGATTTACCGTATTGCCTTTGGACTTGGACATCTTTTCGCCCTGGGGAGCGAGTATCATCCCGTGCGACGTGCGCTTTAGGTATGGCTCGCTAGTAGGCACCATTCTCAAATCATACAAGAATTTATGCCAGAAACGGGAATAAAGGAGGTGCAGCGTAGTGTGTTCCATGCCTCCGTTATACCAGTCGACTCCTCCTTGACCCTCAACCCCTTCCATACCTCCCCCGAAGGGGGAGGCTTTGAATTCCTTCCCTCTCCTTTGGAGAGGGTTGGGGAGAGGTGTCGTTAGCCAATACTTCAGATTTTTCCCGGACGCAAATTCTTTATTATTTTTCGGGTCGGTATAACGCAGGAAATACCAGGAACTTCCGGCCCAGTTCGGCATCGTGTCCGTTTCTCTTTTGGCCGGACCTTTGCATTTCGGGCATTTGACATTGACCCAATTCTTGATATCCGCCAATGGGCTTTCGCCAGTATTGGTGGGCTTGTATTTTGCCACTTTCGGGAGCACCACCGGCAAGTCCTTCTCCGGCACAGGCACCCATCCGCACTTGGCGCAATTTACGAGAGGTATCGGCTCACCCCAATACCTCTGCCGGGAGAATACCCAGTCGCGGAGTTTGAAGGTCGTTTTCGCTTTTCCTCCGACGAATTTTATGATTTCCTTTTTGGCCTTTTCGGAATCCATCCCGCTGAACTTTCCGGAATTAGCTATTATTCCTTCGCCCGAATATGGCATTCCTTCCTTTGGCCCTTCCACAAACACCGGCTCAATTACGTTTTTTATCGGTAAACCATATTTCTTGGCAAATTCAAAATCCCGCTCATCGTGCGCCGGCACGGCCATTATCGCTCCGGTGCCGTAGTGCGGCAGGACATAGTCGGCTATCCAAATCGGAATCTCTTCTTTTGTCACCGGATTAATAGCTTTGACCCCTTTTAATTCAATTCCGGTTTTTATCTTGTCCTCCGCTGTTCGCTCTATTTCTGTCTTTTTTTCATTTACTACGATATATCGTAGTACTTCATCCCAATTCAAAATTTGAGATTTGAGTTTTTGGACCAGTTCATGCTCCGGCGCCAGCACCAGATAAGTCGCCCCAAAAATCGTGTCCGGGCGGGTGGTGAAAACCTTAATAGCCAATTCAACCCCTCCTAAATCCTCCCCAAAGGAGAGGACCTTCTTGCTAATATCATTTATCTTTAAAATAATTTTTCTTAAAACATCCTCTGGCTTTTTTATTATTTCGCTATTGGTAAATCGCACAACTTCAAAACCCAGCTGGTTAAGTACTTCCGTCCTCTCTTGGTCTTCACTTTTCAAGTAATCGTGAATATCCCCATCAATTTCTACAACAAGTTTCTTTTCAATACATACAAAATCGGCGATAAATCTATCAACAATGTGTTGTCTTCTAAAATGAAATCCTCTTGGATTTTCCCCCTCCCCTTCGGGGAGGGTCGGGGAGAGGTTATTTCTGCGCAATAAATCCCACATTATTTTTTCTCCATTTGTAGGATTTTTCCTCATCTCTAGAGCTTTGCCCTGCAAAGCTTTCCATAATTCCGGATTAGTCGTAAAATACCGTGGCATTTCCCCCTCTCCCACCCCCTTTTTGAATTCTCCCCCAAAGGGGGAGACGAATTTTCCCTCCCCTTCGGGGAGGCCAGGAGAGGTCGGGAGGGCCAGGGTAGAGTTAATTCTAAAATCTATTTCCGCTCCTTCTGATCTCCCTATCCAATTTCTCTGCTGGATTTTTATCTTGGGCAGATAGTCCACCGTGTCCAGGTCCTTATCCAAGCGGTCGGCGTATTTGGTAATCGCAAGCATCCACTGCTCTTTTTCCTTTTTTATCACCGGCGTTCCGCACCGCTCGCAAGAGCCGCCCACAACTTCTTCGTTGGCCAGGCCGATTTTATCCTGTGGGCACCAGTTGATGGTCGTTTTGGCTTTATATGCCAGCCCTTTTTTGAAAAACTGCAGGAATATCCACTGGGTCCACTTGTAATATTTGGGGTCGGTTGTGTTTATTTCGCGCGACCAATCAAACGAAAAACCGAGGGCCTTGAGTTGCTTTCTGAATATATCGGTATTATCTTTGGTAACTTTTATCGGGTGAATACCCGTTTTGATGGCATAATTTTCTGTCGGCAAACCGAAGGCGTCCCAGCCGATAGGATAGAGCACATTAAACCCCTCCATCCGACGCTTGCGAGAAATAATATCCATCGCCGTATTGGAACGAATATGCCCCACATGAAGTCCTGCGCCGGAGGGATACGGGAATTCAATCAAGCCGTAAAATTTCGGCTTTTTAGAATTATTTTCGGCTTGAAAAACTTCTTTTTTCTCCCACTCCTTTTGCCATTTACTTTCTATCTTTAAGTGATTATATTCTGTCATTTTTTTCTTGCCCGTCCGAAGCTTAAGCGAAGGAGGGTCCAGCTTTTTATGGTCGTAATCCCTCATATATGTTCATAATACCTAAAAAACCTTCTTTTGCAAAAGATTTAGGAAGAAGAAAACTTATCTCAAGAGTACCGGTTTAGAGTATATGTTCGGATTGATGGTCTGCAGAAAACAATATCCGCCGGCCGGATGGATCCAGAGAGGGTCTCCGTATCGAGGAACTTTTACAATAGTGTCGCTGCCTTTGGGCGTATCGCCCGGAGAAGGTTTATTAAATTCGGCGCAAACTTCATAGGTTACTTCGCCGGTCTTTCTGTATTCGTAACTTTTTCCGGTCTGGATATCATTGAGAGGAAGATAATAATTGGTCGCAATATCGGAAAGCGTCTTGGGCAGCATACCTTGGGTGGAATAGTAATTCATTATTTCGCTGTTTAACTGCATCAGGTCGTTTACCTTCTGCTCGTCGTATTTATACAGACGCTGGGTATAAGGGGAACCCAGAACCGCAAAACCCCAGACAATAGAGAGAACAATTATCAGGAATGAAATTATGCGGTATATATTCCTCAATTTTGCCGTAAGTTTTCCCATTATGTCATAAAGGTAGTAGCTAAAGATGAGAGCGGCCAGCACCAGTAAGACCAGCGCCTTCAGGAGAAAGCCAGTCGTGAGTTCTTGTCCGTCAATAAAGTAGAAAATAACCGTAATCAGATCTCCGGCCAACAGCAATCCGGCCAAAAATAAAGTTATGTAAGATAACCATTTGTGTATGCCCGTTGCCTGCTTTTCCGGATTTATCCGGTAATCCCTCTCCAGCATCCACATCAGAAAAATAAAAATCGGGAAGAAAATAATAATGGTCGCGACCGGCCAGCTGATGGACTGGCTGCCGAAAATTCCGTAACCTCTTTCAATTTTCGGATAAGCGGTATTGATGGCCGTAAAGAGAAGATTTACCAAACTGACCACCACGGTATAAAGAGAAACTATCGCCCCTAAATTTATAAATAAATCCTTAGCGCTAATTTTTGTTTGTGTTTCCATATTTTATATTATATCATATCAAGAATTCAATTACGTCTCCGTCTTGCACGATGTATTCTTTGCCTTCGGTGCGGACCCACCCTTTCTCCCGCGCTTTGGCAAAGGAGCCGGCTTCCATCAGCTTGTCGTAAGATACAACCTCCGCCCGGATAAATTTATCCCGGAAATCGGTGTGGATTGATTTGCCGGCCAGGGGCGCGGTAGCTCCGCGGGTTGTTGTCCAGGCCCGCGACTCGTCTTCGCCAGTGGTAAAAAAGGTAATCAGGTTCAGAAGGTCATAGCTTGCCTTAATCAGGTTATCCAGTCCGGTGCCGAAAATCGGGTCAACTTCTATATACGGGCCGGGGATTTTTGTTCTGAAATCTTCGCCTGCGTGCTTTTCTGAATGGTCTGGCCGGGGTTGGGGCCCCGGAGATCCGAGGACCTGAGGAAAAGCATCAGGCGAAGATTTGTAAACTTCCGAATTATTTAGCACATACAGTGTCGGTTTCTTGATTCCCGCCTGCTCCAACTCAAAATTTATAACCTCTATGTCAAAAAGCGGGTCAATCTCGTCATGAACATGAATCATGGTTTTATCCTCGAAAATCCGCACCACTTCAATAATGGCGTCCACCTCGCGGATATGGGAGAGAAATTTATTGCCCAGCCCGGCGCCTTCCGAGGCCCCCTTGACCAATCCGGCAATATCCACGAACTCCACCACCGCGGGAATGGTTTTCTTGGACTTGGACATTTGCGAGAGTTTTTCCAACCTCTCATCGGGCACCGGCACAATTCCGACCGAAGGGTCAATGGTGCAAAAAGGATAATTCTCCGCCGGCACACCTTTTTTGGTAAGCACATTAAAAAGCGTGGATTTCCCCACGTTCGGCAAACCGACAATTCCGATGGATAAAGACATAGAGAAAATATACCCCAACACTTATTTTTCTCCAAGCCCTACAAAAAATAAGTGTTGGGGATATAGCGGAAGTAACACTATTTTCAAACTTGAGATTAGCTCTCAAAATTTATCTGGAAACTATACATACCCATCCCGCATACCCCCTGCACCGGCACTCCTGCCTTCGGAATCCCTATGTCTATTTCCGTTTCTCCGGTTTGCGGCAAAATCTGCTGGAATTGGGCCGAGCGGACAAGGAGCGAGGCCGAGCAGTCATAAGTGCCGTTGGTTTTCATTATAAGTTTGGTCGGAATGCCGGCCTTTGCCCTCGAAACGCGCGGAGAGTAGCCGCCCTTGGCGTCTATAGTGATGTATTGGATTCCGTCTTTTATTGCGACATTATTCCCGGCAGGCGTTTTCTCTTCCCCGCCGATAAAAATAACACCGAGGGCCACCACTAGGCCGAGTGTAATGATAATGGAAACCGTTTTATTCATAATTGTTTTATATTATATATTAAATATCGGATTAATGATTCCCAATCCGGCCAAACCGGCGAGTAGGGCGAAAATACCCAGGCCCACCACGACCACTCCGGCGGATTTGAAGAAAAAGGGCGCGTGTTTGGAGTGAGCGAAGGAGGCCGAACCGAACGACAAAAGCGCCAGCATCGGCAGTGTGCCGAGAGCAAACGCGGACATAATCAGAAACCCCGACATGGGAGACCCGCTTCCGAGGGCCGCTACTTGCATTGACTGGGTAAATCCGCAGGGCAGGAAAAATGTGCCGAAGCCGACCAAGAGGGGCGCGAAGGTTTTGTGCTCTATTTTCCGGAAAAAATTAAAAATTCCGGCAGGCAAGGCCACTCTGTTTTTCGCAAATATCCCGAGCAGATTAAGCCCGAGCAGGAGCATTACCACGGACGCGATTATCCCTAAAATTGCCGAAAAGGTAAAATTGATGCCGATGGCATTGCCAACCGCTCCGAGAACTCCGCCCAGAAGGGCGAAACTGGCCAATCTCCCGAAATGAAAAAGCATAAATGTCTTCGTATCGCTCACATTATCTTCCGAAATTTTTGCCGAAAGCGAAAGGACCAGTCCCCCGACTACTGCCAGACAACTTGAAACCGAGGCAATCAGCCCGATAATAAAACCGGTTGTCGGCGTTATTGCCCCACCAATACCGAAATTGAGAATTCCCGATTTTTGCAGGATAAAAAAAATTATGAGAAAACCTAGTCCGATAGGAACAGCTTTCCAGATGGTATCGTCGGATTTATTTTCCTCCATTATTTTCTGAACTGAAAGAACGTAACCGTTTGGCTTGATTTTATCCGTAAGGGTCCGCGCCAACTCCGAAATATCCCTCCCGCTTTCGGTTTCAATTGAGACGGTTTCTTTTTTCAAGTCAACTTCCGCGCTTTTTATGAAGTCCTGCTCTTTCAAAATATCTTCTATCAGGATTTTACATGATGCGCAATGCGTACCGGTGACATGAAATGTGTATTTTTTAAGCATTGAGCAGACATTTTATCATGGAGAATTACACTCCGCAACCGGTTTCTACTTTGGGAAACCAAAGAGTATTTACCTCCCCCGACATTTTGTACATTTCCGGTTCAGACGCCCCTTGGGAAGCCATAATTTCCATTAACCCGAGCATTGCCATCCCGTGATTGCAGTCGGGAAAATAGGTGGAGTTTTTACAGCATGGACGATAAATGTTTTTTGCAACTTTTTCAACCAGATCTTGCTGTTCCCTGGTTAATGTTACAAATTGATGCATGCTGTAATGATCCATGGCATTTCCCTTGCCAAGCGTCCAGCCGCCGGTGGAAGCGAAGTTTCCCGCCTTCGCCAAGGCTTCGGCGGGCAAGCCCGCACCGCTATATGTCATCATTGGGCCGTTTTCAAGAATAGGATTTTTATTTCCCAGGCCGAGAGCCCAAAGCATATTGAGCATCATGCCGGAATTTTCAGAAGTTATTACGAGATTTCCGTTATCGCTGTCCGCGAGTAATTTCCTGTCCGCTTCGCTTAATCCGCCTCTTTGTTGGTAAAGATTTTCAAATCTTTCCATATCTATCACTCCGGCCTCCACCATTCTGGCTCCCAGATTTCCCCAATAGAGAGAGAATGTTTTTGGCGCATTGGGCGCCAGGCCCAAAAGAGCAATTATAACGGCGCCAGCGAAGAAGATAATGATATTTTTTATTTTATTTTTCATTTTTTTGATATTCTATTATTTTATTATTTAAGCCAGCTGCTTATCATTTGCGCAAACTGGTTGAGATAGATGTTAATTTTTGTTTGGAATTCACCTCCTCCCATCGCCAACTGATTGGTTTGTGCCAGATACAAGATGAAGATACCCATCAGAAGAAAGGTCGCGCCGGATATCAAATCAGCGATGGAAATATAAATCTTCTTTCCGCCAATTGAATAGGATAGGCCTTTGTTTGACTCCATAAGTTTTTGGGCAAAGTCATTTCGATCCAGAAGATATGCGATCAGGAAAAGCGGGGCAACCATCCCGAGAACATACGCCAAGGAATAAAGCCCTCCCCAGAAAATAGAGTTCGGCAATACCGACAAGGCGATAACCCCGGCCAGAACCGGAGCGCAACACATAGTCGCAAATCCGGAAAAAATGCCCAGCACAAAAACAGAACCGGCGCTTACAATTTTAAATTTTGGATGGACCGAAAACGGCATCGAAAAATGCCGTCCCAGCAAGATGGATGCGCCGAGAAGTGTAAGCAGTATTCCACCCCCGATGAATATCGGGTCGTGATATTGGCTCAGGAATTTCCCAAGTCCGGCCGCTCCGAGTCCCAAGGGTAGGAACACCGTCAAGATGCCCAGAAAAAACACAAAGGTCATCAGGAGAATCTTTCGTTTTTCCCTGAAAATTGACCCGAGATAGGATGGCAGGAGCACAGTAATGCAACATGGCGCGAATAATGCGGCCATTCCAGCGATAAAGGCTGTAATAAGAGAAGCGATAATTAATGTTTCCATATTACTTCAGTTCTTTTGCCTGCTTAATTAATTTGTCATTGGCTAGGGCCATATTCGGGTCATCCATTGTGAATCTTATCGTCCCCTCCTTGTCAATGATAAAATAAGTGTGGCCGGGCAAAGAACCGGGGTGCATGGATGAATTGAGATAGAGCACATCATATGCTTTGGATACTGAACGTGATGTGTCAAAAAGTATTTTTGACTTTCCAAGATTGGCTGATTTTGACACGATATCCAGCCATTGGCTCCGAGGATCTGTCACAATTGAGAAGGCAACTATGTTTTCGGTTTCAAACCTGCTGTCGTTGCCGAGTTCCGCCATCTGGCTCCAGCAGGCCGGATAGCACATTGACCCTTCGTTGAAGAAAAGAACAACATTTTTACCCAGATAATCGCTCAATTTAATCGTTTTCCCGTCAATGCTTTCAAGTTCAAAGTCGGGAGCTTTTTTACCGATTGCCTGCTTAAAAGAGATTTTTTCTTTTGCTTCCGGATTAACCGTACTTTCTACTCCGGATGATGCGCTTAATTCTCTGTCGTCCGATGATTTGCTCCACCACACCAAACCCGCAATGCCGATAATGACCACCAAGAATGAGATAATTGTTTTTTTGTTCATAAGTTTAGTTGATTAGAATAATAAAAAATCC
>LCGB01000015.1 GCA_000999465.1 Candidatus Nomurabacteria bacterium GW2011_GWB1_43_19
TGCTGCTTCTCTCCGTATTCTCGGCATGTTCTTGTTTGTTGTGTATGGCATATCTCAATGATATTCCAGTGAGTGGTGCCAAGCTATTGAACCTATACTCATGACTTGACTTTTGTGTTTGATTGTGATATAATACCCTAGTAACCTGACCTTTGAAAATTCTACAAGAAAGTGGATAGTTCGCCCACTAAGTGGCTAATATTGGTGGCCTTTTAGTGGGCGAACTATTCACATCAACAACAACCCCGCGCCCTGCGCGGGCGCATCAATGCGCCTGCGGGCGCGAAGGAGACAGCATGGCTACCGACAACGAAGAAAGAAGGACGGGTCCGTTCGGACTGCTCATGATGGTCCTGTTCTGGCTCATCGTCCTCAAGTACGGGTACACGGCGCTCACGCTCGTGTACCTCGCGCTCATCATGGGCGGGTTCCTACTCCTCGCTTCCCTCACAAGGGACGGCGACGAGAGCATTGGGGCTGCGTTCCGCAAGAGGTTGTGCAACAACGACTGGGTGTTCAGGGTGTGTGCCCTGATGGTACTGTTCTCCGGGGTGATGTGGTATTTTACCCCCGGGGCAACACTGAACCCCATCAAGTACACCCTCAATGAGCTCAAGGAGCTCGTCTCGATGGCCCCCCAGGATCCCTACGCCAACGATGGCATCTTCAGCGGGCTCCGAAATTTCCTCATCGGTGAGGATGGGTGGGGGCAGGTCGCGATTTCCTACATCTGGTGGAGTATCGTGGCCATTCCCATCTCCTTCACTGACGAGGTCATCGGTGTCTTCAAGGGGATCTGGGGACAGAAGAAGGAGGGGGGGTTTGCGAAGTTCCTCCTCAAGGACGGAATCGCCGAGATAATCTGGAAGATTCTCGGAATCCCGTTCGGGCGGTAAAGGAGAACGACCATGAGAACAGTCATGAAGGCGTTCGTTGTGCTCGCTCTCCTCTTGTGTGTCGGTTGCGGAAACAAAATCGACAACAAGCTCGCGGAACTGGAAGCCAAGCCAGCCGCCGCCACTGTCGGGGACGCGAAAACGCTCTACAAGGAGGCAACCGACCTGATCCGGTGGCACGAGGACCCGCAGCACGAGCAGATGACCCCAGAGCAACTCACTCGAGCCAAAGCGCTGCAGAAGCGCCGGTTCGACGAGGGGCTCGCGCTCGTCAAGGACAAGGCCGCCTCCGGGCTCTCCGGAGCTCTGGGCGGTCTGGGCTTCGGCGGTTTCAACCTGCAGTCAATCGACCCCAGTAAGGCGATTGACTGGTTCCTCGGGGTTGGCAACCCCGAGGTGGACAAGTTCACGGGACCAGACCGGTCGCCCACCGATCAACGGGGCGCCCAGGGCTGGCCTTAGATTAACCCAGGGCGGGAGTTTACTCCCGCCCTACAACACAGATTGAGGGATACAATGGGAATTCTCTTGCAGCTCGCCATTGGGGGAGCCATCGCATACTTCATTTCGGACGCGTTCGGCATCTCTTTCTGGTTCACGGCGATCGGAATTGGGCTCCTCTACCTCTCTTGGAGACAGGGTTGGTTCGGGGGCACAACCGCCACCCGTACCGGAGGCGGCATGTTCAGGGGTATGTGGAGTATGGTGGTCAGCATCGCGGTCTTCACGGGCCTGATGATGGTCGCGACGTACTTCATGAGTGTGTCGAATTCGTACGCGACACACCAGTTCGTCAACATGGGGTGGAGGTTCTGGCTGTGGCCGAGCGGCTACGCCCTGGACCTCCTCCTGTGGACCTCGGTCGCGTTTCTCGCGGCCTGGGTTGCCGGGCGCGCGGCGCACGGCAACGCGCGAATCGCCGGAACCATCTTCGCCGTCGCGGCTCTCGTCATCTTCGGGATGATGTGGCTGCCGACGACCACGAAGAACGTCGTCCCCGTCGGAAACGCTGCCTGGGTGGAGGCCGACAAGGCCCTCGCCAAGGACGGCGCTGTGAGCGTCGTCGCTACGAGAGCAACGACGCTCGTCGCCGGCAAACCCACCGACCTGAAGACAAACGGGGTCGTCGGGTCATCCGCCCGGCGCGCCTGGCGGTTCCTCTTCGGTACGACCGCGGAACGCGCGGTGGCGAAGTTGCAAGCCGCAACGTCGTCAACCGCACCGGCGGCCCCTGCAAGGACCACGGTCGTCAAAAAAATCGGTCAGAGCAAGACGCTCTACCGGTTCGGGACCGACGGCTGCGTCACCCTCCCCCTCCGGGGCGGGTGGAGCGACTACCCCAAGGGCGGAGAGATCGTCTTCTACTCGCTCGAAACCGGCCAGGAAGTCCTTCGGGACAAGCCCGGCACGGTATCCGGTTCGTCGCTCCCCGCGGGCGAGTATCGGATCTGCCGGTACGACCCCGCCGCTTGGGGGGTGGAGATCTGGCAGTAGATTGTTCTTTGGAAAGGAGGTGCGGAGATGCACCAGGGGGGCGCCCCATTCACGCAAAAGGGCAGCGTTCGTGTCTCACGAACGACCGCCCTTTCTCATTTCTATTTTTGTACTTCCCCTCTCCTTCACAAGGAGAGGGCTAGGGTGAGGTCTATTCCAGGTCTACCGTCCCCTGCTCCGGATCAATTCCTTTAATGTTGAAAGTGCTTATAATCATATTGAGGATGGTCCAGACACCGAGCATTATTGTAATACCTACGACTCCCCAGAGCATATGACTTTTACCGGTTGTTTTTTTCTCTTCGTTTTGCTGGTTGAGAAGAAATTCAAAAACACCATAAAGAAAATACACCACCGCCAAGGCAAAGAGAAGCAGTATAAGCGGATTTATAATCATTCGGTCCACATTTCCAATAAAAGAATCCATACTTGCGTAAGCTGTCCTTGTAGAAAATAAATCCATATTTAGGGATTAATAAGGCACAGTTGGATAATTAATGTTTTGAACATTACCCAGACCAAAAGTATTTTTTAAGATATTTACCAGTCCCCACAAACCGACGATAACCGCCAAGCCGATGATACCAAAGATTATTCTGTTTCTGCCCGCTTTTTTTGCCTCTTCATCGCTGGAGATAAAATATTGCACCACTCCCCATATGAAATAAATCACTCCCAAGGCAATCAAAACCGGAATAACGGCATTTAAAATTTCGCTGATTTTGCACAATATTCCTTGTATAGTAGTAATCTGACCGCTATTACAAACAGTAGGAGTACCACCGGTAACCTGCGCCAACGCCACGACCGGAGCCAAACCCATAACGAAACCCGACAATACAATTAATTTCTTTTTCATAATAATTATAAATTGATAATAAAACTGCGACCCCCGCCCGAATCGCTACGCGAAGCGTTGCGGGCAGGTTGTGATTAATTAACTAATAATGTTCCTTAATTATACCCTCTATTAAAAAAGTAGCAAATCTATTTAGGTGGCGTAACCTGCGGAAGAACCGAAGTGCCTATGCCGAAAGTGTTACCCAGAATGCTGACCAAACCCCAAATACTGACCATGACCGCTAAAGCGATAATTCCCCAAATCATAAATTGTCTGCCTTGGGCCCTTTTGGCTTCCTCATCGGCATTGATGATAAAAAACTTCACCGCGCCCCAAACGAACATAACCACCGCCAAAGCAAAAATCAGGGGGATGACGGCGTCGTTAATAATGCGGGTAACATAGCATAAAAGGTCCTGGAATTTCGGATCGCCGCTCAAATCACAAAGGGCATTTTCTCCCGTCAAAGGCACTGGAACGGGCGCCGAAGAGCCGCCAAGACCAAAAGTGGCGACGACGAGATAGACGATTCCCCACAAACTGACGATAACGGTCAGGCCAATGATGCCGTAGATTATTCTGTCTTTTCCGGCCTTTTTGGCTTCTTCCCCGCCGGCAATGAAATATTGCACTACCCCCCAGACAAAATAAATCACGCCCAGAGATATCAGAACCGGAAGAATAGCTCGAAAGAGGGTGCTGATTCTGTATACCACGTCAGTCAAACCGAACCCTTGAGCCGACGCCAAAAAGGGGACAAAAATCATCAAGGAAAGTATTGGAATAAATTTTAATAAATTTTTTTTCATAAATTATATAGGCAACATTCTATCAAGTTCAAAGGGTGTCGGAGCAAAATTATCCCTTCTTAAATTAAAAGTATTAACAACAATATACACCAACCCCCACAAACTGACAATAACGACCAGACCTATGATACCAAAAATTATGCCGTCTTTTCCCTTTTTCTTGGCTTCTTCGCTGTCACCAATCATATACCGCACTACCCCCCAGACAAGATAAACCACCCCCAGCACAATCAAGACGGGGAGAACATAATTAAGCAGTTCGGCGATTCTGCACAATATGCTGCTTAAACCGTTTAAATAAAAACATCCTGACATAAATTTTTTTTATAATTTTACGAAATTAAACATCCTAATAATCTACGACCCTAGGCCGGTAACCGTAGCTTGTATCATCTCGGCAATAGCCCACGACCCCAGGAGTATCGCCGCGCCGATGAGCGTATAAAGCAGAGCGTCCTTGGCTTTGCCCAGCTTCTCGGAATTTCCCCGGGCAAAGACAAAAAGAAAGCCGGAGTAAATAACGGCCAGGGCCACGATGGGAATGCCGATTTTAATCACCCCTTCCAGGATTTTTTGAATAAGGTCCGGAATAGAACTTGTTGTCCCGAGCGGATTGCAAATTTGACCGCTAGCCGGGTCGCAATTGGTATTATCAGCCAGGGAAACGACGGGCAAGACAAACGAGTAGGTTATGAAGGCCGCTTTCCGCCAATTATCCTTTAAAAAATGCATGGTATTTTTCATTATACTCCTATTTAAAAGCCAATCCAAGCCCCGTTGTATCCCAAAATTGACAAGATCGTACTGATAATGAGCCAGGCGGCGACAGCAATAACTAGCCCAAGCAATGTGTTGGTGAAAATCCCTTTCGCCTTGGTCCGAGCCCCCGCGACCTCCCCGCCCGCCGTAACCAAGAGAAATCCCGCATAAGCGAACATAATAGCCGCAATTGGCACCGCCATATAGACAAGTATGAAGGTAATGATGTTGTTTACCAGGGTTAAAAGTTCATTCCATCCCCAGGTGCACTGTTCGGCAACTGACCTATCACAATCCGGCACTAAAGGCTCCCCGAGTGTGTAGGCCAAAGACAATACCGGCGTCAAAAGAATCAGGAGAGTCAGCGCGGGAATTAATAATTTTTTTGTTTTAGACATAATTTAATAAATTATTTGAACAACAATAAGCTCATCTTGGAACTGGCGTCTCTGATTGCGTCCGTGGTAGAGAGAGTATTGGAAAGAACCGCATTAACCATTGTGCCAAAAATATTGTCGGTGTTCTTGGAAGACGGATCGGGCCAACTTCTCGCGTATAAAGCCGAGCGATAAAAAATCGGGGAATAAGCATCAGCCGGTATTATGGCAAGCAAATCCCGGCGCGCCGGCGCCACGCCAGTCGCAGTCGCAAATTTATGCGCAAAATCCCCGGTCGCCATTAAACTGGCCGCCGTGAAAGCCGTATTAAAATTTTTGGAAAAAGACGAAATAGCCAGACCGGTTACGCGGGCTCCGGTTAATTTGAAATTTGAATTTTTAATTTGAGGCATTTCCGCGATAAAAAAGTTCTGATTTGGATTTTTATTCACCAGAGACCGGAATTCGCCGGCATAGCCGAAATAAAATGCCAAATCTTCCTTGGAAAAAGCGTCACCGGAACCGGAAAAAGATCTGTTCCAGGAGTAGGCGGGATTGTTGGGGTCCGCAAAATCCGTGTAAAATTTCAAAATGGAAGGAAGGTTGTAATTCCCGATTGGTCTGTTTAAGGTTGAAATGAAAACCCCGTTCTCTTCTTTTATAATCGGATTGCCGGCCTGCATAAAAAGAGCGACAAGAATGTCCTTAGCGTGAACTATGTTTGAAAAATGCCCGAGCGCCACCGCGCTTTTCAGTATCCTGTTTGAATCATCTTTCTTGGTCAAAACCGGAACAAGGTTGGACATATCTTCCCAGGTGGAGGGAGGATAAATGACTCCGTTGGCGTCAAGAATGCTTCTGTTGTAATACAGCATAAGCGGATCAATGGACATTGGAAACGCCAAGATGCCTTTTCCGGTTAAAAATACTTCTCCCGCGCCGGCAAAAACATTTTTGAAAGTAGAAAGCGGGTAACTTCCATACGGAATGGTAAAAATTTTATTGGCATAACTGAAGGCCAGATTGTCCGGTAAGAAAAACATATCGGGCCCCTTACCCGATGCCAAAGCTTCCAGTAAGTCCCGGTCAAAAGTATCAACGGATTTTTGCACATAATTTACGGTAAAAGTCGGATTGGCATTATTAAAATCCTCCAATGGCGCGGCTATGGCCTGAGCCGGAATAGTGCCCCATAGAACCACGGTTCCGAGACTTCCTTCTCCCCCGCTCCCGAGCGGTATCGCCCCGGAAAAAACCAAAACACCAAAAATGGCTGCGGCGATAAATATAATGAGAATAATGATTTGAAAATTTCCTTTCATTTTATTCCTTTACTAATATCATACCATAATGATGCTCACCCGCATTAATTTCCCTCTCCAGCATAAAACCTTTTTTTTCAAACATTATCCGCGCTTTATCTTTAGGCACAATTCCTGCACCGTTCATTACGGACGCCTCGGACCAGTCAATCAAAAGCACTCTGCCTTTTATTTTCAGTATTCTTTTTATTTCTTCAATAAATTTATCCTTGTCTTCAACCTGAAAAAGCACATTCGAGGCGATAACCGCATCCACGATATTGTCGCCTATCTTTGTACCACCCACCTTTTCAACATTCCCCCACAGGCATTCAATATTGGAGAGGTGGGCTTCTCTGACTTTATTTTTAATTGTCGTCAAAAAATCTTTTTGTATTTCTACGGCATAAACTTTTCCCCGAGGCACCAATCTTCCCGCAGCCACAGAATAATAGCCGGTTCCCGCCCCCAAATCCGCCACGATGTCGTTTTCTTTAAGTTCCAAAGTTTTTAAGTTTTTTACCGGATCGGTAAACATATATACATTATATACAAGCCAGCGAGGCAATTCCATCCCCTCCACGCAAACGCATAACGGTCACACCCTGGGTTTGGCGGCCTAAAGAAGAAATGTCTTTAAGCGCGGTGCGTATTACTTGGCCTTTTTTGGACATGGCAATCAATTCTTGCTCTTCTCCCGTCAACACTTTAGCCACAATCAGCTTGCCAGTCTTCGGGGTTACTTTTGCGGTTTTTACGCCAGAGCCACCGCGTTTCTGAACTTTGTATTCTTTGAGGTCGGTTTTCTTGCCGAAACCGTTTGCGCTCATCGTCAGGAATGCGCCCTTGCCTATTCCTTTTTTGACGACATCCACGCCAATGACTTCGTCGTTCTTACCCAGGCGTATGCCACTTACCCCCCCGGCTGTCCGGCCCATTTCGCGCACATCGGACTCCTTAAACCTGATGGATTGGCCGGCAGCCGTTGCAATAATCACTTCATCTCCCTTCTCTACCACTAAGGCGGAGATAAGTTGGTCGCTTTTATCCAGCCGGATGGCGATAATCCCGCTTCGGCGCACATCCTTAAAACTTTCGGAGGTCATTTTCTTGGCGGTGCCGTGTTTGGTCACGAGCATAAGCGAAGACGGAACTTTGCCCAAATCCTTGGGCATTGCTAAAATTGAATTCACTTTTTCTTCACCGGAGAGCGCCAGAAAATTCATAACGGATTTTCCGCGGGTGGCTCGCCGGCCCTCCGGGATATCATACATTTTCATTTGGTAGACCTTCCCGAGATTGGTAAAGAAGAGGAGATTGCTGTGAGTGGAACCGGAAACGAGCATTGTGACAAAGTCCTCTTCTTTGGTTTCTAAGTCAATTACACCCACTCCGCCGCGTTTTTGCGCGTGATATTCCGACGGGTCGGTACATTTTACGTATCCACCGGCAGTCAGGACCAGCATTGTTTCTTTTTCCGGCACCAGGTCTTCATCGGAAATTTCTTTTACTCCGCCTTTTACTATTTTAGTACGACGTTCATCCGCGTACTTGGCTCGGATTTCGGCCAATTCTCCAGAAATCGTTTTTAATATCTTTTTGGAGTTGGCCAGCAATTCTTTCATTTCCGCGATGAATTTTTGTTTTTCTTTAAGCTCGTCTTCTACCGCCTGGCGCTCCAATCCCGCTAACTTGGCCAACTTCATTTCCAGAATTGCCGTTGCCTGCAAATCGGAAAACTTTCCGCCAAAGGCGGACCCGCCTCTGGCGGGGAATGTGCCTGTTAATCTTTTGCGTGCTTCATCAGCATTCTTAGAGGATTTGATAAGTTTAATAATTTCATCAATATGATCCAACGCTTTTTTCAGACCGAGCAAGATATGTTCGCGTTCTTCGGCTTTACGCAAATCATACTGCGACCTGCGTTTTACCACTTCCTTGCGGTGTAGAATGAACTGCTCCAGGATGGATTTAAGCGAAAGGGTCTGCGGCACGCCGTCCACCAGCGCCACCATATTAAAATTAAAGTTGGACTCAAGTTGGGTATTTTTATAAATATAATTCAGGATTTTTTCCGGATGCGCGCTATTTTTCAAATCAATGACGATTCTGATATCCTTGGCGGATTCGTCCCGGAGGCCTTTAATACCTTCAAGTTTTTTTTCCTGGACCAACTCGGCGATACTGACTATTAAATTGGATTTATTTACCCGGAAAGGTATCGAGGTGATGATAATTGAAAAGTTGCCGTCCCCGCCCGAACGACTGTCCAGTCGGGCGGGTTTTTGTTCCACTATTTCCGCCTCACCCCGGCACACCACCCCGCCCCGCCCCGTGGAATACGCGTGGAGCATATCTTTAAAACCGTAAGCGATTCCGCCAGTTGGAAAATCGGGTCCCTTTACGAATTGCATCAAATCCTCGGTGGTGGCATTCTCGTTTTCAATCAAATAGTTGGCCGCATCCATCACTTCCGCCAGATTATGCGAAGGAATGTTTGTTGCCATGCCGACCGCGATGCCGAGCGTGCCATTCAAAAGCAGTGCCGGCACGGCTGAAGGAAACACGATCGGCTCTTTACGGGTCTGGTCGTAGTTGGGGCGGAAATCAACGGTTTCTTTTTCCAAATCGCGCAGCAATTCGGAAGAAATCTTGGACATTTTCGCTTCGGTATAGCGCATGGCCGCGGCATTGTCTCCGTCAATGGAACCGAAATTTCCCTGTCCCAGTACCAGCGGATAGCGGTAAGAAAATTCCTGCGCCATTCCTACCATGGAATCATAGACGGCTGTGTCGCCGTGCGGATGGTATTTCCCGAGCACATCTCCGACTACCGCTGCGGATTTCCTGAAGCGCGCGGAGGCCGTTAGTCCGAGTTCGTTCATGGCAAAAAGAATCCTCCGGTGCACCGGTTTCAGCCCGTCGCGAACATCCGGCAGGGCACGCGAAGTGATGACCGACATCGCGTAGGCCAGGTATGATTCTTTCATTTCCGCCACAACGTCAACCGGCAGAATAGTATCCGAACGTATTTCTTTATTTGGTTCTGGAACCTTTTTTACCATAAGTCGGGTATGCTATCTTTTAATGTTGAAAATGGTTTCAAGTCCTCGCTTATTTCTACCCGCGTGTCCGGATTTGCCAAATTTGTTCCGAGCGAATAAACCCAAAGAAGAACTAGTATAACGCCGGCAACAAAAATAATAATATGCAAAACATGTCTTTTGACCTCGTCCGGCTGTTTTCTTAAATGATGGATTATTTTTTTCATTGCTTTTTCATTGCTTCTTGTTCCATATGTCTGACATATGGGTTTTGGCTTTTCCGCCAAAGGCGGATCATCCTATGGCTGATAATACTACCACCTCTCCTTCTTTGTTGTCTAAATCTTTCCTTTTCAAAGTCAGCTTGTCCACCACTTCGGCCTTTTCTTCGCTCAGTTCTTTGAGAAATGCTTTCAGTGTACTCTCGTCATAATCCATCGGAATTATCAGTTTGGGTTCGAGCGAACTCGCCAACTTCGCGGCCGCCTTGGCGTCCAACATTCCTTTTCCGCCAATAGGAATAAAAACAATATCGGGGCTATTAATAGCTTCGTGCGATTCCTTGGAAAGTTCTGTGTCCGATAAGGCCCCGAGAAAAGCAATATTAATATTGTCCACGGAAAATATGTAAACGGTATTGATGAATTTTTTTCCCCCAATCACCGCCTCAGACAATACTCCTTTGATAAAAATTTCTTTTACTTCATAATCTCCCGGACCTGTAATCACGAAAGGTGTCCGCTCCCCGTGCGAAAGCTGTTCCACGCCATTGTAATCCGGATGGTTGGTGGTTACCATGGCTATGTCTGTCCCGAAATGAGCGGAAATGCCCGTTTGGGAGCTTTTGCTGACGGGATTTAAAGCTAAAACCATCTCGCTTTGCTGTATCTTAAAAAACTGCTTACCGAAATATGTGATTATCATTCTATGTATTATAGCATCAAATGAGGAGCAAAAACAAGCATATTTTTTGCTTGTTTATTGTCCGAATGCCGATGTTATATGGTAATCCACATAGCATAAAAAACATAAAAAAGAAATCAGAAAATAGCGGTTCGCCTTGCGTTTTTGCGGAATTGTAGTAGTATGTTTCTATAAGTTAATATATTATCCCGGTCGTTAGACCGAGGATCCTCGACTCATTAAGAAGGAGTCGGGAAAGCAGGATTTGGGGTAACCTCCGTGACTAGAAGTCGGGAAACCTAGACCTTATATCCGCTTGATGCGGATTTTTATTTTGATGAGAGAGGAGCATATGAAAATTTATTTTCATAATGTCCGAACGAAATCAAAATATTGTATTAGTTATATTTAAATTTATGAACAAAGATGAAGTAATAAAAGAAGAAAACCCAGTATTAAAGTCCATCGTGGACCGCAGTGGTTCTCGACCAGAAGTTGACTCCCTTGTAGAAGGACCAGTCATATTGATCGAAAAATCTTCAGTTTTCGTAGATTTGTCGCCTTTTGGCACAGGCATCATATACGGACGTGAGTTCATTAATGCCAAGGATATCATAAAGAAAATCTCACTCGGAGATATTATCAAAGCCAAAATAGTCGATGTGGAAAATGAGAACGGCTATATAGAACTCTCTCTGAAAGAAGCCAAACAAGCGCTTGCCTGGAGTGAAGCGGAAAAAGCAATCAAGGCAAAAATAGCGCTCGACCTGGAAGTAAAAGACGCGAACAAGGGCGGACTTATTCTGGAATGGCAGGGTATCCAAGGGTTCTTGCCCGCTTCCCAGCTCAAGGCCGATCATTATCCGCGCGTGCTTGATTCCGATAAGGATAAAATATTGAAGGAATTGAAGAAGCTCGTTGGACAGCGCATCTCGGTGATGATAATCTCAACGCTTCCGAAGGAAGGCAAACTTATCTTCTCGGAGAAAGACAACAACCCCGAAGAGAAGAAGGAAATTCTAAGCAAATACAATGTCGGGGACAGTCTGGACTGCATCGTTGCCGGTATCGTAGATTTTGGAGTATTTTTGAAACTGGAAGACGGCTTGGAAGGACTGGTGCACATTTCCGAACTTGACTGGGGGCTGGTGGAAGACCCGAGAATGATGTTTAAGGTTGGAGATACTGTAAAGGCGAAAGTTATTGAAATCAAGGACGGTAAAATATCGCTTTCAATCAAGGCGCTCAAGGAAAATCCCTGGAAAGAATTTGAAGGCAAGCTTAAAAAGGGAGATATCATTAAGGGTGTGGTAATAAAATACAACAAGCACGGCGCGCTGGTATCTATAAAGGAAGGCGTAGCCGGACTGGTGCATAATTCCACCTTCTCTTCGGAAACAAAACTTCGCGAAACACTGGAACTCGGAAAAAATTACAACTTTCAAATCACCCTCTTTGAACCCAAAGACCAAAAAATGACTCTGGTATATTTAGAATAAAAGACAATATTAGGCACATAAAAAAACGAAAACAATGCTTCCGTTTTTTTGTATAGGTTTCCCACAGGTCCGACCTGTAGAATTTCTACCTAACACACCGCACGTAGTAGTTGCTGGGCTTATTGTCGTAGCTGAGAACGCCCGTGGTCATGTTGACGCCGTACGCCCATGCGCTATTGAAGGGAACCGTAGTACTAGACCAATAGAAGCTCGCCACAAAGCCCGGAGGGGTACGAGTGGTATTACCGGAAGCGGTATAGGTAGCATCAGAAAGAGTTTTCAATTCTTCCGTTGTAGGAAGTCGTCCCCCGGCAATGCCACAGGCGGTGTTGGCGGTGTCCCAATTCATTGTGACATCGGCACCGACGAAGACACCGGAGAAGTTCACTCCCTGGACATCCCAAGTGGCAGCCCCGGTAGGGCTGGAAGACCAGGCCTGTATTGGTGTAGATGTGCCTTTAATTCCGCTCGCTCCCCACCTTTGATATACATCGGAGAGACCGGCATTGTTGTAACTGTAACAAGCAGAAGAAGCTCCGGCACTTGTAACTGCGGTGAGCATTTTGGCTATTGCGGTACAGGCGCCGGAATAGTCACCGACATCCGAATATGACAATTCGGCTTGGGCTATCGCATTTTTGAGATTGGATTTAATAGCCGCGGCTGTACCCTTCCCCCGGGCAATGTTGAGAGAGGCCAGGACTACGCTAGCGAGAATGCCGATGATGGCGACAACGACCAGAAGCTCAATGAGTGTAAAACCTTTTTTATTTTTTAGAATAGATAACATAACAACCTGAGCCGCTCATACTCATGTTTATAAGTATATTCTTTTACTGCCCCCCCCCCCAAGTAATATCCCAAGACACATGTTATCACTTTATGACGGCCGTCAAAATTGATAACACTAAACTGACTAACTCTGCAAATTTCACATATACGCCATGACGTATATGTGTCTGAGCATTTGAGAAAGAACTTTTTTGCTCACGGCTTTTCAATCTACGCTATAGCGTAGATGTGCTGTTCCCCTTTACCAAATCAAAAACCCCGCTTAAAGCGGGGTTTTTGATTATGTATTTGCTTGAGCTAAATCTTTACCGAGTATCAGAGTTTCATCTCCAATGATATTCATAATAGCCACAACCTGCGCGGTGTAGCGGGGTACGATAGATGGAGGATTGTAGGCATTCAGAATCTGATTGGTGGTTTTGTTGTTATAATGACGAGCGGTTTTTGGATTATTCCCACCGAGGTTTTTGGCCAAGGTTTCAATCGCCGCATCAATGGATTTGAATCCGATTTTACAGGAACCCCAGCCAAAAGGATTGTTGGCTACCCTTTTGCAAGCAAACTTCCCGCCGGTTGATTCACGCACGGCAATCGCCGGCAAGAGGCGCCAGTCAATTCCGTTGGCATCCGCTTCAATGGCCATTTTCATCCCCGTGCCTTTAAGTGGCATGTTGCGCGCCGCAAAGTAAGCATCAATGGCCTGGGCCTGCGCTTTGAAGGTTTCCTCCTTCAGGTCCGCCTCCGCATCCGCTGCTTGATTAAGGACAAGCGTTGCCTTGGCTTCAATATTCACTTTTTGAGCTAATACGTCCTGTGCGGTCTGGTTATTTGCCATATTCCCTATTGAACCAACAGAGAGAGACATGGTCATAACGGGCAAAAGCACCAACGACTGGGCAAAACGTATTAGATTGTTATTTTTCATATTTGAGCGGTATGTGCTCCGCCAACTTCTATACTGCCATTTCAACTTTCACTAAAAAACCCTTATATAATAAGCGTTCGCCTATACTATAAGGATATACCGATATGATAGCATATTACACTTCAAAAGTCAATACTTGAACACTGGTTCCTCATTATGTCAAATTAAACACTTTATCCGCCACTTTGTAGGCCTCCCCCGCTCCCATCGTCACAAAAACTTCATTTTTATCGAAAATCTCCCCTTTTAGATAATTCTCGGCCAGTTCAAAATCCGTAAACGCTATGGCCTTCTCTCCATTCTTACATATCGCCTCGGCCAGCTTGCCGCTTGAAATACTCTCGTCTTTGTCTTCCCGGGCAAAGTAAATCGGCAAAAGAATAATCCTGTCTGCCCCTTTGAAGCACTTGGCGAAATCTTCAAACAAGGCCTTAGTCCGGCTATAGAGATGAGGTTGAAAGACAATTGTAATTTTTTTCTTGGAAATCGGATAGAGTTCCCGCAATGCTTCTATGCTTGCCCGTATTTCAGTCGGATGGTGAGCGTAGTCGTCGTATATTATCGTACCCGCCTCCGTTTCAGCTTTTTTTTCCAATCTGCGCCATGTGCCGGAAAATTCTGCTAAAGATTTTTGGATAATATCATCTTTAATATTTAAAACTTTAGCGACAGCATAAGCTGCTGCCGCATCCAGGCGATTGTGCTCCCCGGGGACTTTTAATTTCGGGACTTTGTTTAAGTATCCGGTATAATCCCGGATCACTTTTTCGCTCTGCGATGTAAATTGCTGAAAAGCACTTTTAATATCCTCTAAATCCTTGTAATAGTCCAAGTGATCGGCCTCAATATTGGTAATGACCGATAGTTTAGGCTTGATATTTAAAAATGAGCGTTCGTATTCACAAGCTTCAACTATGAAATATTCGCTCTGGCCGACAATCAAATTTGATTTCTTTTGCCCTGGAAAATTCAAAGGATTCAGTAATGATCCGACAATGACCGAAGGATCAAGCTTCGCATCAATTAAAATTTTTGCAATCATTGCTGTCGTGGTGGTCTTGCCATGAGTTCCGGCGACAGCAATCGTGTATTTATTAGCAGTAATCAGACCAAGCATCTCCGGATAACTTTTGTATAAAATATTGGAATTTTTAACTTGCTGGAATAAAACCGGATCGTAACGCGGTATCGCAATCGTATAGACGATCAAATCCGTATCCGGAAGTATTAATTTAAAACCCTGGCCGATAGTTATATTGATTCCCAATTGCTTTAATTCATTGGTCAATTCATTTTCCGACATATCCGAACCGGAAACATCCTTTCCGGCCAGATGCATCATCCGCGCAATTGCCGAAGTGCCGATACCACCGATTCCGATAAAAAATACTTTTTTAATTTTTGACAAATCCGGGTTCATTTTATTTTAGTCCTTTCACTATTTTCATAAATTTATCATTCCTTTCGTATTCGTTGTTAAACATTCCGAAAGAAGCGAAGGCCGGGGAAAAAAGGATAATGTCCCCCGTCTTCGCAATCTTCATCGCTTCCTTAACGGATTCCTTCAACGTTTTCGCTTTTTTCGCTTCTTTTATTTTTATCCTGTCGGTTCCCGTCCCTGGAATCAATATGACAGCCCTGCAACTCTCGGCGGCTTTTTCAAAATTCCTAAGGTCCAGCCCCTTGTCCGAACCCCCGCAGATAAGTATTATGTTTTTCTCCCCTATGTCAGACATAGGGGAACTTCCCCTATGTCTGACATAGGGGAAAGAAAGTGCTTCAATACCCGCTACTGTCGCTTCCGGAGTCGTGGCATTGTTATCATTGTATATTTTTACACCTTTGACCGTTTTAACATATTGCAACCTGCCTTCCAGCCCCTTAAAATTTTTAACCGTTTTTTTTATCTGAGCATCCGAAATCTTGAAATATTGGGCTATCAGAACCGCGCAGGCAAGATTCTCCCGCTGAAATCCTCCCGGGACGGAAAAATCATATTTTTTCATTTTTTCTCCATCAGCCATAAATAACCTGCTTTTTATATTTTTCGGTATTAATTTTTTAACCCCCGGGCGGATAATCAATACATCGCCTCTTTTTTGATACTTAAAAATATTCGCTTTGTCGTTAAAATACTTTTTTATATTGTTTTTATAATAATTCATATGGTCCGGCATAAAAGAAGTAAAGACGGAAATATGGGGAGACATTTTCGCTTCGCCAAAACCCTGTAATTGCCAGGAATCCAGTTCACAAACTACGATATCCCCTGCTTTAACTTTTTTTAATAACGGCAATGTGGCAACTCCACGCACATTCCCTCCAAGATACACTTTTTTGTTCTTAAAGTTTTTAGATAAAATTTCATAAACTAATGCCGTCGTCATTGATTTGCCTCTTGTGCCGGTTATTCCGATTATCGTTACACCGGGAGCGCATTTTGCAAAAAGTGACACATCCATTTCCACCGGTATATTATTTTTTTTGGCTTCCTTTACATAGATGGAATCGGAAGGAACGCCCGGGTTTTTTATTACCATGTCTTTTCCTCTAAAATCTTCCAGCCGGTGCCCGCCCAGCACGAATTTAACGTTTTTGAATTTTTTTAACGCTCTGACCGAGACCGCCAGTTGCTTTTTGGTTTTTAAATCCGTCACAATCAAATCCGTCCCGCATTCGGCTAAAAATCTGGTATATCCGAGCCCCCGCCCTAAAAGCCCCAGCCCCATTATTGTTATTTTTTTATTTTTGAAAAATTTTTTGTAATTATTCATAAGCTTTTTGAAACTCCTCCATGTCGTCAAAGTGGTGTTTCACGCCTTTTATTTCCTGATAATCCTCGTGCCCTTTGCCGGCGCAAAGAATTATATCGCCTTTGACTGAAATTTTAACCGCTTCCTTGATTGCCTCCCTACGGTTTGAAATTGTCTTAATTTTTTTGAAATCTTCTGAGGTCAATTCGTCTTTCATCTCCGCAATAATTTTCTCGGGATCTTCGCTTCTTGGATTATCTGAAGTGAAAATGGCAATGTCGGAAAGAATTGCCCCGATATGGCCCATAATTTTCCGCTTGGCCGGATCGCGGTCGCCCCCACAGCCGAATACGGAAATTATCCTGCCTTTCTCCGGCTTAACCTCTTTTACGGCAGAAAATATGTTTTGGAGCGCATCCGGCGTATGGGCATAGTCCACAATCACTAAGACGCCGCTCTTTGACATAAAATGTTCGAATCGTCCTCGGGGAGGCTGTATTGTTTCTATTATTTTTTTTGCTTTCTCCATATCAAAACCAAGCAGTGACAAAGCGCCCCAAGTCGCCAGTAAATTGTAAGCGTTGAATTTGCCCAGAAGTTTTGATTTTACCTTGCTACCGTTAAAAAACAATTCCAATCCGCTAAAATCCAGCTTCTTGATTTCCCCATGGAAATCATCTTGTCGGGTGTTGGACACCTGAATTTCCGGGTGTCCAACACCCGACGCAAATCCATAGGAAAACTTCCGGGCTTTTATTCCTTCCAGCATTTTTTCTCCATATTCGTTATCAAGGTTGGAAAGGGCAAAAGCGGAAGCGGGCAATATTTTAAAAAATTTCTTTTTCGCGCCAAAATAATTCTCCAGGTTCTTATGGTAATCCAGATGGTCGTGCGTCAAATTGGTAAAAACCCCGCCGGCAAAATTTATTCCCGCCACACGCCCCTGATCCAGGGCGTGCGAACTTACTTCCATAAAAACGTACTCGCATCCCTTTTGCGCCATTTCACTCATCAGCTTATGCAAAGAAAGAGGGTCTGGGGTGGTATGCGTAGCTGGAATCTTTTCTCCGTTTATCATATTTTCCACGGTGCCGATGAGCCCGGACTTGTAACCCAGACCGGTGGCCACATTATAGAGGAGGGTGGCGACTGTCGTTTTGCCGTTGGTTCCCGTTACTCCGACAACTTTCATTCCGGCGGACGGGTTGCCGTAAAAATGCATCCCCGCCAAAAGTGTAATTCCTCGTCTTTTAAGTTTCAAATTTTTAAGAAAATTTTTCATATCACCGCTTCTTTAGGTATTTTTTATTCCTTAACTTTTCCGGCATCAGATCTTTGATGGTGTATTTTTCGTAATTCTCCCCGTAGCCCAGATCTTTCATCAGCTTGGTGGGGGCGTTGCGGATGCTCATCGGTATCGGCAAGTTGCCGTATTGCTTGGCGTCTTCCATAGCCAGTAGGTAGGCATCGTAAGCGCTTCTGTCTTTCTTGGCCTGCGCCAAATAAATCGTGCCGTGGGCGAGATTTTCTCCGCACTCCGGCATACCAATCGTGTCAACCGCCTGGAAAACCGCATTGGCCACCACCAGGGCCGTCGGTTGGGCCAGACCGATGTCCTCGCTGGCGAAGACCACCATTCGGCGAGCGATAAATTTTGGGTCTTCTCCCGCCTGCAGCATCCTTCCCAGATAATACAAAGCCGCATCCGGCTGTGAGGCGCGCATGCTTTTAATGAAAGCGCTGATGGTATTGTAATGTTCATCGCTTTTTTTGTCGTAGCGCAGAAATGTGGACTGCAGGGCGTTCTTCAAGTTGGGAACGGTAATATCTTTATAAAGAGAAGCGGTGCTTTCAATCAGGGCTATTGCCTGCCGGGCATCGCCGTTCGCCATCCTGATCAGCCAATCCAGAGCGTCTTTTTTCATTTTATAGCCGGTGCGCCCGATAATTTTTTTCATCTCTTCCTCGGAAAGCTCGTTCAGGACAAAGACCCGCAAACGGGAAAGGAGGGCTGGAATTATTTCAAAACTTGGATTTTCCGTCGTCGCGCCGATCAAAGTAAGCCTGCCGCTCTCCACATACGGCAAAAGAAAATCCTGCTGGGCTTTATTGAACCTGTGTATTTCGTCCAGAAAAAGAATCTTCGGGCCTAATAGAGTTCCCTCGGATTCCACTATCTCGCGGATATCTTCTTTGCCCGCCGAAACTGCCGAGAGTTCGTGATAATCGGCATTTAACGCTTTGGCATAAATTTTCGCCAGGGTTGTTTTCCCAACCCCCGGCGGACCCCAAAAAACAAAGGAAAAGAGGTGTTTTTTGGAAACGGCAACGGCAATCGGTTTGCCCTTGCCTGTCAAATGCTCCTGTCCGATAAATTCTTTTAGATTTTTAGGCCTAATTCTTGAAGCCAGTGGTTCCATACCGGCCATTATACATCAAGATCTCGGTTTTTCATCTTTCTTATTTTCCGTGACATTTCTTATATTTCTTGCCGGAACCGCAGGGGCAGGGGTCGTTGCGGCCCGCCTTGACTTCGCCAACGCGAGGCAGGCCGACTTCTTTTTCTTTTTTACCGCCAAGCTCCGACGGTTCGGTATGGCTGGTAACCAAGGTCTGTTTCGGCGCGTTTTCTTCCGTCCGGACACTTACTGCGCTTTCGGTGTTTATTGTGCCGATCAAGGAGGCAACCTGCTCTTTGAAGACCTCCTCCATCTCCTTAAACATACGGAGGCCGTCTTTTTTATATTCCACAATTGGTTCCCGTTGTCCATAGGCCCGCAAGTTTACTGAGCCGCGCAAATAATCCATCGCCTCCAAATGTTCCATCCAAAGCGTATCCGTAGTATAAAGAGTGATTCGGCGAACCGTTTCAAAAAATGTTTCATCCCCTAATTTTTCTCTTTTTTCTTCCATCACCTTGTTGAAGTTTTCTTTTTCAGCTGCGATATCGCCGAGCAGGATTTCAATTTCCGCTTTATCCGCCCGCAGCATTTTCTGCCGTCTTTCGTAAATTATTTTTCGTTGATGATTCATCACATCGTCGTATTCCAAAGTGTGCTTCCTGGCGTCAAAATGAAATCCTTCTATCTTGGCCTGCGCTCCTTCCAACGTTTTGCTGATAAATCGGTTTTCTATTGGCTGATCTTCCGGCATACCAAAGCGCCCCATCATATTCTTGATTCTCTCCGAACCGAATACCCGCATCAAGTCGTCTTCCAAGGAAACATAAAATTGCGTCGCTCCTGGATCCCCTTGCCGGCCGGAGCGCCCCCTTAATTGATTGTCTATCCTTCTGGCTTCGTGCCTCTCAGTACCGAGAACAAAAAGTCCACCGACACTTTTGACAAATTTATATTCCTCATCCACAATCGGATTGCCTCCCAGTTTGATGTCAATTCCGCGGCCGGCCATGTTGGTGGCGATAGTCACTGTTCCGCGCTTGCCGGCCTGGGCGATTATTTCTCCTTCCTTTTCATGATTCTTTGCGTTTAATATTGTATGCGTCACTCCTTCTTGTTTCAGATAGACGGAAAGAAGTTCATTTTTTTCAATTGAGATAGTCCCAATTAAAACCGGAGTCCCTTTCATATTTAACTCTTTCACTTTTTTGGCAATAGCTTGGAACTTTCCTTTTTCACTCTGGAAGATTAAATCCGGATGGTCTAAACGAACAACGGGGCGATTGGTGGGAATCACGATAACATCCAGTCCGTAAACTTTTAAAAATTCTTCCGCCGAAGTCGCAGCCGTTCCGGTCATGCCCGAGAGCTTTTTGTAAAATCTAAAATAATTTTGAAAAGTGATAGAACCGGATGAACGGGTTTCTTTTTCAATTTTTACCCCCTCTTTGGCCTCAATGGCCTGGTGGATGCCCTCGCTCCAGCGCCGGCCGGGCTGCAATCGCCCGGTAAAGGGGTCCACAATAATGACTTCGCCTTCCTTGACCACATAGTCCTTGTCCCGCTCAAAAATGGCCTGGGCCTTGACCGCCGTTTCCAAATGATGCACGTATTTTATGCCTTTTTCGGTATAAATATTCTCCACTCCAAGCAGTTGTTCGGCTTTGCTGATGCCCGTATCCGTCAAAGATATCGCTTTTAATTTTTCATCCACTTCGTAGTCCGTATCCCGCTTCAATTGTTTGGCAATTTGATAAAATTTTAGATAAAAATCCTCCGAATCCCCGGACTGGGAAGAAATAATCAACGGAGTACGCGCTTCGTCTATCAAAATGGAATCCACTTCATCGACAATCGCAAAATTGTGTTTTCTCTGTACTATCTCATCTAGTGTCGTCACCAGATTATCGCGTAAATAATCAAAACCATATTCGTGGTTCGTACCATAAGTCACATCCGCCAGATACGCCACCCTGCGGGAACATGGTTTTAAAAAATCATAAACAATTTTAAATTCTCCGACTTGATCGCGCTCCCGGTCTTTCCCGACAGCTTCTGCTGTCGAGGATCCGCGACTTTCAGTCGGGACCTCTTTCCTGAAATGTTTCTCGTCATACAGATAAGAAACATTTTGCGAATTAATCACACCGACACTTAATCCCAAAAAATTATAAACTTGACCCATCAAGACCGCGCCGATGCGGGAAAGATAATCATTAACCGTGATAATGTGAACCCCTTCTCCGGTAATCGCGTTTAGGTACGCCGGAAGAACGGCGACAAAAGTTTTTCCTTCTCCGGTTTTCATTTCGGCGATTTTACCCTGATGGAGAGCTAAACCTCCGACAATCTGGACGTCAAAAAGGCGCTTGCCATCCACCCGCTTCATGGCTTCCCGGACAAGAGCGAAGGCCTCCGGCAAAATGTCGTCCATTGTTTCATTTTTTGCCAATCGGTCCCTGAATTCCTGCGTCTTTTTCTGGAAATCTTCGTCCGGCAACTTGGCAACATCCGCTTCCAGGGCATTGACTTTGGCCACTATTTTTTCGGCCTTCTTGATGAACTTGGAGCTTTCATCTCCGAATATTCTGGTAAATAATCCCATGATGATATATTAGCATAAACCCCACCGTTTCCGAACGGCGAGTTGAACAAAAAAGCCAAACGAAAAACTTCCGGTTTGCGCCGGAAGTTTTTCTAAGTAAGGACTATGCTCGCTTCTTTCCTTTCTTTGCTGCCTTCTTCTTTTTCTTTGCCATATTTTTTGTCGTTCTTGCCCCGCCAAGCGGAGGGAACATTGAATTAAATTACTAATTTTAGTTTGCAATAAAACGACCAAAATATTTATTGCTTCAAACTACTTTAATTATCTCGCATCTCGAAGTCAAATACAATACTTTTTCATCAAAACTGTGGATAACCCCCACACCTATTTTTGTATCGCTTTTTATTCTGGGAAGCAAATTCTCTTAAATAAATTTAATTTTTACAAAAAAACATCATAATTATTTTAATTTTACTGAAAAGCAGAATAATACAAAGATAGGTGTGGGGGATAACTCCTAATTTTCTTTCCGCCGTGGCGAAATTGAAAATTGAGAATCCCGCCGACGACGGAACAAGAAGAAATAAAAACCCCGCCGAATGGCGGGGTGAAAATTATTTTCATTTGAAGCGGGTGATGGTGAATCTCCAACATATGTGCCTATGTGAGTGCGACCACCCGCTTCAGATAAAAACAATTCTCCTTTATTTTAACACAAAACAATAAATCTATGATAGAGATATTTTATATGATAGAATAAGGGCATATGATGGAAGGTAAAAAACCCAACGATACTTTGCAAGAACAAGCAGAAAAGGCGTTCAGGGACGCGGTTGCGGAAACCTTGATAGCCGAACCGCTTTCGGGAGTTAAAAAATCCAAATATACGCCCGGCGTTCGGGTTTTTGTTTCTGGAGGTGAAAACAACAAACCGGTTGTCGTTGAAATAAAAAAGAGCGAAGCTGGAATATACCTGACACAACACCAGAACAAAGATGGTACCATAGCATTTACAATTTGCGAAGAAAAACATATACAACCTATCAATTAACCTTGTCGCAATTACTGAACGAAGTGCGAACCTTTTTTGAGCAACAATTTCTGCCCTAACGGGCAGAAATCCGCCCCAGCGGCTCGCCGCCTCTCGGCGGACAAAGTCCACAAAAATATCTTTTTCTTTTAATGGGCGCGCGCAAAAAATCNGGCGCGGAAAGCAGGCGGGCAAAAATTCCTTCCCCCAGACCCCCTTCCTTTTTGCCCGCCTGCTGGAAACCCCCAGCGGATTTTTCGGGCGGCGTGGCCTCAAATTGGGTGGGTGGGGTTAATATTTGAATTATTCCACAAAAAATCAATTTCCTCAATCTATCGTCTGCGTTGCGAAACCGAATTGAGACTGTTCAGATAATTCTTAAATCCCTGTTTTCCTTGTAATTGATTTTTTGTGTGGTTGCTTTTCTTGTAGCTGTAGTGTTCAGCGTGCTCATCTGACAATTGCTCCAAAAAATCATGTGCCTGTCTTGCGCCACCCGACTTTAACGCGGTAAGGATGTGTAAACTTTTTCTAGCGCGAGTCATTGCAACATAAAACGCATTTTTTGTTATCCAACTCATATTTACGTTATCAAAACCAATGATGATCACATGGTCGGCTGACAACCCTTTTGATCCCACTATTGTCATCAATTCAACAGCACCCATCTTTCTTACCTCAATTTCTTCTAATTCTGCTTCTTCCTCTTCTTGATGTTCGATTTCCGCCACTTCTTCTTGGTTGATGGATTTTCTTTCAATATCTTCTTTGAGTCGGTTTTGATCCGCTACGGCAATATGACGAGCAATGCTTTCTATTTTTTGCTCTATCGTTTGATTATCTGCTTCCAAAATGGTTTTAATCTCATTGCATTTTTGTATCGCACTTCTAGTTTCTTCGGATTCAAGATCGCAAAAGTTTTGATTATTTTGCATGACACTTTCAATCAATTCATGTGCCCTCACTTCCGCGATGTTTTCGTAATGCAAAACTTTTCGAAAAGTGAAATTATTTTGAGGATTATTGGCAAGAGAGTAATAACTCAAAATCTTGTAGTAGTCCTCTGAAAAATAGCGGTTTTCTGCTTGGTACTCTGCTGCGATGCTCGCGATTTTCTCTTTTGATTCTCCGTAAAAATTAACTTCTTTTGCGGGAGTCAATATAAGCAGGAAAGCGTCCTTTTCCTCTCCCTCGGTCAATTTGGCTTTTCGCTCGTCAATTGCTGTTTTGTTATCTGCCACAAACTTTTCTATGTAGTCAACGGCAGTAGGAGCAGTTGCACAAGCAATAATTTGCACCTTAGGTTTGTCATCAGCCGCTTTAATTGGCAGATAGATTTTTTCGATACATTCCGCCTCTCGGTTTTGTTGGATAAAATGTCCCGCCGATTTTGTAATATGAAAACTGCTCCTGCCGCAAAATGGCAACATTCCATTTGCGTAGTCGTTATTCTGATAAAGATTCCGTATCAAAGTCGGTTTTCCAGATTTTAACTTTTCGTAGAGCACCTGTTCATCATCGCCAGCAACAAGCAGACCCTTTGGCTCGTTCACCAATTGATTTATCAGTGCGTCCTCGGCAGAGTTAAAGTCCTGATACTCATCAGTAATAAAATAATTGCTTTCGTTGAGTGCGGTGTTTTCCACTAACGCATCTTTGGCGCGTAAAATTAAATCAGCAAAGCCAGCAGCATTGTAAAATTGGCATAACTTAAAATAAGTTTCTTTCAAACCCTGCCAATCTGCGGATTCATCAAAATCGGCGTTGTGCAACTGCTCCTCAAATTTTTTCCAAGTGTAAACACCACTATCCAACTCCGGATGAAAAGCCAAGACATCGCACCACACAACATCTTTCCAAAATTGCCCTATTATCCGGAAGTGCGGCAGGAAACGCCATTGAGCTGTGCCGTGATTTTGTTCAACAATACTGCGAGCAAATTTATGTAATGTTGACGCGGTAATATCGCTTTTCTGCTCATCGGTTAGTTGAGTATCGCCGTCAATATCGTTTTGCAAATCCGCGACCAATTTTCTCACGAAACTTGTTACAAATACCTTCGCTTGTGCGTCTTGCTGATACCAATGGTTAATCCTATCCAAAAACAAGTGGCTTTTGCCCGTTCCGGGGCCGGAAACGATCAAAAACTTTACGGCTTCGTGTTGAGCGATAGCCGAGGCGTTTTGATTTCGGTATTCGGTACGCCCATCGTCATCTAAAGCGTCCAGTTCACCGCGTAAAGTTTGAAGTTCGGCTGATTCAAAGGGAGTACCGTCATTGTTAATTAGGTGTCTCATGCTTAGAATTCAAACTTTTCATTTTCTTTTCTATCTCGTCGTAAAGCTCCAACCCCGCCTGTTCAAAAACTTTCAGCAAATCTTCGTAAGTATTTTTCCCACCGAGTAAATCCCAAAATTCAGGTCCAACTAAAACCTCTTGGCGTAAATCAAATAATCCTTGCAATGTCCATCGCTCATACGGCTTCGGCTCGTATGGATTATATGGAATAGCAACAATGGTTTTGACATTTGCTTTCGGTTTTTCACTGCCACGCATTGCAATCCAATCGAGCATTTGTTTTTTGATGCCGGTAAATTCATTGATGTTGGGTTTTGCGGTTTTAATCTCAAAGTAATACTCTATTCCGTCTTTCATCTCAACAAAAAGATCAACGCGCTTTTTAAGTTTCTTCCCCATCTCGCCCTTGCTGGCAACAGCCAACACTTCTTTTGTTTCTTTTTCTTTGTCTGGAGTTCGTGAAGCCGAGCGCAACTCACGCATTATGCCATCAATTTTCAAAACCGCTTCACTGCTGATAAATCCTTCAAATTCTTTATATTGTCCGATTGCGCGTTTTGCTTGTGGCTCGGCAATTATTTTGCCAACCTGCTCAAAAATTGATGTACCGAGTATTGTATTCACTGATTGAATAAAAGAAAATAACGCCATTCTATCTTTGCCGAGCAAACGAAAATGAAATGGCATTGAGTTCGTTTCCGGATCATAGGTCGCCAACTTTTGACGGATTTTCCCTACCAAATACTCTTTAATCTGTTTACTTTGTTGTGTTGTAAGTGCCATATTATTTTTCGTTTTTTAAGTGAAAGATTATCTCTGAATAGGGCGACTTATCTCGTTCTGTCCTATTTAATACTGGCCGCCTAAATTGATTTACAATTTTCATTCCAACTTGCTCGGCAATTGTCGGATAAAGATTATACTTATCGTTAGCAACGAGAAATACATCGAAATCATCAGTCAAAAATTTCCGACAATTGAGTAGAACTTTTGAAATTCCCTCAACATAAGAGGCTCGCGCGTCCGCGCCTTGCCCCTTGTAAAGTGGCCCTATCTCAAGTTCATCTCTGCGCTCAAATCCGAAAAGATCATAAGCGTAAGCGTGTTGTTCGTGATAATCAATTTGGCCGACATAAGGCGGCGAAGAAAAAATGCCATTGATTTTTTGTTTCTTTAAAATCTCGTGGAATTTTTTATTTCTTTTTTCTACTTCCTTAAAAATATCAACCGTTCGGGAGTCCGCCGGAAGAACTGCATAATGCGATTTTGTTTTTAGTTTTGCAAAGGTTTTGAGCCGATATACTGTATCAACCGCGTAACGATCAAACCACTCCTTTATTGAGAAAAGTGGCTTGCAAATCTTTTTGTGTTTCCAGCAATAATAAGTCGTTATCTGCGGTTCTTTGAGAGTAGCCAAATCCGAATGTGTCGTTGCACGGCACGACCTGATTGTTCGGCTCAAAATTACCGCTAAAATCTTTTTATTCTTAACATCTTTGATTTTTTTAACCTGTTCAAATGCAAAGTCAATTTCTTTGCGGACATTTTTGATATACCACTTATCTAAGAAAGTTTTACCGGCGGAATGATTTAGCTCGATGCCATATTTTTTAACAAGAGCGTTATAAATTTTTAGAAATTCCTTTTCTTTTTCTACGGCATATTTATTCTCATTGATTTGTCCTCTTTGGACTTTGTACTTGAACTCTGGACTTGGGAAATATTGATTATTGAAATCTGCCATGCGAGCCAACAACTCATCTTCAAAAGCATTGATTTTGCTATCCGCCTCATAGTTTATGATTGTTTGCTTTATCTTTTTTACTTCATCGTCAAGCAAAGCAAGATCGTAAGGAAGCAATTTTGTTTCCGTAATCATGCAATTGAAATGAGAAATATCAATGCCGATGGTGTGCATCCCCATTTCATGCGCTTGAACAAGTGTTGTGCCCGAACCAGAAAACGGATCAAGAATTATATCGCCGGCCTTAAAATAAATATCTTTCTTGAAATCGTCTGTATGATTGTCAATAAAGTATTGAACAAGTTGTGGAATAAACTTGCCTTTGTAGGGATGTAAGCGATGGACATGTTTTGTCGTGTCCACTTCCCGAAGATGGTCGAAAGACAATGCCCAATTCAGGTCATTGCCGAGCTTCTTTTTCCAATCAACTTCTCGCTGGCCTCGATACGAGTCGTAGTAACTTTTTAGATCATTCAAATCAACAAAAACAGAACTGCCGCCGTTGTGTTTTTTGACTTTCCCGTATTGCACCAAATACGAGATGTTGGACTCGCTAACATCACGCTTTAGAAAATCGCTCGCCCACTGGCTCGCTTCTTTAATTGTGAGTAAGTTTTTCGTTTGTTGCATAAGTTTATTTAAGCAGATCATCAACCCCGACTTCTAATGCCTTAGCGATTTTGGTCAGTGTCTCAATGGTAGGATTGGGATTCACGCCTGATTCTACCGTAACAACGGTATTAAGCGATAAGTCCGCCAGCTTGGACAGGCGATCTTGGGAAATGCCCTTATCCTGCCGGATTTTCTTCAAGTTTTTGGCTATTTTTGAACCTTGATTATTATTTGACATAGGTTTCAGTAAGATATACCATTATATTGTATAGGTTAAAAAGTATCCTTTTACTTTCATCAATTACAATGATACCAAATTTCAAAATACTTGTCCAAACAAAAGGGAGTTCCACTTTGTCGCCCGCGCACGGGAAGGGTGGGGCAAGGGCGACTATTCTTTTTCTTTCGGCCACGCCGCCCGAAAAATCCGCTGGGGGTTTCCAGCAGGCGGGCAAAAAGGAAGGGGGTCTGGGGGAAGGAATTTTTGCCCGCCTGCTTTCCGCGCC
>LCGB01000016.1 GCA_000999465.1 Candidatus Nomurabacteria bacterium GW2011_GWB1_43_19
CCTGATTTTGCAAAGGAATTCGGCGCGCTGGCGCGCACTGTTTTTTCGCCAAGGAGGAGGTTCGATATCTTATACAATTTTCCCTAGTTGTTTCAAAAATAATTTTTGTTAGAATGAATGTATATGTCACAAAAATTCTTTTTGTATACTCGTAAGTCCACTGATGTTGAGGACAAGCAAATATTATCTATTGAAGCACAGTTGCAAGAATTGCGTGATTTTGCCAAGAGAGAAAACCTAGACATCGCCCTTGAGTTTATTGAAAAGCAATCGGCGAAAATTCCAGGCAGACCTATCTTTAACGAAATGTTGCAAAGAATTGAAAAGGGCGAAGCAGATAGTATTCTCTCTTGGCATCCGGATCGCCTGGCGCGCAATTCTGTGGACGGAGGAAGAATAATATATTTGCTTGATACGAATAAATTGCTCGGCTTGAAATTTCCCAGTTTTTGGTTTGAGTCCACTCCGCAGGGGAAGTTCATGCTGAACATCGATTATGTGGATTCTCTTTCCGAAAATACAAAACGAGGGTTGCGTCAAAAAGTTCGTAGAGGCGAATTTCCCTCACTTGCTCCTGTGGGATATATAAACGACCCTAGGACTAAAACGGTTGTTATAGATAAAAAGGTTGGACCAATTATTCGCCGAGTATTTGAATTTTATGCAGAAGGTAATCAAACATTGAAAAATGTCGGGGAGTATTTGGAACGCAACCATCTCCTTACCAAAGGCGGAAAAAGAATCCACATTTCCCGAGCAACATTTATTCTTTCAAACCCATTTTATTACGGAAACTTCAGATATTCCGGAGAAGTATTTGAGGGAAAGCACGAGCCAATAGTGTCAAAGAAACTTTTTGATAAAGTCCAAGAAGTAATGAAAGAGAGAGGGCGTCCAAATGCTAAACATAAAAGCAATCCGCAAGTATATTGTGGGCTTCTATATTGCGCTACTTGCGGAATGATGATTACAGGCGAATATAGGACAAAGACACAAAAGAACGGCACGAAACATTTCTACACTTATTATCACTGCACAAAAAAATCGAAAGTGATGAAATGTTCCGAGCCCCATATTCGCCTAGAATCTTTGGACGCTCAGATTTCCTCTCTGCTTCAAAAAGTTTCTATGCCACAAGATTGGGCGGAATACTTAAATGAAAGATTAGAAAAAGACAAAAAAGAATCCGCCCAGTCCGTTTCCGTTTTTGTTTCCGAGAACGAGAAAAAGGTAAAAGACATCACAGCCAAGCTCCAGCGACTTCTAGACGGATATTTAGAGCAGGATATAGATAAGGAAACTTATCGTGTTGAAAAATCAAAGTTGTTGTCCGAGAAAAAGTCGCTGGAGGAAGAAATTTCTCGTTCTCTCCACGACCAGAAACATTGGCTCGAACCGATGGAAAAGTGGATAAAGGACGCGGGAAATATGGAAAAAATTGCATTGGATGGCAACCTTTTTGCGAAAAAGGTTGCCGCTAAAAAAATCTTTGGCTCGAACCTCCTCCTTGGCGAAAAAACAGTGCGCGCCAGCGCGCCGAATTCCTTTGCAAAATCAGGCGAAAATCAATGGTCACGCCTTTGGCGCGCCCGTATTCGAACCGAGGACCTTCGCTTTACAAAAGCGTTGCTCTACCAACTGAGCTAAGGCGGCTTTTATCTTTTAAAAATCTTCTTCCAGCGGCTGACTTTAAATACAGTTCTCTTTTTCTGGCCTCCTCAAATGTATCATATTCTTCCTTATAGACAAGTTTTAAACTTTTCATTCGGCTTGTCGTTAGTGTGTGCCCAGAATGATGTTCAGCCAATCTCCTTTTGAGGTTATTTGTCACTCCTTTGTATAATTTTTCCTTACCGTCCTTTAACACATAAACTGTGAACATAAAAAATTTTTGCTCCCCGCCCGACTTCGTCATTCGGGCAAGTACCAACTTGAGCCCAGCCCGACCCGCAAAAGCGGGGCGGGTAAGGCGGCGGTTATTTAATGGTTGCTCTCCTCCTCTTTTATTCTATGCTTAATTTGTCTGATTTTATGTTTGTATTCCGAAATTATTTTTAAAAAATTACTGATTTCTTGTTTTTGAGCCGGGTTACCGTTTAATTTTTTATCGCGCATATTTTTTATCTTGATTTTTGCTTCCTGGTATTTATTTTTTAGAAGGTTGGAAGATTGAACATAAAATCTGATTATTGTCACAAGCGCCACATAACCGTGCCTTTTTATATTTTTAACGGTTAAGTGTTTCCATTCTTCCAAATATTGAATTTCGGAAAGAACCTTTTTTTCGCGGGATAACTGTCCATTCTGGAACATTACCAATTTTTTGCCAACCATAAAAATGATTCCGGCAAGCGATATAAAAAATAAAGTTAAAAGAAGATACATGTTTATATTGAATAACGTTTTATTTCCTTAATTTTCGCTTTTTCTCTCTCCATAAGTTGACTGACTGTTTCCTCCGAATTTTTGATGAATGCTTGGTCTAAAAGTTCCGGGATACCCTCTGGTTGCATGGCAACGACATGCATAGCCACATCTTTTGCAAGTTCGGCATTGCCTCCTTCAAGAGAAACGATAGCGCCGGTTTTATTATTATGCACATAAGTTCCCAAAACATCCCCGCTTACTTCGTATGCGTCGCCCAATTGAATGTTTTCTCCGGTTTTTTGAATTATAGCATCAATCATGTCTTTCGAATTCGTTTTCATTTTTTCCGCGCCCTCCAGAAGAGTTTTATCCGTGAGTTTATCAAGAAGATTTACAAAGTCCTCGTTTTTGGCCACAAAATCGGTTTCACAATGCAAAGACACCAATACAGCTTTCCCTCTTTCCGTTTTAACGGAAACTCTTCCGTTTTTAACCTCCCGATTAACTTTTTTTAACGCGATATCCGAACTTGTTTTTTTTAGAATAGCCAGCGCTTTTTTTATATCACCTCCGGCCTCCTCCAATGCGCGCTTGCACTGCATTACCGAAATGCCTGTGCTGTCGCGGAGCTCTTTTATTTGCTCTGTGGTAATTTGAATGGACATATTTTTAGGATTTTTTTTCAAGAACGGCGTTTTGGCCTTCTTTGTATGCGTTTCCGATAGCTTTGGCGAAAAATTTAATGGATGGTATTGCGGTATCGTTGGCAACGATAGGATAATCAATACCCTTAATATTTGAATCCGAATTAAGCAACGCAATTACCGGAACACCTGATCTTTTAGCTTCCGTTGTCGCGATGTGTTCACTACGCGCGTCTACAACGAACAATGCATCCGGAATTTTTTTTAAACCAACCAAACCGGAATAATATCTGGTAAGTTTTTCCATTTTTTTAGCCATTACCACTCGTTCCTTTTTGGTATATTTATCAAGTCCGCCCCCCACGCTGTCTTTGCGGTAATTTTCCAATTCGGTAATTCTTTTCTTTATTTCCGTGAAATTAGAAAGTGTTCCTCCTATCCATCTTTCCACAACATACGGCATATTAATCATTTCCGCCAAATCTTTTATGACAACTTTTGCTTCAGGTTTTGTACCCACAAAAAGAACGATTTTGCTCGAGACCCCCAAATTCTTTACAAATTCCACGGCCTCGTTCAACATTCCGCTTGTCTTTTCCAGATTTATAATATCCGCCTTGTTCTTGGTGGCGTATATAAAAGGAGAAACAGAAGGATGCCTTCTGGTTTTACTGTAGCCGTAATGCGCTCCGGCTTCAAACATTTTCTCCATTATGGTATCGGCTTCTTTCTTTAATTCCGTTTTTTGCATCCCAGTACTAAAATTTTAATTAATAATCTTTATCTTTATGCCCCGTAATCAAAAATTTAGTACGAGACAGGTATGAAGTAATATAACAGAAAGCTTCACTTTTTGCAAATTTCCCCTTTATCCCACATAAGGAGTTTATGCTTTGACCAAAAGACTTTTTTCGGGTAAGATGGCATTATGACTAATGGAATGAGACAATCGCATCTTTTTACCAGAACCAGAAAAGAGGCTCCAAAAGACGAAATATCCAAGAATGCCGAACTTCTCATTCGGGGCGGTTTTATTCACAAAGAAATGGCCGGAGTTTATTCATATTTGCCTTTAGGTCTCAGGGTGCTCAATAAAATCGAAAATATAATCCGTGAAGAAATGAACAATATCAAGGGGCAGGAAATAAAGATGGCGACCCTGCATCCGAGCGAAAACTGGAAACAGACCGGCGGCTGGGACAACGTCGATGTGCTTTTTAAATTGCAAAGCCGGACAGAAAAAGAATATGCGCTCGGACAATCGGAGGAAGAAATTGTCACACCAATTGCCAAGGAGTACGCGAATTCATATAAAGATTTGCCGGTGGCCATTTATCAGATTGGACAAAAATATCGCGATGAACTGAGAACCAAATCCGGTATTATGCGAGGGCGGGAATTTGGGATGAAAGATATGTATAGTTTTCACGCCACTCAGGAGGACTTTGATAATTTTTATGAAATTGCCAAACAGGCCTATTTCAAGATTTTTCAACGTGTCGGTCTTGATGCAAAAGTAACCGAAGCTTCCGGCGGAAGTTTTTCAGAAAAGTTGTCTTATGAATTTATGGTCCTTACCAGTGCCGGTGAAGATGACATAATATACTGCGAAAAATGCACGCATTGCGCGAACGCTGAAATTTCAAAAGTTCCAGAAGGAAACGATTGTCCAAAATGCGGCAAAGGTAAAATGAAAAAAGCGCGCGCCTCCGAAGTGGGCAATGTCTTTGATTTAGGTCAAAAATATCCGAAAAGTTTTAATTACACTTATAAAGATCAAAATGGCGAAGAAAAAACGCCGTTTGTCGGTTGTTATGGAATTGGAACTACCCGTCTGATGGGTACGGTGGTAGAAGCCTTATCTGACGATAAGGGTATAATTTGGCCGGAATCCATTGCGCCTTTTGCCATACATCTGCTTGCGTTTGGGGAAGATGAAGTTGTGTCCGAAGAAGCGGAGAAAATTTATAACAATTTGATAAAAAATGGCATTGAGGTTTTGTTTGATGACCGCGCGGAAAACTCCGCCGGAGAAAAATTTGCCGATGCGGATTTGCTGGGTATTCCTTTGCGCGCCATAGTTTCCGTCCGAAGCATTAAAAACAAAGGGGTAGAATTAAAAAAACGCACTGAAGAAAAAGGGAGAATTGTTTCATTGGAAGAATTATTAAAAATTCTGACTGCTAGAACCTAGCGCTTAATTTTATATGTTTGATAAATTTTACAAATTAATCTCCAACGATATCGGCATAGATCTGGGCACTTCCAATACTTTGGTCTATTTGAAAGGCCACGGAATTGTGATTAACGAGCCCTCGGTTGTCGCTGTTAATATCAAAACCAATCAAATTCTGGCCGTAGGAGGAGAAGCCAAAGAAATGCTCGGACGTACTCCGGGACACATTAAAGCTGTCCGTCCGCTCGTAGACGGCGTCATTTCCGATTTTGAAATTACCGAAGAGATGCTTTCATATCTAATAAACAAAGCGGATAAAATGTCCAAAAAATTGGCGCGGCCGAGAGTTTTGATTGGCGTACCGACCGGCACAACTAATGTTGAGACGCGGGCGGTTTACGACGCAGCCAGATCGGCCGGCGCCAGGGAAGTATATCTGGTGGAAGAACCGATGGCCGCCGCTATCGGTATCCGGCTCCCGATTAAAGACCCGGTCGGGTCTATGATTATTGACGTCGGCGGCGGCACGACCGATATCGCGGTAATTTCCTTAGGTGGAATCGTAAAGTCAAAAAATTTAAAAATAGCCGGCGATCGGCTGAATATCGACATCATCACCTATATGCGTGACGAGTTTAAAATGCTGATTGGGGAACGAACGGCCGAAATGGTAAAAATTGCCATTGGTTCTGTTATTGCCGGCGGATATATGGAAACGGAAGTCCATGGGCGTGATCTTCTGACCGGACTGCCCCGAGAAGTGGTGGTAACGGATTCCGATATCCGTGAAGCGCTTTCTTTTTCAATCAAAGGCCTGGTGGAAGGGGTCAAAGACATGCTGGAGACAACCCCGCCCGAAATTTTATCCGATATAATGCATCGAGGAATTACTTTATCCGGCGGAGGAGCTTTGCTTCCGGGACTTGATCAGTTGCTGCAACGGATTCTTAAAATCCCGGTTTATGTGGTGGAAGATCCGCTCTCGGCCGTGGCCCGCGGGACAGGTGTAATTTTGGACGACCTATCGCTTTATGAAGAAGTTCTGATTGGTAATCAAGATGAACTACCTCCTAGATAAAAAAATAAAAAGGGATAAATATTTAAAGACCGCGCTTGGTGTTATTGTTTTGATTGTTGTGTTCTATTTCCGGTCGGGTATTTTTAACGGATTTTCTTATGTAGGTGAAATAATTTTCCATCCAGTTCTGGTTTTAGGGAATAATATTATGGAAAAATTCGGAAATCTCGGTGCATATTTTACCTCTAAAAATTCACTCTATCTACAGAATCAGAATTTACAATCCCAATTAAATCAGGAAGAAACACGAATATCCAATTATAATTCTTTATTGCTGGAAAATGACAATCTCAAAGAAATTTTAGGGAGAAAAGATACAAAAGAACCCGCGATTTTGGCCGCAATTTTATCCAAACCGAACCGAAGCATCTACGATACCCTCATTATTGACGCGGGAACAAAAGAAGGGATAAAGGAAGGAGACACGGTTTTCGCTCTCGGAAATGTGCCCATCGGACGGATAGCGCTCGCCTATAGTAATTCTTCTAAAGTAATTTTGTTTTCAAACTCGGGCGAAAAAACACAAGCAGTTGTTTTAGGCATAAATATCTTTATGGAATTAGTCGGGCGAGGCGGGGGAAATTTTGAAATGATAATGCCTAAAGATTTTATTTTACAAAAAGGGGACCAGGTGGTGATGCCGGGTATCAATCCTTATCTCTTGGCGGTGGTAGAAAGGATAATTTTCGACCCGCGCGACCCTTTCGTTAAGGCGCTTTTGGCAAGTCCGGTGAATGTTCAAGAGTTGAAATTTGTTGAGGTAAGCATTTTAACGAAGTAAGGTTTTCAGGGCACGGATATTTTTTTGCTAAAAAATTCCTCGTGCTCGCGCCGTCGCGCTCGCAAGTCCCCGAAAACCTTACTTCGCTTACATTATGCAATTTAAAATAGAGAAAAAATTGGAAAATAGTTTGGCAAGAGCGGGAACCATTACAACTTCACACGGAGTTATACATACGCCGGCTTTTGTCGCCGTGGGAACGAAGGCGACGGTTAAATCCTTGAATCCCGAGCAGGTTAAAGATATCGGTGTGGAAATGGTGCTCGGCAATACCTATCATTTATACCTTCAGCCCGGAGACGAAACCGTACGTGAGGCAGGTGGTATAGGGAAGTTCATGAACTGGCCAGGGCCCACTATGACTGACTCAGGCGGATTCCAAGTTTTTTCGCTCGGAGCCGCTTACGGCAAAGGGGTTTCAAAAATTACAACGATTACCACCCCAGAACCCCTCCTCCGCAAGGAGGGGAGGAATTCCTCTCGCCCTGCTAAGGGGGAGTGGCCGGAGGCCGAGGGGGTGGGTTCTCTCGCGAAAGTTGATGACGACGGGGTCTCTTTCAAATCGCACCTAGACGGTTCCATTCATTACATCACCCCCGAGAAATCAATTCAAATTCAGTATAATTTGGGCGCAGATATAATTTTTGCTTTTGACGAATGTACCAGCCCGGCAGAGGATTTGAAATATCAGGCAGAAGCCCTGGAACGGACTCACCGCTGGGCGGAGCGGAGTTTGGCGGAACACCAACGGATATGCTCTGCCGAAGAAAATATCTTTTCTCGAAGCTCCTTAACCCCATCGCTTCGCGATGGCACGCCCCCACCCGTCGCTTCTCAAAAAATATTTTCTTCAGCAGCGAAGCCAGTTACTGATTTTTTCGAGCGACGAGTCGGTGAACGCGAGAGGCAGGGAGAAAAAATTAGTAACGGCGTAGCCATTTTTGGTATTGTGCAGGGCGGGCGTGAAGAATCCTTGCGGAAAAAATCCGCGAAAATTATTGCAAAGACAAATGTGGACGGAAAGTATTTTGATGGATTTGGCATCGGCGGATCGTTTGCCAAAAAGGACATGTCTTCCGCTGTAAAGTGGGTAAACGAAATTCTTCCGGAGGATAAGCCCCGACACCTGCTGGGCATCGGCGAGCCGGAAGACCTGTTTATGGGCGTGGAAAACGGCGTAGATCTCTTTGACTGCGTGGCGCCGACCCGGCTGGGGCGCAACGGCACCCTTTATACCAAGAGTGGAAAAATTATCATAATGAACAAGCAATATCGCAACGATTATTCTCCGGTTGAAAAAGATTGCGGATGTTATACCTGTTCACCCCGCCTTGGCGGGGCAGGTTACACCAAGGCCTACCTCGCGCACCTTTTTCACGGCAAAGAGATGCTCGCCGGTACGCTGGCCTCAATACATAATTTATATTTCATAGTTAATCTGGTTAAAAATATCCGCCAGTCAATTCTGGACGGTACCTTCTTTGACTTTAAAAACAAGTTTTTGTACAATTACCGTAATTAAATGATCCTTCGAAAAACTCAGGATCATGATGAGCGAAACCGAATCATGAAAAAGAAAAAACCGAAAAGGCGCAGAAAGCCGGGCAAGAATTGGAAGAAATTTTGGAAACTTGGTGTAGATGGATGGAATACGCAGTTTTTTGATGTCAATAAAGAAGGCGAGTTAACGGCGAACGAAGGCCATCATATCTATAACCTCAATGACTTGGCTCTTAAATACGGCACACCGCTCCAAGTGATATTTCCATTCATCATAGAGGACCAACTTAAAGATTTGATCGGTTATTTTCAGGCCTATATGAAAATATACGGCTATAAAGGCAAGTTTTCCTACCATTATCCGATGAAGGTAAATCAAAATAAGGAATTTATTCTCCCGATTATCTCGGAAGGCGGAAACTTAGAAGTTACTTCCATCAATGAGCTCTGGATTGTAAAAAAACTTTGGGAGGGCGAAAAGTTTAACAGCAAAATCCGCGTATTTTGCAACGGTCCGAAAACCGACCAATACCTGGACTTAGTGGAAGAATTGCGCGGGAAGGAGATGAATATCGTACCGATTATAGAATCTTCCGAAGAAGTTGAAAAGCTTTCAAAATATAAAGGTGACATCGGAGTGCGGGTGAACTTGGAAGTTAAATCCGACACACATTGGGACAAAAAATTTGACCTCTTCGGGCTCTCTGAAAAAGACGCTCTTGACTTGGCTAAAATAAAAAATCTGAAAGTGATGCACTATCATGTCGGCTCGCAAATAAAATCGCAAAAGGGCATCTTGGACGCGGTAAAATATGCATTCGGCATTTATATAAAATTGCAAAAGACTCACTCTTCGCTTGATACGATAGATATTGGCGGCGGATTCGGAATTCCCTATGAACGGAAAAAGTTCTACACAGCCAAAGGTGTTTCCAATAAGATTGTCAGAATGCTGAAAAATTTATCGGACAAAGCGGAGATTAAACACCCAAATTTGGCCGTGGAATGGGGGCGATATATCGTGGCTCCGGCGCAGGTAACTCTTTATAAGGTCATTTATAAAAAAAACATATTAAAAGCAAACGCCAATTCCTGGTATGTCATTGACGGGTCTTTTATGAATGACTTAAAAGATACTTGGGCGATACATCAAAAATGGCATATCATACCGGCGAATAATATGCATGGCTCGCTCAAAACAACATGGCTGGCAGGAAGCACCTGCGATTCGGACGACAAATACACCGACGGGGGAAATTATGTTTTAATGCCGAAACTTCACGAGGACCAGAGTCAATTCATCGCGGTTTTGGATACCGGAGCATACCAGGACGGCCTATCATCGCATCATTGTCTGCTTTCGGCGCCGCTGAAAATTGTCGCCCAGGACGGAATGATTAAAATTTTTCGCAAGCGCGAAAATGCGGACTCAGTCGGAAAACTTTTCGGCTGGACCAATGGAGATCATAAGTAAATTATGAAAAAAAATTTCTTTGGAAGTTTGTTCTTAATAAGTGTTTTTTTTCTGGTAGGATTTTTTTTAGTTAACTATCCCGTTAGAAATTTAACACCAGAAGATATTGAATCCGTAAAAATTGCCGGACAGGATATTAGGGTAGGATTGGCTTTAAGCGAAATGGAAAAATCAAAAGGTTTGTCGGGGAGAACAAACTTAAAAGACGATGAAGGTATGTTGTTTGTTTTTACAAAACCCGGAAAATATTATTTTTGGATGAAAGACATGAATTTCCCGATTGACATCATCTGGCTTGCCCCGTCCGAAGGCGGGGATGCCGAAGACATGAAAGTAGTATATATAAAAAAAGACGCGCGGCCGGAACTCTATCCAGAAACCTACGGTCCGGACCAAGATGCAAAATATGTCCTAGAAGTCAATGCCGGATTTTCCGAGAAGAATAATTTAAAGGAAGGCGATAACGTTCTATTTACATATTGATATTTTGTAGTATAATGTTCTGGTCCTGAGTTCAGATAGTTACTCCGACGTAAGTCGGGGAGGAAAGTCCGAACACAGCCCTGGCACAAGGCCGGGGAGCAGGGTAGCGGGTAACCCCCGTGTGCAGCAATGCATAGGTGCGAGCAGAGACGCTTGTAGGTGAAAGCTGACAAGCATCCAGAAACGGATGAATCTTCGTATAAACTTAGGGCTTGCTCTGAGCGAAGTCGAAGGGTGAAACGGCTAAATCCTTACCTCTGTGCAAGATCGTGCCCTGTACCATACGGTGCGGGGAGAATCGCTTGAGCCCTTGAGTAATTGGGGGCCTAGACAAATTGCTATCCCCCGACCTTACGTTGGGGTACAGAATTCGGCTTATAGGCGCAGGACAAAAAAATGAAAAATCCCCTCGCAAGAGGGGATTTTTCTATTAGAACTTGCAATTTTTCCATAAGTATGCTATACTCGCTTTGTGAGTGTGAGGTGTTCTCACATTTTTATATAGACAGTGTATGTGCCGCAAAACCCCGCCTTCCGGCGGGGTTTTGTTTTTAATTATTTATCCACAGGCTAATTAAATTAAAATAATGTATAATTATTTTAATTTAATGTTTAATTATATTAAATCTTTATTAAATTAACTTAAATAATATGGAAGATAACAAGCATTTGAAAAATTTTTTAGAAATATCTTATGAAGAGCTTGAGGCCATGAACCTGCGCGCTCAGGATAGAGCGGAGAAGGCAAGCCCGGCGGAGCTGGAAAAAGAATACCGCCAGTATTTAGGGAAAGAAAAAAGGATTAAGGCGGTAACACTTTGTTTTACGGATCTGGAGGGCCGTTTTCATATGCTTGATTATGATAAGAAATTCCTGCTTCGCTCGGCCGGCAACCTGACCTTTGACGGTTCCTCCATCCACGGCTTTAGTCAACAGCACGAATCCGACCTGCGCCTTTTGGTTGACTGGGGCAGTATTCGCTTTCTGCCGTCCGATATTTTCGGACCGGGTAAAGTAATAATTTTTGTTGATGTGCTTGACCGGAACCGCCTGCCGTATATTTCGGATTTCCGGGGGCAGCTCAAGCTGTATGCCGCGGAACTGAAGAAAAAAAGCGGCATGACGGCTTATGCCTCCGCCGAGGTGGAGGGACTCCTGGTTGATGGGATTAATGCCGAGCAGGAATACGAAGAAAAGGGCTCTTTTCGGCTTATTTCAACCGGCGGATATTATCACTCTCTGCCCCTAGATCGACTCCGCGTCTTTATTGACCGGGCCGCGGAGGCGCAGCGCGCCATGGGATTTAAAAACGAAAAAGACCATCCAGAGGTGGCGCCCTCGCAGTTTGAAATGAATTTCTCCTATTCCGATATTGTGCGGGCGGCGGACAATGTTCAACTTTACAAGCTTGTCTGCCGCCAGGTTGCGAACAGTTTAGGAATGACGGCAACTTTCCTGCCGAAGCCGTTTGTCGGTATTAACGGTTCCGGCATGCATACGAATGTCTCTCTCTCCAAAAAAGGAAAAAATATCTTTCACAACGCGCGCGGAAAAGATGGCCTCTCCAATCTGGCCTGGGATTTTATTTCGCGCATTCTGAACCATGCGCCGGAAACTTGTCTTATTTTCAACAGCAGCGTAAACGCCTACCGCCGGCTGGACCCCCATTTTGAGGCGCCGAATCAGATCAAGGTCTCGCCGATTGACCGTGGTTCCATGATTCGCATTCCGGTCGGCGACGAACGCTCAACTCGGATTGAAATCCGCTCCATCGCTCCGGATGCAAATCCTTACCTGGCATTTTACACCATCATCAAGACCGGCCTGGAAGGCAAGATGCTGGTAAAAGACAAGAATAAGCGCGACAGAGTCCGCGTTTTGCCGGACAATATCAATGATGCCATCAAACTTTTCCGCGGGAATGACTTTATTGGCAGGATTCTCCACCCGGTTAATCAGGAAAAATACGCGGAATATAAGCAAAATGCGGCCAACAGAAGCCCCAAAGCCCTGGGTTCATTCATCAAGCCCTCCGAGGTTGTTTATCACCACGAAATCACCAACCAGGTGCTCTGGCATAAGTTTTGACTTGCATAATTTTTAGCAGGTGGTATAATATAAACGTGAAAATTGAATCAAATAATACAAGAAAATATTCTGTTTTTCAGGAGGAAATAAAAAGCGTACGAAAAGAGGCCATAAGAGTTGGGAAAAATCCGGACGAGGCTGAGGCGGTTCTCAAAGCAAAAATAGAAATGGCAAATGCCAGGGATGAGGTGAGAAGAGAAGAAGAAAGAGCGGGAGTGCATGATCTTACTCCGGAAGCAATCAGTCAGGCTGCAGAGGATATAAAAAACATGGAAAAAGGTTCGCGCAAATGCTAAACAAACACCACCAACTAAAAATCTGCCTTTTGGCAGATTTTTAGTTGGTGGTGTCATTATATCATTTGCTCGAACTTTTTTTGAACGAGAATGAATCGTTCCGCCACTGCCTCGCAGAGCCTCGGCAACCCCGAAAGAAAAACACTCCTTACTTTCTTGATTTGGCGGGGGTGAAATTTCTTTTGAAAAAGGAAANTGGCAAAACCTCGGCTGAATTTCCCCGCCCGCAGAAAGGGGTCTGGGGAATGAATGCTGGCGGGTTTCGGACTGGGGGTTTTCGGAAATTCGGCGGCTAAGCTAATTCAATCAGCAACTCCTCAATAACTTTTGGCATTTCTGATAAAACTCTGTGGTTAGGAAATCGCAAGATTTTCCAACCCTCTTTCTCTCTCAAAAATTTATCTCGCTCTATATCTTCCAAAACAGGCATACCGCCGATAATTTCGTGTTGCGTTCCGTCTATTTCAATATCAATTTTTTTCTTGCCAATAATCGCAAAATCTAGCGTATAACGCTTTGCAACAAGTTTAGGCACTAATTTATAACCAAGTTTTCCCAATCCGATTTTTTGTAGCTCTTCATAAAATACTCTTTCAGTTGGAGTATCAAATCTTGCGTGTAAATCATGCTCCTCTAATTTTTCCTCATCTTTTATTTTATGATACGCACCCTCAATTTTTCCCAAAACACCTTCTCGGTTCTCGCAAAAATCTTTATCGCCAACGATATACAAAAGGTATCTTGCGCGAGAAAGAGCTACATTCAAAATTTGCGGATAAATGTTGTACCACTTATCGCTATTTCCACTTCCTTGAGAGGAAACGACTAATGAAAAGATAACTATATCTTTTTCTGAACCTTGAAATTGATGGGCAGTTAGTATTTTTACATTGTGCTTTTCCAAAATGTCCGCAGGAGTTTGAGAAGTTATTTTTTCATACAATGCGTGTCGTTGTCTGGAATAAGGCGTGACTATACCGATACTTAAATCTGAACCCGAAACTTCTTTCAGCACTTTTTGGAAAACTCTAGAAACCTCATCAACTTCTCGCTGGTTAATGCGACTTCCTGACGGATGTTTATAAACCTCTCCTTTTACGTCCTCCCATTGAATTCCGAGCGGTAAATTCGGGGGGAATTTTTGATAATCAAGTGTACTCAATATTTTCAAACGACCTTCATAAAAAACTTGGTTGCAAAGCGAGATTATTTGATCTTCAGAACGGTAATGATTCGTTAGGAGTATTGGAGGGTGTGGCAAACAATTTTCTGCCGCTTTATATAAAGAAACATCACAATATCTAATTTTGGCAGGATAAATTTCTTTCATTTCTGTTAATCCCTGTCCTTTTGCCAATCCAAAATCAATCTCTTTTGTAATTCCTGCTATGTGCGTTAATTGCATTGGGTCGCCAACAATGATAGCTTTTTTTGCGCGATATAGTGCTGGAGCCGCAGAAGGTAAATCTATTTGAGATGCTTCATCAAAAATTACATAGTCAAAAATACCAGCTTTGAGCGGAAAAGTTCCTCGCAAAGATTTTAGAGTTGAAGACCAAATTTTAAGAACCTGCAAGGCGTTGACGAATGAAGACTCGTTTATTTCTTCATCCCCAAATCGACGGCTATTTACTTGGTTTAGAAAAGTATTTACTAAGCCAGTTTTATTTCCATTACCAAGCATTTTGCCTAAATAAACATTCCTAATGAAATCTTGCGAGGAAAGATAAAATTCTTTTTCCAACTCTCTTATTTTTGATTCAAAATCTATTCTGCTTGGCAATTTACCTAATTCTGTTTTTACTCTTTTCAACTTAAATCCGAGAATAATGGACTCAAAATATATTTTTATTTTTCTGAAAAAAGAACCTTGAATTTGTAAAATATTTTTAAGCTCTTGTTGGTAAAAATATTTCTGTTGAAAATCCTGCTCAAACTCATCTTTTTTCAGTAAGCTGTTTCTGTATTCTAAAATAGTTTTCCAAAGTGAATGGATATAGGAAACCCCAATCGTTTTTGTGTTCCTTTTTGAAGATTCTGCGAGTAATTCATTAAATCTTCCTTTCAAATCTTGCCGAAGTTCTTTTTTCCCAGTTCGTAACATTAAATTCTTAAACTGGTCATTTATTCTTGAATTAACGACATCAACAGCTTCGCCAGTATGACTTACGAATAAAACTGATTTCCCCGCAAGAAAAAGATTGACTATCAAGTTTGAAATAAATTGGCTTTTCCCAGTTCCAGGAGGTCCAGTTATTACGCTTAGCGAGTGTTTAAAAATATCTTGAATTGCCGTTATTTGATATTCATTTGAGGGAAAAGGGAGTATCGGTATTACCTCACTCTGAACATCGGCGGAGCGAGGAGCAGAAAAGAATGATAGAGATGTTTTCTCCAAATCATTTCTACTTTTAAGTTCTAGTAAATCTTTTACAAGGTGGATATTAAAAACTGTAGTTTCTCCGGCAAAAATTAAGCTTTTATTGTACAAACCCGCCGTCATTTCCTTTGTCAGTTTTTTAGAATTTGAAAGTTGTGAAGGTTTAATATCCTCGCTAATTGAAATATCTGCTTCTTTTTTGATAATCTCCAAAACTTGCGTAGCAAGTTCTTCCTCATCAATATTTGGGTTGCTGGCAAATAGATTTTCTACTGACTGATTTATATTGGCTATTTCCTCTGTTCTCAAACCTAATTTTGTCAGTGCTTGAATTCCGCAAATTGGGTGTGATTCATCTTTAGATAAATAATCTCCACTCTCGTCGTGTTCAAACTTTATTTTTATAATAAACAGTGGGGCTACCAAATCTTTATCAGCTCTTTGGTCACGATAAAATAAAAGCGGGTATCCATAAAAAAATTCTAACCCCTCGGTTTTAGCACTCGCAAAAGTATTTAACTTTTCGTCTGTGATTTTGACACGAGTATCTTTTTTTCTAAAGATAAAAGGATCATCGTCAAAAGGATATAAAATTGCTCTTGAACGAACATTTATAGAAATATCCTTTTCTAATACATCTTCATTTTTAATGCAGTCATACCAGTATGAGCAAATTTTATTCAAAAGATTCATAAAATTATTTAATCAATTCCTCAATATCAACACTAAGAGCTTTGGCGATTTTGCTCACAACAAACACAGAAGGTTTTTTGATAACCCCTGTTTCAATCTTTGTAAGCGTTGTATAGGCGACATCCGCTTTACGAGCAAAATCGTCTTGAGAAAGACCGAGTTTTTGTCGTAATTTCTTTATTTTTTGTCCTAGTTGATTACTTTCCATATATTGATAACATAATACTGTTGCTTAATTTCGTTCGTAGTATTATACTAACAGATATGAAGAATTTATTCAATTTTGTAGCCGCCGAATTTCCGAAAACCCCCAGTCCGAAACCCGCCAGCATTCATTCCCCAGACCCCTTTCTGCGGGCGGGGAAATTCAGCCGAGGTTTTGCCA
>LCGB01000017.1 GCA_000999465.1 Candidatus Nomurabacteria bacterium GW2011_GWB1_43_19
GAACCCATCTCATTCTCTCTTCTTTGATTGTTTTAGCCATACTAATGCTCATTCTCGGAGTTTATCCGAAAACCGCCATATGTGTGTGCACATTACCCCGATAACTTGACAGAATAGGTGCTTGTGTGATATACTTGTAAGACAAAGTAGGTGCAAGAAGAGTAGTAGAGCGTCGATTTCTTAGCGTTATCTATTTGTGTTTAACAACTTAACTAAAACATATCAATGACTGGTACAATAAAAAGACTCACTGATAAAGGTTTCGGCTTCATCACGGCTGAAGGGCTGCAGAAAGATTTATTCTTTCACAGCAATTCCCTGGTTGGCGTAACCTTTGACGAACTCAAGGAGGGTGATGCTGTTTCTTTCGAAACAGAGGAATCACCAAAGGGATTGAATGCTACGAACGTACAACGCGCGTAACTTGTCTCGGCCACTATGGCGGGATATTCACCTTATCAATAAAAAATGCCCCAGCCGGGGCATTTTTTATTTTACCAACCTTGACAAACGGGATTTTTTGCGGGCGGCGTTGTTCTTTTTGATAACGCCTTTTTGGACGGCTTTGTCTATTGCCTGAAAGGCGTCTGAAAGCATCTTCATAGCTTCTGCCTTGTCGGTCTTTGCGATTTTCTCTATTTTCTTGATTATTTCTTTCATCGCTTTCTTGCGTTGGTCGTTGAAGACCTTCTTGCGAAGCGACCCTCGGATGGCTTTTTTAGCTGATTGTGTAATTGGCATGCGTGCAATATAGCAAAAAGCCCAAAAAAATGCAATTATGTTATGATTAGTGCATGATTGGAAGTATTAAAGGAGCGATAATATTAAAGACGGAAAAGTTTCTAATAGTTGAAACAAACGGGGTCGGGTATAAAATAAATGTTTCTCCGGATACATTGTCTAAAGTTAAAAAGACCGGTGAAGAAATAACGCTTTGGACCCATACCCATGTGCGGGAAGACGTTCTTGATTTATACGGATTTTTAGCCAGAAAAGAGCTGGAATTATTTGAAATGCTTATAAATGTCTCCGGCATCGGCCCCAGAGGGGCGCTTTCTATTTTGGGAATCACTTCAATTGAAACACTTAAAAAAGCTATAGGCACAGGGGACACATCCTATCTGACTAAGGTCTCCGGCATCGGCAAAAAGACCGCCGAAAAAATCATAATTGAACTGCGGGACAAAATTGGCGGAGAAGAAGGAGAAGGGACTTTGCGGGGGGAGTTGGATACGCTGGAAGCGCTCAAATCTCTCGGTTATTCTCAAAGCGAAGCCCGCGAGGCGTTGAAAAAAGTTTCTACCGACACGAATATAAACACCAAAATCCGCGAGGCGTTGAAAATTCTTAGCGGTAAATAACTTTTGAAAATATGCCAGAATTACCGGAAGTTGAGACAACGACACGGGAATTAAAAAGGATCATTGTGGGTCTCGTAATAAAAGACGTGTGGACAGATTTGGCAACAAAAGACAAGCGCCAAGGCGGGACAATTGCCAATCCGAAATATTTCGTCATGTTTCGGAAAAAAATTTTAAATAAAAAAATCCTGTTGGTGGAAAGACGGGCAAAAAATATTCTTATCAATCTCTCGGGAGGGAAAACTATACTAGTGCATTTAAAAATGACCGGTCATCTGCTTTACGGCAAATATAAAAAGACCGGAAAAGCCTGGGTCCCGACAGAAAAAGGACCGCTCAATGACCCATATAATAGGTTCATCCATGTGGTTTTCACTTTTTCTCCTTCAACTACACTCAGGACAAGAAATGAAACACATCTTGCTTTTTCCGATGCCCGAAAGTTCGGCAAAATTACCCTGCTTGATACCAAGACCGCGCATGACACCAAGCATCTGAACAACATCGGACCGGAACCGCTTGAAAAAAGTTTTAATTTGCAAAAACTCAAAGAGCGCCTGAATAAAAAACCCAACGGCAAGATTAAAACCGTCTTGATGGACCAAAGCATTATTGCCGGTATCGGTAATATTTATTCTGATGAAATTCTCTGGCGTGCTGGTATTAATCCGGAACGAAAAGCATCAAAGTTAAAAGAAAAAGAAATTAAACGAATATTGAAAGCGATAAAAGAAACATTATCCAGAGGCATAGATTTCGGCGGGGATTCAATGTCCGACTATCGTAACATTCATGGATTGCGAGGAAAGTTTCAGTTGCACCATGAGGCCTATCGCCGCACCGGCGAAAAATGTCGAAAGAAGAAATGCAAGGGTGTCATTAAAAGAAAAGTCATCAACGACCGCAGCGCGCATTTCTGCTCTGTACATCAGAAATGAAAAAGCGAAATATAAAATTTAAAAAGCCTTGCGCAGGCGGACGCGCCGAGCAGTTCGCTGGCGTAGCAACGCCAGATAGATTGCTTTATAAATTTTGATATTTTGCTTTTTTTATATTTTCAGTATTCTGAAGAGCGCGACCCCCAGCGCCACTGAAACATTCAAAGATTCTTTCTTGCCTTTCATTGGAATTTCGGCGATGATGTCGCATTTTTGCAGAATATTTTGCGGAATCCCTTCCACTTCCGGCCCGGCAATAAAAGCATTTTTTGCTTTCGGTCTTACTTTTTTGTAATCAACTGATTTTTTATCCTGTTCTATCGCAATTATTAGAAATTTCTCTCTTTTAAGCTTTGCCAGAAGAGGAAGGATGTTTTTCTTTTGTTCCCAGAGCACAAATTCTTCCGCGCCGAGCGCCGACTTTGCTAAATCCCCCCTTTTTCGCCCAAAACGGTCAAGTGGCGCCGGCGTATAACCCGTCAGATAAATTTTATTTACCCCAGCCGCATCAGCGGTGCGGAAAATCGCGCCGACATTCTCCACGCTCCGAATATTATGCAGTATTAAAATACTTTTCTTCCCCATTTTTTAATTATAGACCATTTTTTACTTTTTCATCCTTTTTTGTTATAATGTCATTGTTATGGAAAATTTCAAATTCATATTATTTTCAATCATTATTTTGGCTGTTTTGGTTCTCTTCGGTTACTGGGCAATTGTTACTATTGAGCCCGGGAATGTTGTTGTGGAAAGACAAAAACAAGCGGAATTGGAACAGCAAAATCAGGAATTGAAAAAAGAAGTGGCGGATTTAAAAAACCAACTTCGGTCTTTACAGAACACACAGCCCGCCGAGACCGCGCCGACAAGCACACCATCCGCAACAATTGCGACTACGCCTACATCCTCAAAACATCAGACCCTGATAAACGATTTGCAAAAACTGATTGATGGTAATGTTTTCATGAAAGAAAAATCCCAAGGCACCCGGGTGGGGACCGTTCAGACATTTTTGAATATATACAATAATACTTCTAAGTTGGTGGACAATGATTATGGCCCGGGCACCAAAACGGACGTAATGAATTTCCAGAAAGCGGAAGGCATAACAGTCGACGGCGAAGCGGGGCCCGGTACCTTCAGGAAGATGATTGAGTGGCTTAAAAAACAATAGCCGAATTTCTTGATTTTCGGCTTTATTTCATATATATTGCCCTAGACGCGCCCGTAGCTCAGCTGGTAGAGCAGATCCCTTTTAAGGATAAGGTCCTCGGTTCGATCCCGAGCGGGCGCACAAAGTATGGGATACTTTGTGCGAGACGGAGGCACGACGGTGCTGAGTCGGGGTCGCGCAAAAATTCAGCAGAATTTTATGCGTGACCGAACCTAGAAAGCTTCAAGTAAAAACTTCTCAAAAGCGCTTTCGGCATCCACTCCTTTTTTTCGGGCTTGGGGCAGGAGGTAGCTTAGCCTGGCGGCAAAATCCCGCAACTGTTCTTCGGAAAATTTACTAAAATTGCCTTTCAAAATCATATCCTTTATTTTCCAAAAAAGAACGCCAATAAGTTCTTCCATTCCGACCCCTTTGTCCACCGCCTGACGGAAGTAAATCCACAGGTTCAGTTTGTCTTTTTGGCTGAAAGCGTTGGCTACCAAAAAATTGTCAAATTTTTCCTTTTTCTCTTTCGGTAGTTCAAACACATTGATTTCCGCGCGTGCTTTTTTGAACGCATCCAGAACCGACTTGTTTAGTTTCCCCTCCACAAAAATGAAAGAATTATCCGATTGGCTCATCGGGTTCAGTTTGTCGAGGATAAAATCCCGCACCTCCTCGCGCTCCAGGACGTCCCGAAAAAGCACCGCCGATATGGGGGAAAAAAGGCTGCTGCCGGAATAAAAACTTTCTATCTGCGTTGGATTAAAATCATTTCCGTTCACAGAAAAAGTTTCCATGCCCGGAGGTAGGGATTTTATGAATTTTTCGTAACTTAAATTCTTTTCTTTAACATTATCCCCGGAAAAAAGGTACAGCATAAGTATTTGAATTTATATTAAAATCTAACCGTTTTCTTATATTCCAAATAAGGAGTTCCGTATTTTTCCACCAGAATTTTTTCTTCTTTGTTTAAGAAGACAAATTTCCCGATTATAAAAGAAAGAAGCGCAGACAAAACAACAAAAAAAGAGTTGGTTATAATTCCGAATCCAAACATCAGGGAAAAAAGTCCGGAATTGGTGGGAGTTCTGGTAAAACAATAAGGCCCGTGGCAAAAAGTCTCCTTGCTGATGTTTTCTTTTTTTAAATTACGCGAGGTAAGTTGCGCCCAGAGTATTAAAATACTGCCAAATATTAAAAGAAAGGCGCCCATCGGTGCCATGAAAGAACTTATAAAAATTTTAATTTTAAAAATAAGATCCAGGGTGACGCCAACCAAGAATAAAACAAAATACATGGAATAGGAGTGCGCCAAGACCTTGTGCACATTATGTTTATGCTGATTCTCCCCACTGTTTGCCATCTTTATATTCTATCACAAATATTCTATTTTACTTCTCCAAAATTGTCTCCAAAACCGGAATGAACTTTGAGCGGAATATCGGTTTTGTAGCGCAAATATGACCTGGTAAGCACTTTTTGCATCGCATTTTTTATTATTTTTTCAGCTTCGGGTAATATCCTCTCTTCTGCCTCGTAAACCAGTTCGTCGTGAATCTGAAGCACTAAATGAACCCGGTCTGTCAGCTCTTCCCTTTTTAAATCTTCTTCCGCGTACCGAATGGCCAGTTTAATGATATCCGCGGCGGTGCCCTGAACCGGCGCGTTGATGGCGGTGCGTTCCGCCATGTTTTTTAAGAAAGGAATTCTGGAATTAATGTTCGGGAAATAACGGCGGCGGCCGAAGAGAGTTTCCGTATAAGAATGTTCCGTAGCGAATTTTTTTACTTCCTCTAGATATTTCCACACGCCGGAAAATTGATTGAAGTAGTTATCGTAGAATTTCTGGGCTTCTTCCCGCGTGCTTGCCCGTCCTCCGGCGTGGCCTCCGAGATTTTTCCTTAAAGCGGAAACCCCCATGCCGTAAATGATGCCGAAATTTATTACTTTCGCTTTCCGGCGCATTTCGCCGTCAACACGTTCAAGTGGAACACCAAAAACGAACGAGGCGACCCCGGCATGAATGTCTTTTTCCTCCCGGAAAATCTGAGTCATTTTCTCGTCACCCGAAAGCATCGCCACGATGCGCAATTCAATCTGGCTATAATCAAAAGCCGCTAATTTATGGCCCTCTTTGGCTATGAAACCGCTCCGGATTCTTCTGCCGAGTTTGGTTTTTATCGGCAGGTTTTGCAAATTCGGGTCTTGTGAAGAAAATCTGCCGGTAGTGGTATTGTTTTGTAAAAATCTGGCATGCAGCCGATTGTCTTCTCCTGTCATCTTAGGAATTACGTCAATGTAGGTGGAAAGCAGTTTTTGCAATTCTCGGTAAGCTAGTATTTCCTTGATAATCGGGTTATCGGTTTCCAATTCTTCCAAGATAGAAACCCTGGTGGAAAAAGCTCCGCTTTTGCCTTTTCTTTTTCCGGCCTTGATGCCCATTTTGTTAAAAAGAACTTCTCCCAGCTGTTTGGGAGAATTGATATTGAATTCCGCGCCGGCCGTTTTGTAAATCTTTTTGGTTAAAATATCAAGTTCCTTGTGATACTCCCGAGACAGTTTTTCAAAATATTCCTTGTCTACCAAAATTCCATAATCTTCCATTTCTTTCACAATGGGAACGATGGGGCGTTCTATTTCTTCGTATACTTTATGGAGGTTCTTTTCCTTTAATTTTTTGAAAATATGTTCGTAAGCGGTCGGAAAAGAATTGGTTTTGGCAAAAAACAGGATATCTTCCAGTCCGGGGTTCGGCAGGTCCGAATTGATAAGCCAGAGGGCAATGCTGGCCTCTTGTAATTTTTCTGGAGAAATTTTAGAAAGTAAAGTTTTCTCGGGTCCTCGGTTCTCCTCAAAATCTGTCTCTGGGGCAGATTTTGACCCAATCCCCGCCAGACCAGCTCCAAAACTTTCTTTCTCAAATTTCTCCTTATTCCCGTTACCGAAAAAATTTTTCAGCCGCAAAAGCAGGCTACGGAATTCAAAATCGGAGAAAACTTGTTCTATTTTTTTCACATCTGCATTCTCCCAAAAAGTTTTCGGCGGGACGGAAAAATTAACCGGCGCATCGGTGCGGATGGTTGCCAGGGTTTTTGAAAATAGGGCTTCTTCTTCGTTGTCTTTTAGTAATTGCACTATTCTCGGACTAATGCCAATTTCTTTAAATCGTAACCCGTAATTTTTAATTTTAAATTGCTTGTATATTTCCTCAATCGTCCCAAATCGGACTATTAGGTTTTTGGCGGTTTTTTCGCCGACCCCCTTGATGCCGATAATGTTATCCGAAGGGTCGCCGCAAAGCCCTTTGTAATCCGGCAGGAACTTGGGCTTGAATCCGAACCTCTCCACGACTTTCTCCTCGTCATATAGGATGGTGTCGTTAATTCCTTTCTTCAGGGTATAAACCTGCACTTTTTTATCATCAACCAATTGCATCGTATCCATATCTCCGGAGGCGATAATAATTTTCAGTTTTTTGTCTTTTTTGTATTCCTCGGCTATTGTTCCCAGAACATCGTCGGCCTCAAAACCGGGAGAATCGTAAATCGGTATGTTAAATGCCTCAAAAATCTGGCGGGAATTCTTCAGTTGTGCTATCAGCGCCTCATCGGCTTTCGCCCGGCCTAACTTATACCCCTCATAGGCCTCGTGTCGGAAGGTTTTTTGCGGCAGGTCATAGCAAGCGGCAATAAAGTCCGGCTTGAGCTCGGTAATTATCTTCATCAGCATGCTGGAGAGTCCGTAAAGCGCCCCCGTCGGTTCGCCCTTGGAAGATAAAAATTCCGGCAAGGCGTGATAAGCGCGGTGGATTATAGCGTGGGCGTCCAGTAGGACCAGGGTTTTGGTATTCTCCTTCATTTTGTTAATTATAACAACAAATGAAGAGCATGAACATATAAATTTGTTTGATGTCTGAGTGCTGTTGTTATATGGTAATCCATATAACTTTAAGTTATACTTTATTATAAATGGCTAAATTTGACGAAGAAAAACAGGAAAGGCAGCTAGAAGATCTGCGCAAACAGGAAGAAGAACAACTGGTGGCAACTCTGGCGGAATCTAAGTACGGTCTTCCTTACATTGATTTATACCGCCTGGGAATAGACAACGAAGCGCTCCGGGCAATTTCCGAAGAAGAATCCAGGGAAATGCATGTGGCGCCTTTTAAGCTTTTTGGAAAAAATATTTTTATCGCCATCCGCACGCCTTCTGACGATCTTCAAAAAAAATTAAAAGACGACATGGAAAGAAAGAATTTGGTTCCTGTGTTTTATATGGCATCAACCGCCAGCATAAACAAAGTTTGGAATAGGTACAAGGAAATTTCCATGGCCGAAAGTTCAAAAATCGGCGGTTTGGACATTTCCGGAGAGGTTCTCCGGGAAACGGCAAAAAAAATAGAAAAAATACAAGACATCCAAAAAATGGTAACGGAAGCGCTGGAAGGAAACAAAATCCATAAAATTTCCCGTCTGCTTGAAATAATCCTGGCCGGCGCCATCGCCATCAAGGCGTCCGACATCCACATTGAACCGGAAAAAGAGCGCGGTCGGTTGCGTCTGCGCTTGGACGGCATACTCCAGGATGTAAATTTCTTCGGGTTGGACGTGTACCGCCTGATTAACTCTAGAATCAAGCTCCTTTCTGGCATGAAACTGACTTCAACTATTGCGCAAGACGGGCGTTTCAATATTATGGAGGGTTCCGACGAAATAAGCATCCGCAGTTCGCTCATTCCCGGGTCCTACGGCGAGTCAATCGTGATGCGCATTCTGGACCCGAAGTCCCTGCAGGTAGAACTGGAAGAACTCGGAATTGAGCCCTATCTTTTCGGAATCGTAAAGGAGGAAATAATAAAGCCGAACGGACTGATTCTAGTCACCGGCCCGACCGGCTCGGGAAAAACAACCACTTTGTACGCCTTTCTGCGGAGAATATATTCGCCGGAAATAAACATAATCACCATTGAAGACCCGGTTGAATACCACCTGCCGGGCATAACCCAGACCCAGGTGAATACAGAAAGAGGATATACTTTCCCGGAAGGCCTGCGTTCTATTCTACGTCAGGACCCGGATGTAATCATGGTGGGAGAAGTTCGTGACGGAGACACGGCGGAAATCGCCGTCCAGTCGGCGCTGACGGGCCACATGGTTTTCTCCACCCTGCACACCAATAATGCGGCTGGAGTCATCCCCCGCCTGATTGACCTTGGAGTGAATCCGAAAATCCTGGTCTCGGCTCTGTCCATTTCCCTGGCCCAGCGCCTGGTCCGCAAACTTTGCGCTTTCTGCAAGAAAGAAAAGGAGGCCTCCCTGGAAGAAACAAAAATAATAAAAAGAATTTTAGATGGAATGGAGGCGGAAGGCAAGAAGGCCTCGGATTATAAAGTAAATCCCGAAGGACCGTATAAAATTTTCACGGCTCCCGGTTGTGACAAATGCAATATGACCGGCTATCACGGCCGCATCGGCATTTTTGAAGCGATCAGGACCGATGAAACAATAGAAAAAATAATCCCGGAGAATCCTAGCGAGCGGGAAATTAAGAAAGTAGCCAGCGTTCAGGGAATACTCTCCATGCGCCAGGACGGGTTAATAAAAATGTTGAATGGAATTACATCCGTTGAAGAAGTGCAAAGCGTAGTGGACTTAAACGAAGAGTAGAAAACAAAAAAAGCATTAATCTCTAAACAATCCTTTCGGGGCCGGGCCCCAAGAGTAACAAAATATTATAGGATAGACCCAGCAAACTAATTAAAGCGCCAGAACGTCCTATGCAAATTCGTATAACCGATGGCTGATTGCTTAGAGATTAATGCCTTCTTTTTCAATACCAACAAAAATCTATAAAAGAATTATACTATGGGGGCCTTGTCCCCAAAATGCTATAATGTTCATAGACATGTTAATATTGTGTTGATAAATGTACTACTCTAATAGTATAGCATATTATAAAACTAATGTCAAGGAAAACCCCAAAAGAAACAAGCAATTCCAACTCCGAAAAATCGGCCAATTTTGACGACTCTTTCCTGGACCAAACCCTCCGCCCCACCCGCTGGGAAGAATATATTGGCCAAAAACATATAAAAGACAACGTTAAGATCCTGCTAAGGGCGGCCGAAGAGCGCGGGCACATCCCCGAGCATGTTTTGTTCTACGGGCCGCCGGGGCTCGGGAAAACCACCTTAGCGCATCTGATAGCCAAAGAAACAGGCCGGCAGATGAAAATAACTTCCGGGCCGGCGATTGAAAAAGTGGGTGATTTGGCTTCCATTTTAACCAACCTATCCCCCGGCGACATCCTTTTCATAGACGAAATCCACCGGCTGAACAAAATGGTTGAGGAAATACTCTATCCGGCGATGGAATCCGGCGTTCTGGATATTATCATCGGCAAAGGCCCTTCGGCCCGCACCATCCAGCTGGACTTGCCCCCATTTACTTTGATTGCGGCTACCACTCGGGTTGCTCTGGTATCCTCGCCTCTCCGTTCCCGTTTTTCCGGCGGCGTTTTCCGTCTGGAATTTTATTCCAACGAAGAAATTGAAAAAATTATACAAAGATCCAGCAAACTCCTAAAAACAGAATTGGAAGCCGAAGCGCTTAAAGAAATCGCCAAGAGAAGCCGTTTCACTCCGCGCACCGCGAACTACTTTTTAAAACGCTGCCGGGATTTCGCCCAGGTTCATAAAAAAAGTTTGGATCAGAAAACTGTCCGGGAGGCGCTCAACATGCTGGCGGTTGATGAAATCGGCCTGAATCCTTCCGACCGGAAATTTTTGGAAATACTGATTGAAAAATTCGGCGGCGGGCCGGTGGGACTGAAAACCATTGGCGCGGCTATGTCCGAAGAGGAGGCGACGGTGGAAGAAGTGATAGAGCCGTATTTGATTCAGCTCGGCCTTTTGGAGCGCTCCCCCCGCGGCCGCGTGGCCACCAATAAAGCATATGAGCATCTGGGGTTTGCCCGGCCGGAGAAAAAACAGGAAAAATTATTGTAATATAAGGTCAAAATTTAAGGGTGTGGATAACTTTGACTTTACAATAAATTTTTGCTATATTAAAAATGATCGAAAGATCACAAACTTTACTGCTTAGGGGCTCCGCAAGGAGTCCCTTTGGCTTTTTATAAGTCATTTATTTTGTCCTTTATACTCTGAGATAAATCCCTTGACCAACAAATAAACTCTTTAATCTTTTTTACATCAAACACAAAAGTTCCAGTATCATCCAATTCTGTAGAAACTTTTCCGGAAGTGGCAAAAATTACCGCATTTTTACCATCGTTTCTTATTTGATTCACAGGCCCGGCAAAATCACTGTCAACACTCCATGGTAATGTGCACACACATATGGCGGTTTTCGGATAAACTCCGAGAATGAGCATTAGTATGGCTAAAACAATCAAAGAAGAGAGAATGAGATGGGTTCTG
>LCGB01000018.1 GCA_000999465.1 Candidatus Nomurabacteria bacterium GW2011_GWB1_43_19
CCTAATTCTGGAAGTTCTGCAGAAGATTGTTAAGACCTTCAAAATTCGTTTTGACTCCCCCGTAGGCGTCCACCATCTGGTCCAGGAAGGGCTGTATAAAATAATACGCCCCGACCGCCGAACCGATTATGATTGCCCAGTAAACTACGCTCACCAAGCGCCGGATGCGCATGGAGCGATGCAGCGAGCGCAGGATGCCATTATTTTCCTCGGCCAACTTGAAAGTGGCCTCAAGCAACTTCTTGGATTCCGGATCCATCAGAATATTTTAGCATGGATTTTTGAAAATACCAATTTCCAACGGGCTTCTTATATGTTAGATTATAAGCGAGGTCTTCGTAGTTAAATGGATATAACGACTCCGTCCTAAGGAGTAATTGCAGGTTCGATTCCTGCCGAGGACACCAGACAGGAAAAGTCAAAGAGTTTTGGTTCGCCTCGCTTCGCTCGGCGACTAATTCGTATTCAATTTTGGGGGTAAAAACGAATTCACGATTTCGCAGCAGATTAGCGGCTTGATTTAAGGATTTTACGAACTCACGAGCTGGTTCGAGCCAAGACATTCCTTTTGTCTCAAAATCGGTAATTTTCTCTTTCAACGACATTTTTTGAGACAACAAACTCTGTTTTTTGGCGGCGTATTCTTCTGTGGATAAAGCGTCGGCTAAATAGACATCGAGAAGTTTTTGAAGTTTTGCCTCAACTTGTGATAACTGTTCTTTCAAAACGCTAACCTCACTTTGTGCGTCCTCTCGTGCTTTATCCTGTTCGTTATCCAACGCCGCCAAAACTTTCTCGGTGTCTTGGCTCGACAAAGAAACTTTTTGAAGATAAGAAGTGATTTGTTCTGTTAATGCTTCTTCGCGAAGATAATGCTTTTCTTGGCAAACACCCTTCTTTTTCGTGCAACGATAATAGTTATGACCTTTCTGTTTTTCGGCGGTAATCGAACAACCACACGAAGCACATTTCATTAAGCCAAGAAAAGCAAAATCATTTTTTCTCACATGGTGAAATTTTCCACGCTTACTCATCACTTCTTGGCAAGAATCAAAAAGTTTCTTTGAAATTAACGGCTCGTGTTGTCCCTCATGAATTTCCCCACCATATTTCATCAGCCCAATGTAGAAAATATTTTGTAGAATACTTTGCACATTGCTTAACGCTATCTCTTTGCCGAGATTTCCACGCAAACCCTTTTCCTTGCACCAATTTGCGAGAGAGTGAAGCGTATATGCTCCGGTGGCATACATTTCAAACAATTTCTTTACTTTCGTAGCTTTGTCGCTATCAACATCAATACCGCGTGTCTTAGCGTTGTTTAGATAGCCCACCGGAGCCCAGCCGGGCCAAACGCCATTTCTGATTTTTTGCCGCAAACCGCGTTTCACATTCTCTCGCAAATTATCTACAAAATATTTACTCTGCCCGAAAGCAATGTTCAGCATAAACAAACCTTGCGGTGTTGGTTCAAACCAGAAAGTGGGAAATTTTAGGGAACGAATCAAGCCGCGATCTACAAAATGGATAATCTTTCCGCCGTCTACAGAGTTTCTCGCCAATCTGTCCGGGTGCCATGAGATAATGCCGTCTGCTTTTCCGGATTCGAGAATTGCCAACATTTCTGCGAATTTCATTCGCCCGGGTTCTTTGGCGGTTTTGGCTTCCTGAAAGGAAGCAGCAATTTCAAGTTTTTCTTTGGCGGCATACTCTTGCAACTCTACGAGTTGCGCTTCAATGCTTAAAACCTGCCTGTCGTCTTCCTCGGTGCTCTTGCGAGCGTAAAGTATGTATTTCATAAGTTTTAGAAATTAAGGATTTAAAAATTTTCTTCCCCCAAAATGCGAAATCGTGAATTCGTTTTTACCCCCAAAATTGAATACGAATTAGTCGCCGAGCGAAGCGAGGCGAACCAAAACTGAAAGGCGGCGGAGCCGCACCGCTCAAAACCGCAAAATAACCCGGAGAAAAACATCGGCTCGAACCATATTTTAATTTTGGGGGAAGAAAATTTTTTAATCATATGAAAGTCATTATTAAACCTAGTTCTCGCAAAGATGGCGATAAATGGATTCCCGAAGGAATGGCGTCGTTCCCTAACGGCCCTGATTTAACGGAACGGAAAGAGTGGTGCGAAGACGCTAAATTTGACACCAAAGAAGAGGCCGACCAATATTTTATGCGAGCGTGCGAGAAAAAATATAAAATATGAAAAACAATAGCATTATTATTTTCTCCATCGTTCTGCTTGCCGTAGTTGGTATTTTTGGTTTTATCTATCTGAACAATAAAATTGAAGTTAGCCAACACCCGACCCAAGATGAATGGTTGAAGGTTTACACCTCTCACAATATCCACAAAATGACGGACTTGTGGCGACAAAGGGTTGCCGTCAATGTTGATATTCTTTCGCAAGATGCCGACGGGAAACCTCTCGTCCCGAAAGAAATGATTATTACTATGACTTCCGCGAATGGACAGGAGCCGATTACCGGAATTGGTAAAGACCAGTACACGCAAACCGCCGAAAGTATGGCAAAGTCCATTTTGGATGATTACGGCGTTGCGAAAGAATATAAATTGACCGTTCAATTTATTGATTAAAAATATGGAAAAATTGAACAAAAATTTAATCATAGGCATTTTAGCAGTCATTGTTTTGGCTATGGGGATTTTTTATCTTGTCGATAAAAAATCCGATAACTACACTATAGAAATATCTGGTAAGAGCGTAGTTATCTCTGATGAAAAGTGGAAAAAGTCTGACGACCCCGAAACTTACGCCAAAAATTTTGAGGCGCGAGAAATGCTTGAGCGTGAAGCGTTTCCACAAGTCATAACTGTCTACTTGAACAAAATGACTTCTGACAGAATGTCTGGAAAAAAGATTTCGGAAAATGAATGGCTCGAAGTGTTTGTGGTTCACCCACAGACCGCTACTGTGCAAATTAGGCGAAATAAAGGCGATTACTGGGTTTTGAGTAGGCAAACTTTTTCTGTTAGTGAACCACAATTGATAAATGCCAATCCGGAATCTTCCGAACAAAATTTTGCGCTTTATCAAACTTTTTTCCAAAATGAAATTGATACTACTCGTCATATTCTTGATTCCGAATTTTAGGATTGTATAATTCATAATGCCGCCAAAGAAAAACTTGAAATTGTCAGTGGTGCGGCTCCGCCGCCTTTCCGAATTTTCGCGGGGGGAATTCCTCGCCGCCGCAGGCGGCAAAATGCGTTCGGACTAATTCAAGAATACTGCACCTTTAAATGCCCAAAAGTTGCGAAATTTTTGCCTTATCAAAGCCAACAGTCAGTTCATCGCCGATGATAATTACCGGCACGCCCATTTGTCCGCTTTTTTCTACCATTTCTTTCCTTTTTTCCATATCGCTCGCCACATTGTATTCCGTATAAGCGACATTGTTATCCATAAAAAAATCTTTTGCCATATGGCAAAAATGACAAGTCGGGGTTGAATAAATTGTTACATTTTTCATAAAAATTCAAAATTAATTATTAATGAGTTTTTATTATAGCATACTTGTCAAGCAGGCCAAGTAAGGGTATATTTTCTTGTATGCGGTCGTAGTTTAGTGGCAGAACTGGTGCTTCCCAAGCATCGGGCGCGAGTTCGATTCTCGCCGGCCGCACAAGTTAACTATTTTTCTCTTGTTCCCCCAGCGCCATAATAATCTTGATAACCGTATCGGGATTGAGCGACATGCTCTCTATCCCTTCTTTTACCAGAAACTGCGCGAAGTCCGGGTAGTCCGATGGCGCCTGACCGCAGATGCCGATATATTTATTTTTCTCTATGCATTTGTGGATGACCTCGGCAATGATTTTCTTGACCGCTGGATTATTTTCGTTGGCAATATGGGTCACAATGCCGGAGTCCCGGTCCAGCCCCAAAGTAAGCTGGGTCAAATCATTGGACCCGATAGACATCCCGTCAAAAACTTCCAAGAATTCATCCGCCAGAAGAATATTGGAAGGAATCTCGCACATCACGTAAATTTTCAGGCCCTTGTCTTTCGCGCGGTCCAATCCGTTCTCCGCCATTACTTCTATCACCTTTTTCCCCTCCTCCGGCGTCCGGCAGAAAGGAATCATCGGAACCACGTTGGTAAAACCCATTTCTTCGCGCACGCGCTTCATCGCTTTACACTCCAGACCGAAGGATTCCTTGAATTTCGGGTCATAATAACGGGACGCGCCGCGCCAGCCCAGCATCGGATTTTCTTCATGCGGCTCGTATAACTCTCCGCCGATTAGTGTGCGATATTCATTGGTTTTAAAATCGGAAAAGCGGATGATGACTTCATGCGGGAAGAAAGTGGCGGCAATCTTCGCGATGCCCAGGGCCAGCTCGTCCACATAAAACTGCGCTTTTTCCTTGTAAAGGGGCGCCAACTCATCAATTTGCTTGAGCAACTTGCGTATATAAGGGGTCTTACCGCCTTTCCTTAATTTTTTATAATCAATCAGCGCATTCGGATGCACACGGACGTGCGAAGCAATAATAAATTCCAGTCGGCCCAGCCCTACCCCGACGGCCGGAAGATTGTGATGTTTAAATGCTTCATCCGGGGAACCGATATTAACCATAATCTTCGTCGCTATTTTCGGTATTTCATTGAGGCGGTGCTCCAACACTTTGAACGGAATAATGCCGTCGTAGACGCTGCCCACCTGACTGGCGGAGCAGTCCACCGTCACTTTCCGGCCCGCTTTGAGCTTTTTAGTCGCATTATTCGTCCCGACGATACAGGGAATGCCGAGCTCGCGCGACACGATGGCGGCATGTGAAGTGCGCCCGCCCTTGTCCGTCACAATGGCGCTGGCAATTTTCATAATCGGTTCCCAGTCCGGATCGGTAATTTCCGTTACCAACACCTCCCCTTTTTTAAAAGAAATTATATTCTTGGCGTTGCGTAAGACATTCACTTCTCCGGAGCTGATTTTGGCCCCGACGGCAATGCCTTCCGAGAGCACCCTGCCTTTCCCTTGTAATTGATATTCTCTTAAAATATTTTTGTCTTCTCCCGAAATGACCGTTTCCGGACGGGCCTGGACGATAAAAAGTTCGCCGGTTTTGCCGTCTTTGGCCCATTCAATATCCATCGGCTGGTAACGGTTGTGTTTTTTGGAAAAATATTTCTCTATCTCGTGGCACCACTTTGCCAACTTTATCGCTTCGGTGTCCGTAATGCAGAATTTTTGCTGGTCGGATGCCGGAACTTTCTCCTGCTTGGTTCCCTCTTTGGCATAAATAAGTTTGATATTTTTTTTGCCGATGTTTCTCCCGATAATCGGGTTTTTCCCGCTCTCTAGTGACGGCTTGAAAATTATGAATTCATCCGGAATGACCTTGCCTTGCACGATGAATTCTCCCAGGCCATATACGCCGTTTATTAAAATAACTTTGTCAAAACCAGTTTCCGTATCTATGGTAAAGGCGACGCCGGAAGACGACATGTCTGAACGCACCATGCATTGGACACCCACCGATAGCGCCACATCAAAATGCGAAAAACCCTTGTCCGTGCGATAGGAGATGGCCCGGTCGGTAAAAAGCGAAGCGATGCACTTCTTGGTTGCGGTGAGCACGTCATCTATGCCACGCACGTTGAGATATGTCTCCTGCTGGCCGGCAAACGAAGCGCCCGGCAGATCCTCGGCGGTGGCCGACGAGCGGACGGCGACATCTATATTTTCCCCGTATTTTTTTTCCATTTGCAGGTATGCTTCAGTAACCTTATCCTGAAGATCCTGGGGTAAAATGGCTTTTAAAATTACCTCTCGAATTTTTTTACCCCGAATCTGGAGATTGCGTATGTCATGAGTATTAATGTCCGAAAGAATCTCTTTTATTTTTTCATCCAAACCGGTTTTTTTAAAAAAATAGCGGTAGGCGTCCGCCGTCAAGGCAAAACCGTCCGGCACATTCACGCCAAGTGGAACAAGATTGGAATACATTTCACCCAAGGCCGCGTTTTTTCCCCCCACGCTCGGAACATCGGCAATGCCAACCTCGCCATACCATTTTATAAAATCATGTTTTTTTTCTTCTACCATAAATAAATTGTGTTAATAATAAATTGCTGATTTGAATCAGTCTTTCGTATTTTACCATTCTTTCCGGCTTTAACGGAGAACCGGCCTTCAGTCCGAAACAGTTGAAGGCAAAAGCAAGGTCGGCGATAAAATCATCGTCCGTCTCTCCGCTTCGGTGGCTGACAATAAGTTCAATATCGTGCTCTCTTGCCAGCTTCATCGTCTCCAAAGTTTCAGTTAATGTGCCGATCTGGTTGGGCTTGATAATTATTGCGTTGATGCTTCCTTTCTCGATGGCCTTTTTAAGAAGTGTTTGGTTGGAAACGGTTAAATCATCTCCTACTATCAGTAAGCCCTTGTTTTTATTTTTTAATCCGCCAAAGCTTTCAAAATCCTCTTCTTCAAATGGGTCTTCAATGGAAAGCAAATTGAATTCTTTAACCAAAGAATCATAAATCTCCCCCAGCTCCTCTTTTGGAATGTTTTTGCCGTTAATTTTGTATGTTCCCCGGGCATAAAAAGACGAAGCGGCGGTATCCAGAGCCAGACGAACTTGGTCTTGCAGATTGTTTTTATTTACGGCTTCAGTCAAGTATTTGAGAGGTGTCTTAATGTCGTTCGTTTTCGGCGCAAAACCCCCTTCATCACCGGATTCAATTGCTTCGTCGCCGGATGCTTTCAATATTTTCTTTAGACCTTCTTGTATTTTTATTCCGATGTCAACCGCCTCCTGAACATTTTCCGTCTCAGGCACTATCAGATATTCCTGAAAAGCCAAGCCAAGGCCGTTATGGACATGTTTCCCTCCTTCAAGTAAATTCATAAAAAGATAAGGAACTTTGCGCGCTTGTCTTGAGTCCGGCCGAAGGGAAGGTTTAATGTTTGTAAGAATTCTTAAATATTCAAAAACTTCTTTTCCGGATATTTTCGCCGCAGTTTTCGCGCAAGCGATGCTGGCGCCGATTATTGCATTCCCACCCAAATTGTCTTTGTTGTAAGTGCCGTCCAACTCAAGCATAATCCTATCTATTTCTTTCTGATTGAAAATATCTTGGCCTAGTAGAGCCGGAGCGATAATTTTATTTACCTTTTCAATCGCATTTTTTACTCCCCTTGCCCGTCCGAAGCCGTTGGGCGAAGGAGGGTTGCCGTCCTCATCCCTTAGTTCATGAGCTTCATGGATTCCGGTTGATGCGCCGGATGGAACGGAAAAACTACCCGAGATGCTTCCGGCCCAAGCCGTGACTTTGATAGTTGGATTTCCCCGCGAATCACTTATTTCTTCCGCAAAAATTTTATTAATCGGGCAACTTGATTGCAAAGCCATATGTTTTTAATTTTAACATATTTTTGCTACCATTAACATATGTTTGACCTGCTAATTGGCTGGAGAAACTATGTAATGGGAAAGAAATACAAATGGATTTTAAAGCCCATTTTTTTTCAAATTGACCCGGAAAAAATTCACGATTGGATGGCGGTCTTTTTGCGCTGGTTGGGAAAATTTTTCATTGGCCGTAAAATTGCTTATTTCTGCTGGGGTTATTCAAATAAACGCCTGGAGCAGAATATTTTGGGGATAAATTTCAAGAATCCGGTCGGCCTTTCGGCCGGTTTTGACAAAAATGCGACTTTAACAAATATCACCCCGTCGCTCGGATTCGGCTTTACGGAGGTTGGTTCAATCACCGGCAATCCTTGCCAAGGCAATCCGAAACCCCGCCTTTGGCGCCTGAAAAAGTCAAAGTCCCTGGCTGTTTATTATGGCCTAGCCAACGACGGCTGTGAAAATATCTCAAAACGATTGAAGGATAAGAAATTCGGCCTTCCCGTCGGGATAAATATCGCCAAAACCAACTGTAGAGCAACGGCCGATACGCAAACGGCCATTTTGGACTATTTCAAGGCCTACGAGGCGTTCAAGGACGTTGGGGATTATGTGACAATCAACATCAGCTGTCCAAACGCTTACGGCGGCGAGCCCTTTACTGGCGGCGCAAAGCTTGAGGCCCTGCTGGGAAAAATTATGTCCGTCCCGAAAACCAAACCGATTTTTTTGAAAATATCGCCGGATTTAAGCGAGCGGGAAACGGACGAGATAATTGCCGTTGCGCTCCGGTTTAAAATTGACGGCTTCGTCTGCACCAACCTGACAAAAAATAGAAACAATAAAAATATCGTGGATAAATTCGTTCCGGAAAAAGGCGGATTCTCCGGAAAGGTTCTGGACAACTTGTCCGACGACCTCATCAGGTATGTTTATAAAAAAATCAATGGCCCCTCGACTCCGTTCGGGGCAAGCAGTCCGGTCATCATCGGCTCCGGCGGAGTGTTTAGCGCGGAAGACGCTTACCGGAAAATCAAATTGGGCGCGAGTTTGATAGAGCTTATGACCGGGATGATTTACGAAGGCCCGCAATTAATCAGCGACATAAATCTCGGTCTGGTCAAGCTCCTAAAAAAAGACGGGTATAAAAATATTTCCGAAGCCGTCGGGAAAGAATAAGAATTATTTTTTCGTCAGTAAAATCATTAAATCGGAAACATTGGCACCGGTCGGGCCAGTCATAATCATATCGTCGGTTTTTTTAAAAAAAGAATAGGAATCAAAGCGGTTGATATAATCTTCAACATCTAGATTCAATTTTTCTACTTTTTCTATTGTAGTTTTGTCTACTATCACTCCGGCAACATCGCTGTTGTCCATACCGTCGGACGCAAATGAAATAAAGACGAAGTCCTCGCCTGTTTTTTTTATTTTTTTCAGGGCTTCCAGTCCCATATGAAGATTTCTGCCCCCTTTTCCGCTTTTGTCCTTGATTTCAATTTTTGGCTCGCCGGCGGCCAAAACTACCGTATTATTTTTATGTAGAAAAAATATTTTCTCAATCGCCTTTTCTGTTTCATCATATAATTCGGTTGAAACGACGCCCGCTTCCAAATTGAATTCCTGCGCTTTGCGCGCCATCGCTTCCACCGCGGTTTTGTTTGAAACTAACACAAAATTATGAACTTTTGCAAAATATTTGTCTTCCTTCGGTGTTTCAGTTAGGTCAAATTCTCCCAAATTATTATCCCTAATTATATTTTCCGCATCGGCTATGGTGGTTTTATCTTTATAAGTGGGCCCGGAAGCCACACTTTCAAAAACACTCCCCGGAACATCGGAAAAAATAAGCCCGATAATGGTTGCCGGATAAGCAAGTTTAGCCAAACCGCCGCCCTTAAGAAGAGAAAGGTGTTTTCTGACCATATTCATTTCCGCAATTGTTTTTCCCGTTTTTAAGAATGAATCATAAAGTTTTATTCCTTGTTCGCGTTCATTTTCCGGATAGCAAAGCAGAGCGGAACCCCCACCGGAGACAAGAACAATAACCAGGTCGTCCGCTTTGGAATCTTTAATTATTTCATATATTTTTTCTCCGGCAAGAATATTTTCCCGGCTTGGCTTCGGATGAGTGCCGGCGAAAGTTTTAATATATTTGGAGCTTGTTTTTTTAAGCCCAATAACGGCGCCCTCCGTAATTCTGTTTCCTAAAATTTTTTCCAGCGCCAGAGCTGCCTCGGGAGATGATTTCCCGAAACCGATTATTTTTATTCTTTTGAATTTGGAGAGGTTAAATTTTTGACCCTGTACGGATAAAATGTTTTCCTCAAGCGACACGGAAGACAGAACAACTTTCTCGGTATTGATAGCCGCCAGACCCGCTTCTACCAGCTCAAGCGCCATTGTGCGATTCGGAGTTGTCGCCAGAATATCAAAATTTTTAATTTGTCTTTCCATTTTTCATTTTACTAAATTAATTGGGGTACCAGAAAGAAAGGCCTTGATGTTTTCTATGGTTGTCTGTTTTATTGAGGCCACCGCCTCGCTGGTGTAAAAAGCCATATGGGGAGCCACTATCACATTCGGCATTTTTATCAGTTCTCGATTTAGAGCAATGATATTTTTTATATCTTCGCCTATTTCTACTCCGGAATTCTTCGCGTTCTGCATCTGCTTCTCGCCCTCAAGCACATCCAGCCCCGCTCCGGCAATAATTCCCTCTTTGAGGCCCAGAACCAAGGCCTCAGTGTCTACGAGCTCTCCGCGAGCGGTATTAATCAAATAAACACCCCTTTTCATCGTGGAAATATTTTCTTTGTTTATTAAATGATGATTTTCCTTATTGTGGGGAGCGTGCAGGGTGATGATATCGGACCGGGAAACAACTTCGGCAAAACTTTTATATTCAAAATTATTTTCCTTGGCGAATGCCAAATTTGGATACAAATCATAAGCAACGACATTCATCTCAAGCCCTTTTGCAATCTTGATGACATTTTTGCCAATCTTGCCCGTGCCAATGACGCCAAGCGTTTTTCCCTCTAAATTGAATCCTTCCATCCAGGGCAAGTAATTATAATTCAATGTCTCCCTGAGATATGCGTTAGCGGATGGAATTTTTCTGGAAAGATTTAGGATTAGACCGAATGTGAATTCGGCCACGGTGTGCGAACCATAAGCCGGCACGTTGGAAACTTTGATTCCTTTAGTAAAAGCGTATTCACAATCAATATGATTAAATCCGGTGGAGCGAGTGGCGATGAATTTCAAATTTACCATTTTATCAATGACGTTTTTATTGACATCGGAATCAACGAAGACCGAGACAATGTCGGCGTCTTTAGCCAAATCGGCATTATTTTCAGTTAATCTTTCTTCATAAAAAGCTACTTCAAAAACGCTTAGGGACTGCGAGAAAACGGATTGTTCTGCCTTAGGCACCTCAAAAAATATGACTTTCATATAAATATTGTATCATATAATTTATTTAAACCAATTTTTTAAAGACAAAAAGAAGGAAGAAATCTTGGAAGGAGCGGGTTTCTTGGTTTCAAGTGGATTTTTATCTTCCACCACTATAATCAAGCCCTCTCCCTCTTTTACCCAGCCAAGGTTTTCCCTGATAAATTTTTCTTTGCCTTGGTCTGTTTCCAAGCTGTTTATTTCGGATGATAATTTTTCCTTTTGCAGTTTTAAGGCGGTAACTTTATTTTCGACTATTTGTCTGTTTTTGCTGGTTTCTGCCATTTTATTCCAGAGGCCGAAAACATTCCAGGCAAAAAATAATATCAAAATTCCCAATAGTATCAAAGCGGGTTTGGATTGTATCAGATTACTCCATACTTTTTTTTGTTGAAAATTTCTCATGGTATGATATACCCCTACACCTATAAGCCCACCATCAACCCATACATATTTAATAAACTTGAAATAAAATAGGTGTGGGGGTATACTTAGTATATGCTTTTCCATAAAAAACATCAAAAGAAAATCCAGGTCATCTGGGCGATAGTCAGCGTATTGATTATCGTCAGTATGATACTGCTGTATTCTCCGATATTCCGGTAAAATTAAAAACTTCAAGGACAATTTATAGAAGGTGACCCCCACCATTCTTTATTCCCGTTTGCCCAGCATTCCGCAGGAGAGGGCCCAAGTTCGTAATAAGATGCAGACATCCCACCGTCTCCAGCCATCAAGGTATCATAATTTGAACCTTCAAAACTTAGAGCTAGACCGTATTTTTGCCCGCCATTTGTAGAACTATAAAGATACCCGACTCCCACCGCATCATTTGGAACTGAAGAAAGATATGGTTGTAAAGCTGTGGCAAATCCTGTCAGCCAATTTACATTTCCGCTAGAAGGGTTAATATAGGCCAGGAGAATCGGATAGTTGCCATTCGTACTATAATACATCTCTAAGGCAGACTGGATTTGCCTAAAAGAAGCAATTCTTTTTGCATCTCTTGCTTTTACTCGAGCAGTATTAAGCGAAGCCAAAACAACGCTAGTTAATATTCCAATAATTGCAACAACTACCAAAAGTTCTATGAGTGTAAAACCTTTTTTATTTTTTAGAATAGATAACATAACAACCTGAGCCGCTCATACTCATGTTTATAAGTATATTCTTTTACTGCCCCCCCCCACAACCTTAAATCCCAAGAAACATAACCCAAGTAATATCCCAAGACACATGTTATCACTTTGTGACGGCCGTCAAATGTGATAATATACATATATATGTATATTAGAAATTATTCATCAAGTTTAATGGATCTCCTTATGGCCACATTGGGAAGTGCGCGAAATGTTCGCCGATTTAGGTCTATTATTTACGAGCGCAAACTTAAGCGATACAAAAAAGAAAGTGTACGCGTAGCGCTTTCGCGACTTCATTTAAAAGGGTATGTGGATAATTCTACGGCAGGTTGGTCGATAACCAAAAAGGGCGAGAAGTATGTCAAACATGCTCGTTTGTTAAATTACATTTCATCACCTTTTGAGACAAATTCGCCCACCAATATGATTCTTTCTTTTGACATACCCGAGCAAAATAGAATTATGCGCAACTGGCTACGAAACCAGATAAAAATATTCGGGTACAAAATGTTACAACAAAGTTTATGGATTGGTCCTGGCCCTCTTCCCTCTTCTTTCTCAAAACGTCTGGAAGAATTGAATATCCGGAAAAATATAAAGACCTTTAAAATAACAAAAGGTAACAACTAATATGTTATCATTTTAAGACGGCCGTCAATTTTGATAACATGCTAATTCCGACAAGTTCTTTCTTTTCTAGTAATAATCAGTATTCTTATTTTTCTCCCGCGCGCATCATTTTCAGAAAAACATTCTGGGGAATATTTACCCGGCCGCGTTCTTTCATTTTCTTCTTGCCTTTTTTCTGCTTTTCGCGCAGTTTCATCTTGCGGGTAATGTCGCCCCCGTACATATGCTGGGTAACGTCTTTTTTCATGCCGGAGAGAGTACGGGAAGAAATTATCCGTCCCAGGGCGCGGCCTTGAATTTTCAGGGTAAACATTTGCCGAGGTAAAAGGTTGGCCAGTTTTTCCACCACCTGCTCCGCCTCTTCCTCGGCCCTTTTTTTGGAAACAACCCTGGAAAAGGCCGGTACAACTTCCTCCGCGACCAAAAGGTCAAGGCGAGTTACGTTCGCTTTCCGCATTTCGCCCATTTCATAAGAGATGGAGCCGTATCCCGAGGAAACGCTTTTAAGTTCGTCAAAAAAATTCCGCATCAGTTCGCGCAGGGGCATCTTAACGGAAATAGAAGCACGGGATCTGCCGACTTCGTCAGGCCGGAGGCCGACTCCGTCGTGTCGAAGGCCGAAATTTTCCGTATCGCCGACCTCCGCCTCATGATCAAACAGGAGTTGCATGATATTGCCGACATAAGAAACGGGAGTGATTATTTTCAAGTTAACCCAGGGTTCAAACACGACATCTATGCTCCCATCATCCGGAAAAAAATAGGGAGAATATATTTTTTCTCTCTTTCCGTTTTTCATTGAAACCTCGTAGGTAATGGAAGGCGTAGTAATTACCAAACGCAGATTGAATTCGCGCTTCAGTCGTTCGGTGACGATTTCCAAATGGAGCATCCCCAAGAATCCGCACCGGAATCCCCGGCCCAGCGAACCACTTGATTCTTCTTCGTAGGAAAATGCCGAATCGGAAAGTTTCAACTTTCCCAGAGAAAGTTTCAATTCCGCGAAATCGTCGGCGTCCTCGGGAAAGACACTGGCCCAGACGACCGGCAGGGGCTTCATGTAGCCCGGAAAGGCCGGCAAAGGATTTTTAAACATCGTGATAGTGTCCCCAACCGACGCTATGCCCGGCTTTTTTATGCCGGTAACGATATAACCCGTTTCCCCTTTTTGGAGAAATTCCTTCGGTGTTTCTTCCGGAGAAAAAGTTCCGACTTCCAGCGCGGTAAATTTTTCGCCGGAGCCGGCAAAGGCCAAGTTGTCTCCTTTGGAAACTTTGCCGTCAAACACCCGCACAAAAACTATCACTCCGCGGTGGTTGGAATACTTAAAATCAAAAACCAACGCCCGTAAATTATTATCGCCGGGATATGTTTCTTTCGGCTCCGGCACACGCTTGATAACTTCCTGGAGTAGATCTTCCACTCCTTCTCCGGTACGCCCCGAGACCAGCAAGACCTCATCCGGGTTGCAGTTTAAAAGCCCGACAACCTCTTCCTTGGTTTCCAACACCCGAGAGAGCGGAGAATCAATTTTTGAGAGTACCGGGACGATTTTAAGACCATCCTCACGCGCCATAGCAAGCGTGGTAAGCGTCTGCGCCTGAACCCCCTGTGTTGAATCAATCAATAAAATAGACCCTTCCACGGCCTTTAGGGCGCGGGAGACCTCGTAAGAAAAATCTATGTGCCCAGGAGTGTCAATCAGATTTAAAATGTAAGTACCACCTCCCCCTTCGGGTACTCCTCCTAATTTAGGAGGAGAGGAATCTTCCCCTCCTTGTGGAGGAGGGACGCCCTTTAGGACGGGGTGGTAATTGTATTCCATGCGAACCGGCTGCATTTTGATGGTTATCCCCCTTTCCCGCTCCAAGTCCATGGAGTCAAGCACCTGGTCGCGCATTTTGCGGCTCTCGATGGTATGCGTAATCTCCAGCATCCGGTCCGCCAAAGTGCTTTTGCCGTGGTCAATGTGCGCGATAATACTAAAGTTTCTGATATTTTCTAATTTCATAAATTTGTGTCATGTCAAGGGGCATCCTTGACACATTCATTCTTCAAAAATTATATTTGTATTTTAAATCCTCCGGCTTGCAGGTCCCATAATTTTTTATAAAGGCCGCCTTCTTTGGTAATCAGCTCATTGTGGGTTCCCTCTTCAATAATTTTTCCTTTGTCCAGCACGATAATCCGGTCCATCTGCCTAATAGTGGAGAGTCGGTGGGCTATAACAATAGTGGTTTTGCCTTTAATAAGTTTGGTAAGCGCGTCTTGGATTAAATATTCAGAATGCGAATCCAGCGAAGAGGTTGCTTCATCCAAGACGAGGATTGGGGCATTTTTGAGAATCGCCCGGGCAATGGCTACCCTCTGGCGCTCACCGCCGGAAAGTTTCACTCCCCGCTCGCCAACATAGGTTTCATAACCAAGCGGTAAAAGGTCAATGAATTCATCGCAGTGCGCAAGGTGGGCGGCTGTAAATACTTCCGCATCCGTGGCATCTCGCTTTCCATAACGAATATTTTCCATCAACGTGCGGTGGAAAAGCACCGGGTCCTGCGGCACAAAAGAAATTTTTTCACGAAGATTTTCTTGGGAAATATTGTTTATGTCAATCTTGTCAATTAAAATTTTTCCCGAGGTAAGATTAAATAACCTCATCAGAAGACGCACAAAAGTGGTCTTCCCCGCCCCCGATGACCCAATAATGGCAATTTTTTGTCCGGCAGGAATTTTTAACGAAAATTTATCCAACACTTTGGAATTATTATTTTTATACACATATGTTACGTCTTCAAAAACAACTTCTCCTTCTATGTTTTTGGCAACCTGGCTCGGCTTATCAATAATCTCATACGGGGTGTTTAAGATAACTGCCATCTCGTGAGCATCCGCAAAACTTTCATAATAGGCGCGAACAATGGCGCCAAAACTCCACAAGCCATCAACCAACCTCACAAAATAAACCTGCAATAAAACTATCAAAGGTAGAGTTATCAAACCCAGCCTCCAGTCACCCACAGCCACCCAAAAAATTATAAATTCAATAATAAATATATAAAAACTTTCTATGGCGCCTAATCCTTCCCACAAATACCAATTGAAGACAGTCGCCTTTTTTTGTTCTTGGATTATTTTGTTGGCGCGACTTTTTTCATATTCATGACCGGTAAACAACTGAATGGAAGAATGATTACTGATGGCATCAGCAAAGGTTCCTGTTGTTTTAGTATCGCACTCGGATGCAATAACATCATATTTTAGTTTATAGCGGATGTAAATAAAGGCGGTCAATAAAAATATTACGCAGAATATTCCCAATATATAAGAATACTTGGGAAACAAAGTATAAATTGCAACGACTGTACCTACACTACGGACAATGAGGGGCAAACCGTCGGCCACCATTCTGTCGGTCAATTTTTCAAACGCCCGGGCATATTTATTTATTTTGTAAGTTAGCGACCCGCTGAAATTATTTGCAAAAAAAGAATGAGAATGCTCAATCATATAAGAAAATCCTTGCTCGCGCAGACCCGCCATAACGCTTGATTCAAAAAAAGATAGCGAGAAACCCGATATTCTTTGAATTAAAAATCGGGTTAGATTTAATACCATAATTAAAATAACTATTGATTTGGCAGCTGAAACAATTGAAAAATCGTTTGTGCTCAAAACATTCCAAAGATGTAAATATTTAAGAGGTATATAGACATCAAGAATTGAAGCAACTATTGTGCATGTAATAACGGCAAAAAAGGACGTTTTATAACGTCTAATTACTTGCCAATAATATTTAAGCACCAATTTTCGGCGCAAATTTAAATAATCTTTTTCCATACAAAAGACGGGGAAACACTGTTCCCCCATTTCAGCCTATCATATAAAGCTTAAAAAGCGTAATCTTAAAGCTCCTCCTGGGCCGGAGCGATGATTTTGGCGCGCCAGAACTTGCTGGTGAGGGCTTGGGCCAGATTCTTCAGTTCTTCGTTTCCCAATAAGTAGAGAACCAGCACGGCGGCGGCAATGCCCATAATTCCGGAAATAAATCCTTGCAGGAAAATACCCCAGAAAGTGGTCGTGCCGAAGACCGGGGAAAGGATATTGAGGCACAGGTAGGCGGTCAAGCCGAGGAAAAACGACGCGCCCAGGCCTTGGAAAAAGGTCTTGGTAATGAAGGATTCCTCCGGCATAAAATCTTTTTTGACGGAGACCCAGTGCAAAACAAAGTTTAGGATGGTTCCGATGGAATAGGCCAGCGGGAGCATCAATACTTCGGTGCCCGGAATATCGCCTACTTTCAGCATTGATTCTATAAAAAAGCGGAATAAAAGAACGTTTTCAAAAAGATATATCAAGAAGTAGGATAAAATTATAATCAGGACTGAGGAAAAGAGATTCACGATGAGCGGGCGCCGGGTATTGCCAATGGCATAATAAGAGCGGGAAAGCAGAGCAATCATGCCTTGGGCAAGAATGGAAACGGAAAAAATGGCCAGGGAGGCCGCTACCAGGCGGGTATCGTTCCAGGAGAAAGACCCGGAACCGAGAATCACGCGCACGATTTGCGCCCGGAGCACGATAAATAAAAATATTACCGGCAGAGACCAGAAAACTATCGCCCGCCCGGCAGTTTTAAGGTATTTTTTAAATTCATCTTTCTGTCCGCCCCCGAAGGACTTGGCCAGAGAAGGAAAAGCCGCGACTGCGTAAGATATGCCGATAATGTTCAGCGGCACCGATTGAAGATTTAATGACAAATTAAAAATGGAAATGGAACCGCTTTTCAAAAAAGAGGCCATGGCGATAATGCTAATCAGGGCGATGTTATTGAAAGTCAGCCCCAATGTCCTCGGGAGTGAAATCAGCGCCGCCTGTTTGATATCCCGGAAATTGATTGAAAAGGAAAATTTCGGCATAAACCCGCAACTGCGCGAAGCAATGGCCTGTACTCCGAAATGCATTAAGGCCCCGAAAACCACGCCCAAGCCCAAACCATAGATTCCAAAAAACGGATAGAGAAATATGACTCCGGCAATAATGCCTAAATTATAAAAAATCGGGCTCAGGGAATAAATAAAAAACTTGCGGAAAAGCTGGGTAACCGTGCCAAAAAGATTGGAGAGACCCAAGAGAATCGGCGAGAGCAGCATGATGCGCGAAAGCATAATCACTTCTTCCTGGTAAAACGGACTGAAACCCGGAGCAATAAAAGATATCAGACGGGGCATCAGGAAAAAGGCAGCCAGGGAAACGAGCACCATCAGGCCGAAGAATACGGTAAAAATATCATTTAAATATTTGCGCGCTTCCGGAGTGACTTTGTCCCCGTCCATTCGGGCGATCAGAAAAGGAATTATGACGGTGATGGAAGCAAGCGAAGCTATGCAAATGAAAATCAGGTCGGGCACGCGAAAAGCCGCGTAATAAGCGTCCAAGGACGGAGAAGGACCGATAAAATGCGCAATGGAACGGTCGCGAAAAAGCGCCAAAATCTGGGACAGCAGAGTCAGGGAACCCAAAAGGAGCGCAGCTTGGTTGATGCTCCCCGACTCTTTAGTAAAAATCCTGAGAATTTTCTCCATCCCGTTAGAGATAAGAAATGCTTTGCATTTCCGTAGTTATCTCATTTTTAAATAAAACTTCTAACATAAAGTTGTTTTTTCTATTATTTCCGAAAATAAACCGTAAAATCTCTAACGGGATCCATCCCCTTCGGATGGAAAAGCGGAATTGTTCAAGGAATCAACATATTTTATCAAGTTCTCATCGTCAGGGGCGAAAGAAAGAGCGCTTTGCGCGTAAGAGAGCGCGCCTTTATTATCGCCTTCGTTTTTCGCTATTTGCGAAAGGACAATCAGGGCGTCAACGTAGTCCGGCTTCAAAGAAAGGGCGGCGTTGGCGTAATCTTTCGCCTCTTTGACCTTGCCTTCGGTAAAAGATACGCGCGCCATGGCTAGTTTGAGCCCCGGGTTGAAAGGATTGAGGACGGACGCCGCCTGGTACGCTTCAATTGCCTGGCCAAAGGCCTCCTTAACGCCCAACGACGCAGCCGCAGCGCCTGGAAATTCAGGTAATTTTTGGGATTATAGGTTATTGCCAACTGCGCGCCGCCTAACGCCCCATCCAGATTTTTTTGCAAGTCGGTCTTTTCCGCCTCGGACAAATCTTCCCCTTTTTTAATTAAAGAATTCAGCTTGGCGAGATTTATTTGAGAATAAGCGCGCAAATATAAATCATTCCGGTGCAAGGAAAGGGCTTTGTTGATGGAATCCTCGGCTACTGATTCCGTAGAGGCAGAAACCGCCCGTCCGAAATAAAAAACAGAAGAAAATTTCTCCACATATTTGAATGAAGCAGTGGCGGAAACGATTATTAAGAGAACAAGAGCCAGAATGGAAAAAAAGCTTTTTCTGGGATCATTCAAGAACGACAGTGTAACTTCCCTGCCGAAACTCAAAGAAGCGGACAAACCTATAAATACTCCGGTAAAGGCAAAAGCCAATAAAAATATCACCGACCCCGTGGAATAAAAAAAAGAGGAAATAAACAGATAAAGAGAGAGCACAAAAAACATCATTATTTCCCAGTTGATCTTGTCTTTTGCGCCAAGAAACACCAACCCAAGACCGATCCATAAAAGCAAAACAAAGAAAATGACCCAGGCAAGAATGCCCAAACCCCCGGAAGTGGCGGTTAGGGCGGGCAATAAACCGGAGCCCGATTCAAAAGAAACGTCCCAGAACTGAGTATTATTTATGGATACCGGTTTGTGCATTGACCACGCTTCTCCGAATCTGTTCGGGCCAATGCCGAAAACAGGGCTTTCGGAAAGCACCCCCTTGGTTATGGAGAGAGTAGCCGGCAAAGAGGGACTGACATCGCTGATTGATATTTGCAGGCGACTGGGGATAACGCTGCCGATAAAATTGGGTGATATGAAGAACAACAGAGAAACTATTGCAACCAAAAAAGAAGCAAGGGGGAATTGCCTTCTTTCTTGTTCTTCCTTCTCTTCTCCTTCCTTATCGTTTCCAAAAGTCGTTGATATTTTATAAACAAAAATAATCAGGCCGGAGACCCCCAGCAGCGCCCAAATCAGAGGAAAATTAACCGCGGAAATGAGTAGCAAGGAAAACAGAGTGAGCACCTGGAGTAAAACTTTTCCCGCTTTGGAAATTGAGAAAAATTCAATCATGAAGAGCGACATTAGGCCGGTAAATCCCGCAAAAAGCCCGAGCGCGTTCCAAGACCCTAAAATACTGCCGGTTTTACCGGCCAAAATCCCCAAAGACAGAGGTGCGGGCAGGAATAAATGAATGCTTTGAAAAACCAAAAGAAGGGCCGAAGACAATATGATTCCCAGTAACATGGTTTTGCCTTGCCGGGGAGTCCGAAAAACAACCGAGGACATAAACATCAGGACAAAAGCGGCGAAGATGAACCAGAAGGAACCGATGTCAAACATTGTGCCGAATAAAGACACTTGGGAACTGCCGGAAAAAAGGGAGGAAAGGAGAAAAACCAGGACTATGCCCAGCCCCGAGGCCAGGAGAGCGGACTTGGGAAAGATTATTTTCCCGTCCGAGAACCGGGCGATGGCCCAGAAAATAACAGAGAGCGCCAGCCCCGCCACCAAAAGCAGTCCTTTGGAGGTCTCCACCGGAATATTGGTAAAAGGCAAAGAAAAAATCGGCAACAAAACCACAACCAGAAACAGCGATAAAAATGCAAGCCCATCAAATATATTTGTTTTCATATAAATTTTATTATAACATATTTATTTAATTCTCATTTCCAGTTTTTCCACACGCAAAGTTAAATCTTCAAGTTTACGGTCGTATTTTAAAAGACCTATTTCTAAATTTGACAAGGCACTCCGAATTTCCCTATGATCGTCGCGTAAGTTTTTAAGCTCTTTCAAAATCATTTCTAAAACTCGTTCATGCCTCTCTAGGGCTTCATTTATCCGCACGAAAGATTTAGCAATAGAAACCATAGATTTCTCAAAAGTTTTCTCGGTCACATATTTTTCATTTGTTTTTCTAACCCCTTTTTTCATAATTAAATTATATATACTTGTCAAAAAATAAGCAACAGACCTCACCCTGCCCTCTCCTTGTTAAGGAGAGGGTTCCGAGACAACTTCCGGCGCCGGTTCCGGAGTCGGCGTCTCCGGTGGAGAAGTTTCTTCCGGTGGTGCCACCGCTTCCGGCGGGGTCTCGTCAACGGCGGTGAGTTCTGACGCAGATTCTTCAGTGGTGGTTGTATCGGTTGAGTTGGTTGTGGTATCAGTAGTATCCGAGGCGGTCGTGTCAGAAGTCGTATCCGTGGTTGTGACGTTTGAGGTGGTGGTATCCGTCGGCGCAGATTCTTCAGTGGTAGTCGCTTGCCCTGCGGAGTCGATAGATGAAGCGGGAGTTGAGCTGGTCGTGGTATCAGTGGTATCCGAGGCGGTCATAGAAATTTGGTTCTGCGATTCACAAGTTCCCTCCAAAGAAACTAGAACTCCGCTGGCCATTGAAACACAGAACGGATTGCTGGTTATTGTGTCGTATATAGTGAACCCGACGGGCTTTGCCGCGCTTCCTATCGTCAATGTATCAACAACTATCCCCTTCATATAGGCCACGCCGTCCACTACGCTGCTTACTCCGGCGTTGAAAAATTCTGCCGCATATTGGCCAAGCGTCTCCGTAATGCTCTCGCCGCTTCCGCTTATTCCCATATTCGCTTCAAGCAGGGCAACCCTCTCTGCCACCCCATCCAGATTCAAACTGAGTTCCTGGATGGCTTTTATCACAACCGGCGTCAGGCCGCCGTAATTGAGGGAGAGAGTGCCGTCAGGTTGTATCGTGACAAGTTTGGGGAAAATCGGCTGTACTTCTTGAGCCAGCAGACCCACGGAAAGCATGGTGTTTTCATTTTCATTTTTAAGACGATAGGAAACCGGACGCGAAGGGCAACTCCAGCCCCCGACATCGCCCGGGTCAAGGGTACAGGTGCCGTCGAGGTTGGTAAATGCCCCGACAATACTGGCCGTGTCTTCAGAAACATGTAGCCGATAGCTCGGAGATACCCCGATGCCGACGTTGCCGAAGAGATCAAGGGTCATGGTAACGGTGTTATTAGCGGAAAAAAACATTGAATCTAAAAGATGCGAATAATAGATTTTTCCTGAAATCGTGTCTTCAGGGTCGCCAAAATACAACCCCGCAGAAGAACTGTTATCTGTCAAGAACTGAATAAATGAACCCCCCCCAGAACCGTCCTCTATGGTCAAATCGGCCGATGCTTCCGCCCTCACCGTCCCCGCACTGTTAGAAAATATGTGAACTTTGTTTTCTGGCTCCGCCGTCCCAATCCCCACATTCCCATCAGACAATATGGTCATCTTGGTAGTAGCTGCTTCCGAAGCTCCAGTTTGAAACTGTAATGAAGTAGTATTGGCAGTTGAACTGAATGTTCCCTCCGCAATGGCAACTATCGACGCTCCAGTTAAGATTGCATCACCACCAGCGGCATCAAGTGCTGCTCGGAAGTTAATTCTGCCGAGAACATCGTTTACCACAGTAGAAGTTTCTTTTGAACTTAATGTCAAAACTGCACCTGTTGTGGTTAATCCTCCTTGTATTTCAGTTAATGACGCTGGTCCCGTCGTCCCGATGCCGACGTTGCCGCTTTTGTCTATCCTCATCCTCTCTGTTGATGCTCCATTTGCTATATTAGTATAAAACCCAATTCTGGTCGGCGGGTTTTGATTGCTGGTGAAAGTGCCGTCAACGGCCGTCTGAATAGACAGCAACGACTTGTATGAGTTTGAGAATGGCGAACTCCAGATTTCGGCTATTGAATCGCCATTTACTATATCTGTTGGCGAGGCATACGACCCTCGTGATTTCTTGAAGCTAATCGTCGCAGACCGCGCATCCGCCACAGGTGTCGTCAGTGTTAATCCTTGGTCAGAAGTGGTGCGAATTTGGATACCGTTGCCCACGGCGACATCCAACGAATAATCCGGCCCCGTCGTCCCGATGCCAACTTTACCGGTTGTATTAAGAATCAATGGTGACGCACCGGCATTACTATAGACATAAGCATTTGTGCCATCTGCCCAAAGACGAACGCTATTGGTCACCGTAGAATCGCCAACAAATATACCACCCGATGATGAATCTGTTGTTTGCTTAACATGCAATTTCCCCGCTGTTGGCGTTACCCCGATGCCGACGTTGCCGCTTCCTAACATAGTAAGAATGTTGGTAGTATGATTTGAAAATTGAAAAGCGATGTCAGTGGCCCCTATGCCTGTTGAGTCCGTGCTGTCTCGTGTTAAAAATTTAACTGTCGGATATGTTGTCCCTGATGTATTTCGCAGTCCCTTGAAGACAAGAGAAGAAACGTCGCCCGTCGCGAATCCGGTAAACGCCGGTTGAAAACTTCCGGCTACTCCCGTTGTCTGAACTAAGGAGAAATATCCCCCATCTGTATCAGAAATTTTTATGCCCCCGCCAATTGCAAAGTCATCGGCTATTTCAAGATTAGTTGTCGGCCCCGCTGTCCCGATGCCGATATTACCCGCCGAAGTGATAACGAAGGCGGGCGTTGCCGAATAAGCCCCACCGTTGATGGAAGATTCAAAGCCAAGATAACCGGTAGGAGCCGAGGTTCCCTGCACTGGAGTGACAAAGGCCCGGAAATCTACGGCTTGGCTTGCTGCCGTGGCATCAGTCTTCCAGCCAAAGCCTGACCAGCGAATAGCCGGGGAGATCTGGACTGGGGCTATGGCTGTGGCCGCTGTGGTATTGACCAAGGCAAGCCCCGATGATGTGGTTTGGGTGGTGGCTAAACCGGCTGTTGTAATGTCCAACTTGGATGCTGGCTCCGTCGTCCCGATACCGACGAGGCCATCGTTTTTAATTATCAATCTATCATAAGGAACTCCTCCTGTATTTGTAGTAAATTTTAAATCTGTTGCTAAACCATTTTGAGAAATAACTCCTGCTCCGTCAGAGGTGTCATATCCAAGTAAGACACCGTAAGTGTTTGCTGTATTCTTTGAAGCCAAAGGATAATAATAATTAATATATAGATTACGTCCATCCTTTCTGACCTCAAATGGATAAACTGGCTCCGTCGTCCCGATGCCGACGTTGCCGCTTCCTAAAATCGTCATCTTTGTTTCCATCGTCTGTAAAGTCGTGCCTGTAGTAAGCGTAGTGCCTGTCTGAAAGAAAATAGTGCTTGCTCCAGTCCCTGTGCCCAGTCCCGACTGTAATATCAAATTACCTCCCACAACATTGGATACAGAAGTTCCGGCAACCGTGCCTCCAGCCGCCACCGTTAATGCTCTGCCCACCACATCAGTGGCAGTGTTCTCAATCCAGAACTTTCGAGCGGCGCCGTTGCCGAGAGAAAGAATGTTCGTGGGTGTTGTCGTCCCGATGCCGACGTTGCCGCTTGCTAAAATCCTGACACGTTCAATCGCTTCAGCATCACCTGTGTCTTTCGTTTCTAGCGATAAATATGCGGAA
>LCGB01000019.1 GCA_000999465.1 Candidatus Nomurabacteria bacterium GW2011_GWB1_43_19
ATTATAGTAAGCATTCTGATTGATCGAGAAGCTGTAGCCGCTTCCGCCGTTATAGGTAATCTGATATGGGGCATTTGTCGTAGTCGCGTAGTTGCTTGGTATAAACGTATACCAGTAACTCCACTGGGCAATGTTACCCATATTCCATCTCGCATAATTACTCAGAGAACAACCAGAGTATGTCTTCCACATACTATACGGAGCACCGTTATAAGGCGACTGATTTGAGCATTGTCCGTTCTCACACCAGTTGTTTGGATTATGACACCAGCCTTGGTTTCCGTGTTCATACCAGTACTGACTGGGGCCATACTTATCAAAGTAGGCACCGCCGGAACATATGATTGTTCTTTCGTTATATGCAGAGACCCCTTGGACAGCACCAAATAGGACACCGACTACCATTGCCAAGCTTAGAAACAATTTAGAAAAGTTATTTAAGTTTTTCATAGATTGTCAAAAAAGCCTGCGTTGGTATAGCCAATCAGTTGTCCACCTTGAGTAAATGCCACTTGCAGGGACTTACCGCCTTCTCCATGCCAGGTAAAGAAATACGTACCGACTTTTTGACCTCTTTCGAGTTCAAGTTTGTCGAGATCGACACCCAAGTCCTGAGCGGCAATAACATCTTTGGCCATTTGCTCTAACTGAGCAGCGTCATAGCGGGGAGTCATATCCATGAACTCTTTTGGCTCGCCAACTTCTTTGGGCCGAATGTATGCATCAAGGACTTTTCCGGTTGCCACATCTACCTGATACGCATAGTCTTGTGAGAAGTAGACCTCAACCCCATCTTTCTTGAAGTTCTGAATGCCTCCGATTTTTCGTGCATATTGCACTTCTTGCCTTGGTTGGTCAGAAACTTTATAGAGGAAACGATCGTTCCAATCATTGATCCTGTTGATCGTTACAGCTCTCTCTGCTTCCGGACGCGCTTGCAAGTCCCGGATTTCATTCGATACATCATTATGGAGTTTTTTCATTCGCTCTGCTGTTGCTCCGGCGTAGACTCTTTCACCAAACTCGTTGGTTGTGAATTCGCCGTTTTGCTGGGCACCAGCAATAGCATCCTGAAGCTTCTTGGTTAAGGCTTCTACTTTCGCCTGGACTGGGTCTTGTTGCGCTCCGACTGGTGTCGTTTTTGAAGCAACCACACCAACGATAGCAAAGACTGCCAGTAGGGGAAGGACTGCGAGAAACTTTTTGGAAATTTGATTGTGTACCTTCATAGCTTTTTGTTTTTTCACCTCCTTTCTACAGCTTTTGTTATAAAAAAACCCGGATTTCGCTGTTAACCTGGGTTTGCAAAGGAAGGGGAAATGGTCGAAACTGAATACACGATGTCGTTATTTGATAATTAAGAAGCGGAAGTGGTGTAAGTATATTCATACTATTCTTACTTCTCATACTTCAATGATTACAGAACATTTTCTAAATGTCAAGCTCTGTTTATTACTGGTGATTAGGAGACCCTAAAAGAGGTGAATCAGCGGAGATATCGGTCTATATTTAACTCGTGTTCTGCGAATGATGTGCTGCAATGGATTACTCCCTCGCTGTCGTGGAGGTAGTAAAGGCAGTCTGTTTCTTCGGGTTTGAGCACCGCATCAATAGCATCCATTCCCGGGTTGGAGATTGGATGCGGCGGTAAGCCTTTATTGAGATAAGTATTAAATGGTGACTCCAGGCTTCTGGTTTCACTACCCTTAATTGGTGACCACCACCCTGCCTCTGTTTTTCCCCTGGCATACTGCACTGTTGCATCGATTTCGAGTTGCTTGTTTTGATCGAGTCTATTCCAGAGGATGCCGGCAATAAGGGGCATATCATGGGCACCTGCCGCCTCACGCTGGATGATTGAGGCGAGCGTCAGTGCGGTTGTCCACTTGATATCTTTTGCCGCAAATTTTTCTGGATAGCCTTGAAACTTTTCGTTAAAGCGGTTAATCATCTTTTGAGCGGTATCAAGCCCATTTTCATCGAGCGGTATAAGGTAGGTGTCGGGGAAGTAAACTCCTTCACGGTAGTCATACTGCATGGCTGTGTAAGTACTATTCCATTTTTCCAGTTCCTCGTCAGTCCAGTGGAGTTGTTTTGCAAGACGTTCCCCGATTTCTTCTTTTCTCAACCCTTCAGGGAAGGTAATCCATTTAAGTTGAGGCTCTGAAGTTAGGATCACAATCAATTCTCTGGCATTCATGCTCTTGGAAATTTTGTATCCTCCTGGCTCTATCAATCCAAACCGTAAAGTCATTAAGCGTGCAACTGGTAGAACCCATGAGGATTTGATATATCCGCCTTCCACAAGCCTCTGTGTAGTCTGGTTCTGGTTTACTTTACTGACAGTGAAGACTTTGATATCGGCTTGTTTCTCGGGTGCTCCTGTTGCCAAAAAAGCCAACCCTAGCAGTATCGTCAGAACGATTGCTGTGATAATAAGTTTTAGGTGTTTCATACGCGTCATTTACTCTTATCGCCTCAAGTATACCGGTAATTATCGGAATATCCATACTTCTCTTATTTGGCTTACTTTAAGGGTGAAATCAGTCGCCTAACTCGTTGATAAAGCTAACCAATTGCCCGCTCTGGGTAAAAGTAATGGAAAGCTGAGGCGTAAAGAACTCTTCTTTGACTGTAATGCAGGGCATTCCGTTCTCAAAACTGGTAGCATCTTCTTTCTTTATATCTGCTCTGCAGGTCGTGTAGGGGTGATCAAGCTCTCTCTTTTTTCGCTCACCCTTCCAAGTGAAGAAAAAGTTAGTGTTTTGTTCATTATCGCCTTTGCTTCCTGCCTCAGGCGTTAGCTTGCTGAGATCTATTTTCCCGATCGCTTTCTGGTGATCCTGAATGAACTCGCGCGCCAGAACTTCTGCTTCAGACATGGTATAGCGTGGTGTGTAATCGTAGTCTTTCTGAGGACTAAACCAGCGGGAACCATCTTTGTTTGTTCCCCAACTGCCTTCTTTAGGTGACATTTCCACTATCAGGTTAGTTTTGGTATCGATAATGAACCGATCGAAGTCGACAGTATAGCTTTCAACTCTTAGTTGTTCATCTTCGTTTTTATTGGGATTCCGGATGCACTCATAAGTGACGTTGGCATCCGGCCTGTCAAGAAACTCTCTGACAGCTGCTACAGATTTTTCCTGTTCCTCAGCCGGTCTCGCACTCACAGAACACCACTCCTGTTGGGCCTGTTTGTATTTCTGGCTATTTTTATCTCTATACGATGGATCTGTTGTCAGAAGATTAGTCAGTTCCTGTTGGAGGGCGTTTCTTAAGCTAATTAAAGCATCAATAATTGAACCCTTTGCTGCGACCTGAGACTGAGTACTCAGGATACCGACAAAGAAGAGCAAGAGGGCAACAGTCGCAAAAGCTAGAGGAAAGCGGAATGTCCAGAAAGGTTTTGGTGCCGGAGAAAATGATTTATCTAATTCTTCTTCCAACCTCTGTTCTTCCCTTACTCGGGCTAAGATTTGATTTTCCAAGGCACTAATGTGCTTGAATTCTTTTTTACTTTCTTGGAGGAAAAATGATCGAATAATGTTACGTAATTTCATAGTAATGATTCTTTAAGCTTAACTATTGCCCTGTAAAAACGCATTTTAATGGCTGGTTCTTTCGAATCGAGAGCGGTTGCTATATCGCAAAAAGGCATTTCTTCATTAATGCGAAGTCTTATAATTTCCTGTTCTGCGGGCTTAAGCATTTTTAATGCTGATGTGACCTTCTTAACGTCTTCTTCATGGGTAATTTTTGCCTCCAGGAGTACCTCCACGTCACTGTCTTCAAAAAGCTCAATATTATTCTGCTCTATTGAGATATTGTTCTTATTTGCCCTAAACATATCCGTTATTACATGACGGCAAATGACAAGTAGCCAGCTTTTAAGCTCACCGTTACTTTTGAATTTAAAATCCTTGTATGCTTTCATAGCTTTCAAAAATGTCTCCTGGACAGCATCATCGATGTCGTCTTGTTGGGACAAGGACTTTTTAGCAAAAAAATAAACTAATCTGATGTAGTCTCTGACTACATCTTCAAAAGGTGGTTTCATTTTGTTTTATTTGTCCTGTCCCACCCTTCTACTTAAGTAAACGGATGAGTTGGGAAAAGTAACATTTTCGCTTTCTTACACAATTATAGCCGAGTTCCGGGGAATAGGTCGAAGTTTATTGTTCGTTCGAGGGTACTAAGTTAATTTTCTTCATCAACTCTTTAATTTCGTTAACCAATGCTTGTGCTCTGTCGAGTTTCCTATAGATCAGATATTTAATTTTTTGTTCCTCATCACTGTCTGGTTTTTGCTTCATGTTTCTATCACCTCCCATCTTTTTTTGTACTTACGATAGTTAGTCATTATTTCCAAGATCTTTTCTCTCGAGAGACCGGATAGCTTCACAACATTCCTTAAATCAAACATATTGGTCTTGCCGGAGTTTTGTACTTTTAAATATGCCTGGAAATTTTCTTTTGTTATCTTAGTAGCCATAGAATCCCCTTAACTGCTAATAGAGCGATCACGATGACATACATTACACCGAAGAAGTAGGCTAGCCGTTTTTCCAGCTTAGGGTCGACATAGTTTTCAATCTTTTTTAAGGGGTTTTTGTTCATGCAACAAGCAATTATCATCAAACACCTCAAGAAGTCAAACTTTTTTGTTAAAGTTCGACATCGCTTTGTTTTTTGGGTGTTTCTCCGGCACTACCGCCTTCTGTAGGGTCGATTCTTTGCTGTTCGGTAATTTCCTTGCGGTAAGGTTTGCCATTTTGTATAAACACTTCAACCTTGCCGAATTTAACTGCTCGGATGTCCTCAATGATCTTGGCTTCTGCCGGCGTAACAGCGATGGTGGAAATGGTTGGTTTATTTATTTGGTTCATATTTCAGTCTTTTTCTCATGGCTATATGCCAATAAATAAGTGACAGCCAGAAATCATTTGGTCCGGTGTTGGCCCACTCTCGCTTTGCCTGACCGAACTTATCGGTAACTGTTCTTGCGTACATAGTTTGAGCATGAGTGATGAGGAGCTTGAAAGCCGGATTACTAGCCGGTACTGCAAACTTAATGTCACCGCGCCTTAGAGCTGATATCGTGTCGTCCATAATTCTGGTTCTGGAAGAGAAAACTTTTACTTCATCTTCGAAAGCCGCATCCTTATTTTCTTTTTCGTCAAAGAATCGGATTACCTCGAGCATCTTAGGATCGTCTTTAAACCAGCTGAGATAAACTCTGTAAGGAAATTCTTTAGCCAAATCAAATGCTTCAGTGGTATATGGTTGTCCGTCTATGACTACCACTCTGACATCAAAAAACTTAATCAGGTCAGATGTTTGTTGCCAGCGATCCTGTCCTTCGTGATCTTGAAGGATGCCTATCCAGAAAATGCCTTTCTTATTACCGATCATGACATGGTTGCCCTTACCGGTTCCCATTCCTGTGTCAATACCCATGACGTTATACTCGTTTGACGTATCGACTTTGATTTCTGTTACGTTGCGAATAAAGAGGCTGGCTGGAATCTTCTGGTCAGCAGCAAGATATGGTAGCCCTAGTACAAAGTTGAAGAAGTAAGTGTCGTCATCAGCATCTTTTCGTTCCTGTATTAAATTGGCTGCAGTCTTCCAGGGACAGTGCATTTGACTAATCCAGTATCCGGAAATGGGTCTTCCTGGGAAGCGAGCCTCCCAACTTCCATAGTCGTTTATATGGCTTGGGAATATCTCTTTTTTACATTGCTGGCAGACATAAATACCTCGTTCTTCATCAACGTTTTTCTCCCATTCCATGTGTTGGCGGAAACTACAGTGAGGGCAGTTAAATCTCCAGTGCTTTTGGTCGGATTGCTCAAATATTTTGTCTACACCGAAGTCTGGGGTAGTGGGTGTGGAGAAAAAATGCTGGCTCCTAATTTTCGAGTAACCCATACGGGAGGTATAGTCTCTTACTACTTCTGGCTTTGATTTGTCCAGCTCGTCATGAATGTTGCGGTCAGAGGTCAACATGATAGCTTCTTTTTCAGTGTAGGTTCCCTTGAAGAAGAGGAATGATTTGCCGATTTGCTTTTGTTCTATCGAGTCCACGTCTTTGCCGCTCACTCCTTCTAGGATGCAGGTGTTTACTTTAACCAGACGGTTCACTTTGCTTTTAACAAATTCTGAGACATCATCTACAGTCGGCAGGGTATAAATCTGATTAATGCCCCAGAACCTTGCTGCGTGGAAAGCTCGTAAGATTTCCATCGTGCTGGCTCCGATTTGGGACCCTTTGCGGATTACCTGTACCAAAGACCAGTCGGAATAAATATCCAACATAAAGCGGTGATCTTTAAACTCGATTGGATCGCCGTTTTCATTTTTAATCTTGTTCTCGGTAATCCAGAACAATATGCTATTTTTTTGTTGTATTTCGTTGTCTGTCATAGAAGTTCTTTACTGCCTGATCAATTTCCTTACCTAGAGCTTGTTCTTCCGGAGTCGGTGGTTTTTGGTCTTCTTCGTTAATGGTGTGGGCAACTTCTGTTTTTCCGGTGGAGAGCCCTAGTTCAGTTCTGAACATTTCCCACATGGCTTTGACATCGCTTGCAGAGACACCTTCGCCCTTTTTGAGCTGTTTCAGCTTGAGTTCAATTGAGCGTTTGAACGCCTCTGCAATTTTGTGTGTTCGGCTTGTCGCAATTCGTTTGGTTTCATTGCGAAGCGCAAGAAGATCTTCTTCCAGCTTTAGCTCAGTGCGCTTCACCCATTGGAAGTTTTTACTCCATCTGTCTAAGGTACGAACTACTGGTGGTTTGCCCAACTTTTCTACAAAATCCGCCGACATTTCACCGACACCTTGCCGTAATCCTGTCCACACATGCAGAAGCCTTCTAATGCTTCCGGCTTCACAATATAAAAGCCATGCCAAATACTGCTGCTCGGTTTCTCCTGGCAACTTAGTCGTTATGATTTTGGTTGTTTTATCTTTCTTGGTTTTCATAGCCTTTTAGTTTTAATCGCTGGGTGCGTTTTCTAATTAGGTCACAGAACTTTTCATCCCGCTCCATGAGGAAGGCGATTCTGCCTGTTTTGTGAGCAGCCATCAGGGTACTGCCGGAGCCTCCGAAGAGATCTAGGACAACGTTTCCGAATCGACTGCCGCCTTTGATTGCTTTCATAATCAGCCACTCTGGTTTTTCGGTTGGGTGAACCATTTCAGTCACTGCTTTTCTGGGCATATTCCAGACATCGCTTTCGTTTGTCTCGCCAGTGAATACGTGTTTTTCTCCCTGCTTCCAGCCGTAAATAATGCCCTCAGCTTTGGTTTTACCTTTGCCTTTTTTACCCTTCATAATCTGCTCGTACTGCTTTTTATAATCACTCCAGCTGACTGCGAAAGAAGGTTTCACCCAAACAATTGCGCTACTAAATACAAAGCCAGAGTTCAGCATCTGGTAATAAAACAGAGGGTAGGAGGTGTATCCGGTGCAGACATAAATAACTCCTCCAGCTTTGAGGGCATCGTGCATGGTATTGAAAAACCCCTCAGTAAATTTTTTGAAGTCTTCTTGACTCTGGTTGTCACCTAAAATTATTCCTTTTTCCGTATGAAACTTCCCTTGTTTTTCTTTACTTGTGTGAGCCACATTGTAAGGAGGGTCTGTAAATACCATGTCTGCCAGTTTTTCTCCCATGAGTTTTTTAACGTCTACTGCGTTGGTGGAGTCGCCGCACATCAGCCGATGGGGACCGATCTGATAAACCTCGCCGTACTTTGATATTGGTTCAGTGATGTTTTTTATTTCTTCTTCAGTGTCCCAATGCTTTTCTTCTTCCTGTTCCAGAAGCATTGTTGTGTCCAAGAGGTTGCTTACTTCTACTTCGTTAAAACCCGTGAGGGAGATATCAAAATCTGACTGAGTTAAGTCAGTAATTATCTGAGCGAGTTTTTCTTCATCCCATTGATCCTCAATCTTGTTGAGAGCGAGGTTTAGGGCTTTTTCCTTTTGTAGTGGAATATCAACGGAACTGTAAGGGATCTCTGTCCAACCCAGCTCCGTTGCGGCCCGTACTCTTTTTTCGCCACCCACAACGACGTTTTCTCTGCCCTTATGAGTGTTAATGACTATTGGGACCGGACAGCCAAATTCCTCAAGTGAGCGCTTTAGTTGTTCAATCACACTCCTGGTTACTTTGCGAGGATTATATTCCGCAAATCTCAGTAAGCTTATTGCTATTGTTGGGTATGTTTTGTTTTCCATAGATTTAATAATTTTTTAATACTTACCTTTACTTTGAGAGTGAGAATTTCATACCATCGCAATTTAATCCCGTCCTGAGGGAGAAGAGGAATAAACTTGTACATTTCTTTCTCATTCATTTTTGTTTAATAATTTTTTAATAACTTTCAGTACCTTTTCCCGCTTCTCGATGTCTTTAGTGTATTTAGCAATCACATCTTTCTTTGTCAGGTTTTCTTCTCTGGTTCCTAGAGGAGATCGCCTGACCACAGTCTCAATTACTGTGTCATCATCAATGTCTGTTAGCGTTTCGATGGCAATTTCCATCCTGAGGACTTCCTCATGGACGCTGTTATAAATCTCGTTTAATAGTTCGGATCTGGTTTTGATCATATGTTTAATATTCAACTTTCGATTTATTTTTATTGAATGTTTCCTCTGACCACTCAAGAGTTTTTCCTGTCTTCAACTCCAAAACCATGTAAATCGTTTTACCTGATTCACTTTGTTTGGTTCCTTCAAAGTGATACTTTGGATTTTTAGGGTTTTTATCTTTTAATCCTGGTTTCATATTTGGTTCACCTCCTTTGTTTGAATAAGTTTTCGACCTATTTCTGCGATGACCAGGGTGGTTACTGCGTTTCCTAAACATTTGTACCTTTGAGTGTCGCTAATTCCTTCAGTCCAGTTGTCCGGAAAGCCTTGCAGTCGCTCACACTCAACAGGAGTTAAGCGACGAATGCTTAAGCCGTCATACACGCCGTGTTTGTCTTGACTGGTCAGAGTAAAGGCTGGATCGCCATCGTTTTTAAATCTTCGGCCGTTTTGTCGTTTTTCCATTCGATCTGGAGTTAATACCGGAATTGCATACAAACCCGTCTTTCCACCTAAACCACCGGCATTCCCAGCTATGGTTGAAGCTATACCATCGGATGAGTAGACCCTCTGGCCCTGACTAAAGTTTCGACTGTTTTGTTTATTGTCTTTTAACCACATATCTCGTTTTCCTTTAATGCCTCCGATGTAGTGGAGATAGGTTTCTCCGGAGTTCCGGAGGGATCCATAACGGGCATCAATCGTGCTCGAAATCCTCGACCTTCCTGCTTGTTCTGCATACTTCGTCTGATGAGAAATTGAGTAGCTTTCGCCG
>LCGB01000020.1 GCA_000999465.1 Candidatus Nomurabacteria bacterium GW2011_GWB1_43_19
GATAGAATACATTTAGGAAAATATCTCAATGGCATGATACCGATTGAAAAGTGGCGAGATTATCAATTAAAAGTGTCACCTCTGAAGGTTAACTAAACATATTTATCTGATTTCGTAAGTTATCGTTACGTTTGAGATAATCTTATTTTCTCCGGTTGGAAGCTCGGGCGTTGGAGACGGAGCGCTGGAAACACTGTCGGTCGCCATCATGTCTTTGGCGTAATACAGAGGATAATTTCCATCCTCGGAAAAATTCACGATGCGGACCAGACGTACATCGAGATCTTTCGCTAGAGATTTTGCTTTTGCCTTGGCCTCATCTATCGCCATTTTGCGGGCTTGTTCCTTGAGCTTATCTTCATTTTCAATGGAAAAATTCGGGCCACTGATTTCGGAAACTCCCACGGTGCCGATGCCTTTGACTATTTCACCGGCCTTGGTAAGGTCGCGAACTTTTACCGAGACATATTCGGAAACTTCATAACCGACTATTTTTGGTGTCGTTCGACAAGGGATTTCTATTCCTTCATAACAAGGCGTACCATAGTCGTATTTTGGGTACGAACTATAGTTTTCCGTCTTTATATCTTTTTTATCAATTCCGCTTTTATCCAAAAAAGCCAGCGTCGCCACTTCTTTGGCTGTTACTTTGGCCTGAGCATCTTTCACTTCAACCGCGCTCTCGCGGATAGTAAAATTGAACGTGGCCAAGTCCGGCATGGTCGAAATCTCTCCCTTGCCATTAAAACTGATGGTATTTGAGGCCGAAATGCCTCCCCCGATGAAACGATAGCTTTTGATTTCGGAAATGATTTTCACCACAAAATAAACCGATATGACAATAAGCAGGACCGCCGCTATCTTGATTAATTTTGATTTTTCGTTTGTTGTTATTTCCATATATTTAGACCCGCGCCAATGACGGAACAAGTTATTTTGTAATCGCTAAAAGTTCGACGTCAAAAACCAAAGTAGCGTTCGGCGGGATGACTCCAGGAATACCGCCGGTTCCGTAGGCATCTTGGGGTGGTATGGTGAGAGTTTTCTTCTCTCCAACCTTCATTCCGACAATACCTTTATCCCAGCCGGCAATTACCCGTCCAGCGCCCAAAGTGAAAATGAACGGTTCTGCATGGCCAAATTTCGGGTCAACATTAGAATCAAAAACCGTACCGTCTTCCAGGCGTCCGGTATAATTCATGGACACCGTATCCTTCGCTTTGGCAACCTCTTCGGAAGAAGACGCATTGCCTATCAAATTGTTGTTGTCTGAAGGCATATTTACTTTATTGCTTATGCTGATAAAAATTAAAATTCCCGCGAAAATCAGACAAATTACCACCGCCAAAATTATATTCATAGTATTTTTATTTTCCATCCTTTTATTATAAACCTTATAACTTTTTTACACAATATTGACTTCCGGCGTCAACTCAAGGCCGAATTTTTCTTTGACCGAGGCAATAATTTTATTCGCCAGCTCAATAATTTCACGACCAGTCGCCTCTCCGTAGTTTACCAGGACCAATGCCTGCCTTTCATGCACTCCCACATTGCCGACCCTTTTTCCTTTCCACCCGCATTGTTCAATCAACCATCCGGCAGGAACTTTTATCATATTATCCTCTTCAAAATGCGGCATATCCGGGAAAATTTTCATCAATTCGTTGAATTTATTTTCCCCCACGAAAACATTTTTAAAAAAGCTTCCGGCATTGCCGATTAATTTTGGGTCAGGCAATTTACTGCACCGTATCTCCGCCACCGCCTTACTGATATCACTCGAATTTTTAACTTCAACTTTATTTTTATTCAGATAGTCGGCTAAAATTTTATAAGTTAAATTCTTTTTTTCAAACTTGCTTAACTTTAAGACTACGGCCGAAATAAAGTATCGGTTCTTTAATTTATTTTTGAAAATACTGTCCCGGTATCCGAATTCACACTCTTCCTTGTTAAAAATTCTTTTCTCTCCCGTTTTAACGTCAAAAGTTTCAACACTTTCCAAAACATTCCGGAGTTCCGCCCCATACGCCCCGATATTCTGCATGGGGGCGGCTCCCACTGTTCCGGGAATTAGAGATAAATTTTCAATGCCCCAATATCCGCGCTTGGTCGTAAAAACAACCAAATCGTGCCAAATAACGCCGCTCATGGATTTGACTAAAACAGTTTTCGTATTTTCTCTTAAAACTTCTATACCTTGTATTTTATTCAAAATGACTATCCCGTCAAAATCCTTGGTAAACAAAATATTGCTTCCCTTTCCTAAAAACAGCCTTGTATTTTCGGTAAATAACGGGTCGACAAAAAGTTTTCGAAGTTCCTCTTCGTTATTTACCTCCGCGAAAAATTTGGCTTTTGCGGCCAGGCCGAATGTGTTTAATCCGGACAAGTTGTAATCTTTGTGAATCTTCATGTTATTCTCGAAGTATAGACACTGAACCGTCTTTATGCAATTTAATAACCTTGGACGCTCTGCCGGAAATCACGCCGCCATCAACATATAAATCAACAGAATTTCCAAAATATTTTTCTGCTTCGGAAATGTTTTGAGCCGGAGGCAGGCCTTCGGGATTCGCAGAGGGCGCAATCAGCGGACCGGTTACGGCAAGCAAGTTTTGGAATGATTTTAAGGCGGGTAGGCGAAAGGCAAGGGTTTTCGTTCCGCGGTGCAGATAAGCAAGAGATTCGTCTGAACAGTCTAAAATAATGCTGGTAGGTTTCTCTGCCAAGTTCCAATATTTTTTGAGTTTATTTTTTTGTTTATCTGATAAAATAATCGAGAATTTTTTGAGTTCATTCATATTGTCTATTAATATTATACTGGGCTTTTGCGGATTTCTTTTGCGGGCGGTATAAATACGACTAACCGCCTTCTCACTTAACGCTTTGCCAAGTATCCCGTAAATAGTGTCCGTCGGCGCAATAACAATGCCATTGTTTTTAAGAACTTTAAAAAGGTTTTTATTATTCCATATGTTTTCAGGCAGTTGCATCCCAGTACTAAAATTTTAATTAATAATCTTTATCTTTATATCCCGTAATCAAAAATTTAGTACGGGACAGGTAAATTTATTTGAGCCGTATGTTGCGGAAACCTTTTTTCCCGACAATAATAGATATCATCCTGGCATGGGGCGGCATAGCCCTGCGCACCCGCTCCGGCCATTCAATAAAAACCAAATGCTCTTTGTTGCCGATAATTTCATTCCACCCCAAATGCAATAGTTCTTTTTCGTTTTTCAGGCGATAGACATCTATATGGAAAAAAAATTTGTGTAGTTTTGATTTAAGGGAATATTTTTTAATAATTACAAAAGTCGGACTGTTGACCTTCTGTCTGATTCCCAAGGATTTTGCCACAGCTTTTGTGAATGCCGTTTTGCCGGCACCCAAGTTCCCCGAAAGTCCCACTACTGTGGCACGGGTTTTTATTTTCCCTTTTAGAATTTTATTTAGAAAAATTCGGGCTATTCCGGCAGTTTCTTTGATATTCTTTGAAAGCATATTTTCATATTAACACATTTTTACTTTCCTAAATATGGTTCTTGGACTTATGGAAATAATTCCGCATTAATGTATAATATAAGCGCTATGCCGATAAAAAAAATCACAAAATTTTTTGATAAATTGGAAGACAAAATAAGGGCGGAGTTGAGTCATCACCCTATTTTATACGCATTTTTGGGAGGCATCGGGATCGTGCTCTTTTGGCGCGGAGTTTGGCACACCGCGGATCTTATTACCGAACTGGCTTTCTCTTTTCAACACAACTCTTCCATTAATTTGGGAAATCTCCCTTGGTGGGACGGGCCTTTGTCCCTTTCTCTGGGTAGTATTTTGCTTTTATTTACCGGTTTATTTGTTTCCGGTTTTATAGGCAATGAAATCATAATTTCCGGATTAAAAGGTGAAAAAAAGTTAACTGAAAAAACAGAGGAAGAAATAAAAATTGAAACCGGCGCAATAAAAGAAATAAAGAAAGAGGTGGAAAAAATATCTCACTGGCTGGATGGTATCAAAAAAAATCCAGAGAGTTAATAACTTCAAAAAATCTTATCCCATAAAACAATAAAACTAAACACGCCGAAAAATACGAAGATAATTCCGATTATTATTTTCCGCGTCAAGTTTGGGCGAAAAACTTCAGGCAAACTTCTGTTGTTAAGCCAAAAAACAAGGAAAAGATGCACGAACATTGCGAAAGCGTTGATGACGGCGCCTAAAACTATCAGGGTTTTGGGTTCGTAGATATTAAACAAAAACAAAATTATCCCGAACGCAATCTGCGCCCAGACAAAAGAATAATATATCTTAGAAAGATTAATTTTCGCTTTCTCTTTACCGTGTAGTTTTCTAATAGCAAAATTTTCTGCCATGATGCGGGAGGTTGAATCCATCACTCCTAGTTGCGTTTGGAATAACATAATGGAGACTACAACCAAAAACAAAACCCCAACAAACGGAAACACCATTTGGCCTATAACCATTCCTTCGTTTATGACAAAATTAATTCCCTCGGCATTGCCGACATTGCCAAAGGTGGTTGCGTAAGAAAGAAGCATGAGAAAAATCATAGAAACAACACCCAAAAACCAAAAAACAAAAGCGTGTTCAATGCTTATTAATTTCCACCATTTTTGAAAGCGGTTGATGTTTTCCGGAGTCACGGCGCAATCTGTCCCGTCCAAAATAATTTCATTGTCTTTTTTCAGAGAAAATAGGCTGGAAATTTTTTGCGAATAAAATCCCATACCATAACCTTTTTCTTTTATATAAATGGACTGGGTTAAATTCAGGTTTCCCCCGGCGCCCGAATAAGCAAAAGCGGCAAGGAAAGTGGCGATGCTTATGCCTTCCGGTAAAAACCAAAAACCCTCTCCTCTCCCGATTATTCCGTTCAGTAATGCGGACCAATCCGTTTTGGTGCTTAGGAAAACCGCCAATAAAAATATAAAAGGCACTCCTGTCAGAATAATAATTTTGGTGAGATGTTCCATCATTCCATAAACTGTTTTGCCCGTGCTTAAAATTAATCCGATTAAAAATAAAAACGGGATGGCAATCCACTTAAAATTATCCAGACCAAAAACGTTCGCCATAACTTGGGCCGAAGCCGCAATAATTCCCGGCAACCCAAAACCGATAAAGGTAGAGATAATAAACCAATAAACCGCCGGTTTGAATAATTTATAGATGCCGACAAAAACACTTTCGCCTTTTACCAGGGTATAGCGTTCAATCTCCATATTCATAAAATACTGGAATGTAATTCCCAGGATAGCTCCCCAAGCAATGCCTAGGCCGTAGTTAGCCGTTAAATAAGGCCATAAAATAACTTCACCGGACCCAAGCCCCAGAGCAAGGATGACAAAACTCGGACCAATTAATTTCTTCAAAGATATCGGTTCTGGAAATATTTTTATTTCTTTCATGGGGTGCCTACAGGGATTCGAACCCTGACTAAGAGCTCCACAAGCTCTAGTGCTAACCATTACACCATAGGCACCATGTGCGCGAGGGGAGATTTGAACTTCAAAATATAAATTTATTCCGCTGTTTTTTCCCCACCCGCATGACTAGCGTCAGCGTGTCGAGCAGATGCCACTTCAATTTCTTCTTCCTGACTGGTAACGGAACGCATCTTGCTACGAACGTCTTTAACGGCCTTGGTGCGAATGTAATAAAGCTTGGACCGACGGGCATGGGCTTTTTTAGTTACTTCAATCTTATCTATCATCGGAGAATAAAGCGGAAAAATTCTTTCAACCCCCACTCCGCTCGCAACTTTTCTCACGGTAAAAGTGGCTCCGGCTTCCCGGCCATGCTTCCTGGCGAGTACAATGCCCTCAAAGGCCTGCAGACGGTATTTGCCTTTTTCGTCCAGAATCCTGGAGGAAATGTTGACGGTATCGCCGGCCCTGAAATCAAGCTTCCTGCGCTCCGCGATGTCCACCGGACTGAATTTTATTTTATTGATTATGTTCCCCGCCATTCCATTAAAAAATTTAAAATATTAAGCTTGGTGGTCCCATATTTTGCGCTGATTTTCTAACGGGACGCCGTAGCAAAAGCACTTTAACACAAAAGAGTTTCCTAGGCAAATTCCGCCTGATAACACTTCACGCAGTAAACAATTTCCGGCCTGCCGGGGGCGTAGGGTGTATAAATATTCGCTCGGCATTTGTCGCAGGTCCGGTGATACATTCCCGGCTTGGTCATCCGGCCAAACCGCTTGTTTTCCCGGCATTTTGGACACTCATGCGGCAATGATAATCTCATTTTCCTCAATAAATTTAATTCACCCCTCACAATTTTATACCCTCTTTTACAGGAGGCGCATTCAATTATTTCATTGAGCACGGCGTTTGTGGTTTCTTTAATTGTATCGACTAAATCTTGAGATTTGATAGTGGCCGGATGCACGGGGCTTTCAGCGTCGTCCCAAGTGTAACCCGCGGCTAGGGCCTCTTCTTTTGTTTTTGGGAAGAAACGCATGGCAACTGATTTATTATAAGGATAATTGCTCATTTCCGGAGGGAAAAACTCGCCATACGAGAATTTTCTGCCGAGTTTATCTGTATACGGATTCGTTTTCATATCTTCTATAATTTTTTCCTTCAGCTCCTCGTATTCTTCTTTGGGATATTCCTTGTTTAAAATCGCGTACTTCTTTCTCTTGAGGTTCACACAGCCGAAATTGTTTTTCCCGGCGATCACCCACTGGCAGTATTGAAGATTCAAGACGTCCGGCCAGCATTCGTTGGAAAAATAAACCGAATCGGCATTTTCCCCGACGGTAACGCTTTCATAAATTCTGGCGGCATTGTTGCCCCAGCCGGAATAATCGTAGCAATCCTTGGCCGGAGGGTAAGTGACAAGTTGAGTCCATTTGCAATTTTCCGCACCTTTGACAATATAACACTTCTTGGAATTTTTAGAGTTATACACGTGCTCGCCGGTAGAATTTATGTTCAAAGAATTACCGTTATACTCCCGGTACGGTTTCGACAACCAAAATTCATGGGCCTTTTTCTCGAACTTTCGTAGATTATCCCAGGATTCCAAACCCAACTCTTTGAATTTTTTCTCATATTCCTCTTTCGAATACTGGACATTAAAGATGCAATTTTTCGCTCCTCGCAGATTCACGCAACCGAGACAATTCATACAACCATAACAGTCTCTGGAAAACCACATGTCCACGCAATCATCGCATTCGTCGGAAAAGAAAGTATTGTAACACCTATACATGCCGACGGATTCATAGCATAATTCTGAGTCGTTGACCCGCAAACAGTCCGAACTCCATTTAAGTCCGTTCAAAATGGAAGAATAGAAAACCGATTCGCAGTTGTCCGCCCAAAAAATCAGATAAGAATCTTTTGACCAGGCAAGCGCATTTGAGTATTCCGAGTTTTTTATGGTTAAATACTGGCTCTCCAGCGCGGAATAAGGGGTTCTATTCATTAAATCCCTCACTTGCGAAAGAAATGGACGGGAAGAATCATAATCTTGCGCATACTCCGTTCCGTCCCAGTCGTCCGCCCACCAACACTTCTGACAAAAGACGGTGATTTTTTGTTCGGGAGAATATATAGACAAGGTCTTTTTAGCGCATTTGTCGCAATTGCGCCAATACAAACTCCAGATATTGTATTGCGCCGATCTTCTTATAAGCCGGCACTCCGGACACCAGGTGGGCGGAGGAACTTTGATTTTCTCATAAAAATTGAAGTCCTCCGACTCTATCGTGAAATCCTTTTTGCAATTAACACAACTTTTTGTTTCTTGATTGTTCGTCATTTCTTTAGATACTCAAACTTAGCGATAGCAGAATTTGAGTATAATTTTTTTATAACCTTTTTTTATTTTACCATTTTCCTAAATTCTAAAGATAATGGTGATTCTACTTTTATAGTTTTGACGACTGAATTTTTTCCGCCAAAGGCGGATCCGCCTAGGGCGGAGAATTCTATGGACTTCGCATGGAGCGCCAGGCGTTTGATGCCCTTCGGGCAGGCGCTTTTTGGATTATAAAGAGGGTCGCAGGCGACCGGGTGGTCTATGGATTTCATATGCACGCGTATCTGATGCGTCCGGCCGGTTTTGGGCCGAATTTCTAAATAAGTGAACTTGGCTGGTAAAGCCCCGCGCAATTTCTTTGTCGCGTAGGACCTACCCGGTAATCCGGGAAGGGTAAAGCGCGAAGAAATTGCGCGGGGCGAAACACTTTCAAGCCCTGCCGACAGCGCGGTAAATCTTTTTAAAACTTTATATTGAGTAATTGCTTCCCGCATTTCTCCTCGCGCCCCGCGTGTGGCGGAATAGCGGCGGAAATCCGTGGGGCTCCGGCCGATCGGCTTGTTTATTACCCCGCGATCATTTTTCACAAACCCGGAAACTATTGCTAGATAAGTTTTTTTGACAGTTCTGTCCATAAACTGCTTTTTCAAAAACTCGTGAGCTTTTTTATTCTTAGCAAGCAACATTACTCCTGAAGTTTCTTTATCCAGCCGATGCACTATTTCCAGTTTGGGATATTTTTTGGAAAACAAATCCAGAATGGTTTTCTCTTTGCTTCTCTGGTCCGGGTGCACTAAAATGCCGGACGGTTTGTCTATCGCTAGAATATTGGAATCTTCGTATAAAACTTTGATTTTCATAAATTTGATTTGTGGCTGGTGCCCCCGGTAAGAATCGAACTTACATCAGCGGCTTAGAAGTCCGCGGTTCTATCCATTGAACTACGGGGGCAAATGGGTAGAGTGTGCGCGGTAAGGGACTCGAACCCCTGACCTTCCCGGTGTAAACGGGTTGCTCTACCAACTGAGCTAACCGCGCAAAAGCATTGATTAAAATTACCATTTATACAATACTGGGTCAACATTAAAATTCTTTCAGGGCAGCCCCCAAGGCGGACGCATAATCAAAGGATTCTTCCAGGATTATTTCCGGAATGTGTTCCGACGTATCTAAAATATTCACCCAAACATTCCCCGTCTCTACCCTATGCCTCAGATGAAGAGCAAGGTGCTCGACAAATTCCGCCAAATTCGGAGCGTTGCCGCAAACAATGATTTTTTTTATCGGAAGACGGATATTTTCCCATTCTTCCCCTTTCTTTATGTGCCAATGCAAAAACCGCTTGGCAATCTCATCGCGTAAAAAATAAACGGATGCCGATGCTGGAATATGATATACCAGAGCGCCACCGGAGAAAATGAAGATGTCGCTTTTTTCCTTTCCATGGTTTACAAGCATGTATGTGCCAAAATCTCCTTTCTTGATAACGGACCTTCCGATAGCATGTGTCCGGTGCTCGGATGATTTGGTTTTTATGCCGAAATTTTTAAGCGTTAGGATGTGCTCTTTTATTTTTTCCTTATCTTGATACCCTAAAGACAAATGAACCGGCTTTGACCCGAAAATCTTTTTAAGCGCCGAAAATGTTTCTTTTAATTCTCTTTTATTATGAACTTTATATTCTCCGTGCCGCCCTAACCTAACACCATCTTTGGTATCGATAAGTTCCACGAATTTTATAGAACCGTCTCCGGCATCCAGACCAAAGGAAGATTTATTAAATAAGCTGCCTAGCATACTTATAGTATATTATATCCGTCTTTTTATCGCTACCGTAGAAAAGCTATGTCTTATGGAATTGCGATTTATTAAATTTGTCCAAATACCTTTGTAATATGAGCGCGGCGGCCGACGCGTCTACTCGTCCAGATTTTATTTGTTTCACTTTACTATGCGACTGCGACTGATTAAAATCATTTTTTCCCTTTCCGGATTTGCGAGCCTCTACCGAAGTTAAAAATTCTTTCTGTTTATGAACCGGTAATCTGAATTTCTCTTTCAATTCCAGAATAAAAACTTCAATTCGGCCAGAGAGCGCGTTCAACTTCCCTGAAAAATCCACCGACTCTCCGACCACGATTACCGAAACATTTTCTTCTCCGATAATCTTGCTAAGCCGGACAAAAGCGCCTTTATCATTTGAAATAATTTCTTTCGGAAAAGCCAGGGTGCAATTTTCGTCCGAAACCGACACTCCTATTTTTTTCGTCCCATAATCAATACCCATAAACTTACCAGAAGGGGCGCTCGCGATCATATATGAAAAATACTAGCATAAAAAGCTTCTTTCTGGTATTATTTCCATTATGTATAACATATATAATATAAATCTAGTTTTATTAATCGTGGCCCTTTGGACCATTCCCTGGAAAATTTACGCCGTCTGGACGGCCGCCAAGCATAACCACAAGAAGTGGTTTGTCGCCTTGCTCATCCTGAATACGGTGGCTATTTTGGAAATTTTTTATATTTTCAAAATCGCGAAAAAAAGCTGGGCTGATGTTAAAAGGGACTTCAAAAGAGCGCTGTCATCAATCAGATAGAGGCGGTGAAACTTTTGAAAAATTAATAAATAATAAATTGTTTTTAGCGCGGAGAGGTGGCTGAGCGGTTGAAGGCACTTGTCTTGAAAACAAGAGATCCTTTACGGGATCCGCGAGTTCGAATCTCGCCCTCTCCGCGCTGGAAATAATTAATTTTAAAATCTTGTCATCGCCTCCGCAATTTTTTAGGTTATAATATACTTATTTGACAGGATAATTTTATAAACAGAATTATGATTGAAAATTTATTAATTTTTATCGTCTCATTGTTTTTAGTCATTAGAGGATCCACTCTGGCGACTGAATATTCAGCCAAACTAGCCGAAGCATTCCGACTATCTAAATATATTGTTGGTTTTATTATTGTTGCCTTTATCTCCATTCTGCCGGAGTCGTTGATAGCCATTAACGCGGCAATTAAGGGAATACCTTCCTTTGGTCTCGGTACCCTACTCGGATCAAATGTAGCCGACTTAACTTTGATTTTTGCCATTTTGATTATCTACGCGGGACGCGGCATAAAAATCGAAAGCAAGGTTTTGAAAAATATAAACTCTTATCCCCTTTTTCTCCTTTTGCCGCTCGCCCTTGGGTTGGATGGGCATTATTCCCGCCTTGACGGAATTTTTTTAGTTTTCGCCGGCGTCGTGTTTTATTATATGGTCTTTAAGAATAGAATTGAAACATCTCCTTTTTTACATAACGGGAAGGATAAATTGAAAAATTTTTTCTTTTTGCTTTATTCCATGGCGCTTCTTTTGGTCGGCTCGCATTTTACCGTAACATCGGCTGTCGCCTTGGCGCAAGCGTTATACATTACACCCATTCTCATCGGTATGCTGGTCGTCGGACTGGGAACAACTATGCCCGAACTGTTTTTTTCACTAAAAGCCATAAGAAGAAAAGATGACGGGCTGGCAATCGGAGATATTTTGGGCTCGGTTTTGGCAGATGCAACCATTGTCATTGGAATCTTGGCCTTGATTAGCCCCTTCTTCTTTCCGGTAAAAATTATTTATGTCACGGGCATATTCATGGTAACTGCCTCTTTTGTTCTGCTTAATTTCATGCGTTCCGAACGGGTTTTATCAAAGAAAGAGGGTTATTTGCTTTTGGCCTTCTGGCTACTTTACGTAATTGTGGAACTAACGTTGAATAAATAGCATACCCCCACACCTAATTTGGATTCTAATAGGTGTGGGGGTATAATTATAATGTGGCTATGAATGAAAAATTAATTTGGTCCGCTTTGGAATACGAAGAGCGGGAACGCAGCCGGGATTGGTTCTGGGCGCTTGGTATTATCGTGGTAACCGGCTCCATTGCTTCAATCATTTACGAAAATTATTTTTTCGCTGCGCTTCTCATTTTGGGCGGGGCAATGCTCGGATTTTTTGCAATTAAAAAGCCGGACATGGTTACTTACGAACTTAATGAAAAAGGTTTGGCAATCAGAGACCGCCTCTACCCTTATGAAAATATAAAATCTTTCTGGGTCCAGTCGGAAAAAACGGTGGAGACACTGCCGGGCGAAGTCACTAAACCGCTCTTTTTCATACATACAGAAAGAGCCTTTATGCCGATAATCTCAATACCGATTGATGAAATGATGGCGGAAAAAATACATTCCATAATGCTCTCAAAAAATATCGCAGAAATTGAAATGAAAGAACACGCTTCGGAAAAAATAATGGACGCGTTGGGGTTTTAGGCGGACTTTTAATCAAAAGTTGTTAATCTGAATTTATCCGCGCAATCGGCGGGACAAGTAGCCCTCATAGTTTAATGGATAGAATGCGAGCTTGCGGAGTTTGCGATCCAGGTTCGATTCCTGGTGGGGGCACCAAACAAAAAAGAACAAACTGCTTTGCTCTTTTTTGTTTGGTGCCGACCACAGCGATGTTTTGCGAGCACGCAAAACCGCGAGGGGCGGGCTGCGAAAATTTCGAGCGACGGCGAGAAATTATTTGTAGCCACAAAATAAAATAGGTTCGAGCCGAGGGTGGTGACCAAGGCAGGGAAAAATATCTTTAATTACACAATATTTGACTTTTTCACAGAAAATGATATAATAGAGAGATGCTTAATAATAAAAAGGACAATTATCTTGGCAGGTTTCTTTTGGCGGCTATATTGCTTATGACTTCTTTTTTGGTCGTTTTATCCTTCCCTTCCATCGCCGGGGCGGTTTCCGGAGAACCGGATGTTTCAACCAGAAACGCAACGTATTTGACCAACAGGAGTGCTATTTTAAACGGGGTAGTGGATGGCAAAGGCTATTCGACTACCGCATGGTTTGAATACGGAACAAACAATAATCTTGGCAATTCTACCCGACGCAGATCCTATGGCAACGGACAGTACGAGATTGATTACAGCGATGAGATTTCCGGGCTCCATTTGAACACCACATACTATTTCCGGGCGGTTGTAAGTAATTCACGCGGTACGGATTATGGAAGTGTTTATACATTCAGAACTGGTTCCGGTTATTATAACCAAAATACAAATTATTATGACAATCAATTCATTAAATACAGAACTCCGACCGCTACTACCGAATTGGCGATAAGCGTTTCAAGTAACAGCGCGCGACTCAATGCCACTGTTTCAAATCCGACAAATGACCCCACAAATGCTTGGTTTGAATGGGGCACAACTCCCGACTTGGGAAATAAAACGGCAATAATATCGTTGGGGTCATTGCCGGCCGTCAGGCACATTAATGTTCTGACGGGACTTTCGCCCGGCACAACTTATTATTTCCGAGCGGTTGCGGAAAACCCTTTTTGGAGAAATATAGGTTCGGTATTAAGTTTTACCACAAACAGCCAATACATTACGACCACTACCGTAAGCCGTAATCAGCCGATTGTGCCTACAATTGATAACTCCAGGCCATATTCGGGAGATGAAATCAACTACACCGTTGAACATCAAAACGATAATGAGTTCGCGGATGACAACACCTTCCTTAGTCTTGGAGCGAATGTTTTTGGAGCCGGTTTCTTTCCGGACAATGTTTTCGGATGGCTGTTGTTGATTCTTCTAATTCTCGTGCTCATCATGCTGGTTAAATATCTTTTCACTCAGCCTTTCTCCAAAAAAACAACAGTCGTTACCGACCAGCCCTTAAGTAAGAAAACCACAACTACTACGATACAGTAATAAAACTGTGTTAAAGTAGCGTTAATGCCAAAAAAGACATTCAAGGAAGTATCGGGAAATTCCTACCCGATGCGGATTAATAAATATCTTGCGTTTAAAAAAATCTCCACCAGGCGGGGAGCGGATTTGCTCGTGGAAAATAAAAAAGTTTTTATTAACGACAAATTGGCGGTACTGGGCAGTAAAGTGCTGGAATTGGATAAAGTGGAAGTGCGGGGCGCCAAGCAAAAAGAATATAAATATTTTGCTTATAACAAACCGGTCGGAATTGAAACCGGCTTTCCAAAAGAGGGGTTTTTCCCTTTAGGCCGGCTGGATAAGAACTCCCATGGCTTACTCATTCTCACTAATGACGGGAGAATCACCGACTCGCTTCTGAATCCGAAATATTTTCACGAGAAAGAATACACCGTCAGAACTTCCAATAAATTACGCGGGAGCTTTAAACAAAAAATGGAAACTGGCGTAAATATTGAAGGTTACATCACAAAAAAATGTAAAGTAAAAATTATTAACGACTTTACTTTTAGAATAATTCTGACCGAGGGTAAGAAGCACCAAATCAGACGGATGTGTTCCGCTCTTTTCCAGGAAATTGCCGACTTGAAGCGTGAAAGAATTATGAATATAAAACTGGGGAATCTCAAGCCGGGCGCTTTGAGAGAAATAAAAGGAGAGGAATTAGATACTTTTTTAGAAACTCTCGGGTTGACCCCGTCGCTACGCGAGCGACTGTTTTAGGCACACACATATGGCGGTTTAATTAATTGATAATTGGCCAGAAATTCATTTGGTGTTTGTCCGTTTAAACCGCAATGCTCTAGGTTGTTGTAGTATATATTCCACCTTTCTAATTTAATTTGCAAATCGCGGAAGTTTTTGAATTTGTTTCGCTCATAGAATTTTTCTTGATCTTCCCTGTGGCTGCGTTCCACTGTTCCATTTT
>LCGB01000021.1 GCA_000999465.1 Candidatus Nomurabacteria bacterium GW2011_GWB1_43_19
TTTTTGACTTTCAAAAATCTCCTTAGTTTGATAGAATTAATATACTATGAAAGTATTCACCTTGAAACGAGATAAATTCAGAAAAGCTCGAGGCGGTTACGCCAGAATTTTGGAAATTCGTTGTGAAAAGTGTGGCCATTTCCTTGCGCTCTACCAGAAAGATGGCCCTGGCCCCCTAAAGCGCATGTACGTTGATAGAATTCTTGCTCCCGAGGCTTTGGCAAATCTCCGTGGTATTTCTGTTAAGAAACTTCCTAGCTTATCGTGTAATCACTGTCGTCAGCTCATTGGCATACCTTACCTCTATCAAAAGGAAAAGCGGCCCGCCTTTCGTTTGTTTGAAGGTTCGGTCACCAAAAAGATTATCGGAACTAGCTAACCACAGATGGAAACAAATAAAAAGACCCCGACTGTAAATCGAGGTCTTGCGTTAGAGTTTAGAACCCTATCGCTTGAACATACGCCTGGTAAATCGCCGAAGCGACCGTACCAGCTTCGCCCTCCTGATTAACCGTTCGATAGTCTATGAGACCTTCGTAGGTGCCAAGGCTGAGTGCCGCGAGTTCTGCTGCTGCCGCGTCCAGCCTTTTTTCACTCGGGTCCCGACCGTCTGCCAAGCGGAGCCGGAGGACATCAAGGTTCGGCGGCTCCACATAAACAGTAAAGAGCCTGCCAGGAAAAGCCTGCTGCATGACAGGTAGCCGTTCAATCGGCCAATCAAGCACAGGAAACTTTTCGTCCCTGAATGCCAGCTCAATCGGTTCTCGCGGCGTGGCGTATCGAACGCCGTAGAGCTCATTCACCACTAGAACCGTGCCATTACGTTCCATCTCGTCAAGTTCTCCGTCACCAATCGGCACTTTGTCTTCCTCCCCCGGACGGAGTTCTCTTGTCATGAATGGTGAGATGTAGATAAAACGGTGATCGAGCCTACGTAGTTCCCTGATAATCGTACTCTTGCCAACACCCGAAGCGCCGAGAATGAGCAGAAACTTAGAGCGGCTCTTCTCGAAATTCAGCCTATCTTTCATGGCCACGACCGCTTGCACGATAGCATCCCGCCAGCGTGCCTCGTGACTATCGTAGGGATATAAGAGTCCGCGTGAAGAGTTCACAAAGACTCCTCGGCCTGTAGAATTCACGAGGTCACGGATAGATGCAGCCGTACCACCCTGTGTACCGTAACCGGCAAAGAGCACTGGCATGTTATCAGGAATAGCCTGTCGCACCTCTCGCAGATTGATGTTGGCCGTCGATGCGATTACGGGAACCATATTACCTGCACTGTTCCATCGGTTAGCGGTAAGCTCCAGAAGGTACTGCCAGAGCAGCCTGCCGTCGTGTAGGACAATGTCCTGAACGATGGCTGCGCCGGGATTGCTGGTTCTCACCGTTACAATAGCTGCCTTGTCGGGCAGATTCTCGAATGGTTGCATGACATCGTCGCCGAGATAAGGATTGACGACTACGCCATCCGCTTTCAACTCATCAAACATGTTTTGGAGGTAGGCACCCATGGTATTACTGATATCCCCAATCTTGGCGTCAACAAAAACCGGAAGGTGTGGATAGTGTTCGTGGATGTAGGCGATAGCCTCTTGGAGAAGCCGATGACCGCCGGGGTAGATATCGAAGAAGGCTTTCTGCGCTTTATACGCGCAGACGTGTGGTGCGGTGAGGTCAACTACCACCCTCAGGAAATTCTGCACCGCGTCTTCCTCAGAAAACCCCTCTCGCAGCTCAATGGGTATCTTCGAGATATCTGGATCGAGTCCGCAGCAGGCCAGTGAGTTATTATTACTCATTGCTTGACGGAGAAGCAGCAGGGCCCTACAGGATGTCTTCATCTTGGTCTCCTTCCTTCGGTTTGGGAATTAGATTGATATGACCAAGGTGTTCCTGTTTAGCTTTGAGGTGTTCTCGGGTAAGGTCTGTTGCGGGAATGACAATCGGCGTATAGTCTACGACCGTGTAGCCATTTTCCTCAAATACCCTCGCTTTGCGTGGGTTGTTGGTGGCGAGATTCATTTTCGTCGTCGTTGGAATCGCAAAGTATTTTAGAATCCCGACGACGCCGCTATAGGTACGAATATCGATTACACCGTTCGGAGCAACCGCATTCGCCGCCTCCACCGTGTTGAGTTTCAGCTGCGACTGTAGCCGCAGAGTCGCCAATTTGAAGGGTAGGCCTAACCCTCGACCGTCTTGACTCGGAATATTGATGATAGCGCCTTCACCGTTCCTTGCGACGGTCTGCATAGCAAGCGCCAGCTGCTCCCGACATTCGCAAGTGCGATCGCCGAAAAGTTGGCCTGTTTCGCATCCCGAATCGACTCTCACCAAGAGAACTTCCTGATTTTTGAGCACCGGCATGAGGTTGTCATCGATTGTGCCAAAAAATAGCACCGAGTACTTGCCCCACGCATCATCGACGTGGAAATCGAACTGATGAAATTCGCCGAAGTCAGTGATGATGCGGCCAACGCCCTGCCTTGTGACGATGAACCAGCGAGTCGCTCCGTCTTCAACAACGCTCACTTGCCTACCAAGCGGAATCATCGACTGCTTAGCCTGGTCGATGAGGTGCTGAACGCCCTCGACAGTCCGGTTGGTGCGTGCGGCAATTGCTTCTAGGTTGAGTTCCATAGCTACTCTCCTTTCCTGATTTTCTTTGAGTACTTTCCCTTCATGAGCCGGAATGCGAGCCTACCATCAATATGCCGCATCGGCGTACCAATGACCGTACTACAGCTGGGACACATAAGGTTCGTCATGTCTTTCGGTTCTTTGATGGCGAGATTGCTCTGAAGTGCCGCCAGTTCGGGAGGACCAAAAATCCGATTGAGATAGCAGCGCAGAAGGTGACCGATACCGTCTTTCTGATACTTCAAAACCCATGCACCGCAATTGGCGCAATAGATGTCGAACATTCTGGCCATACCGCCGCGAGCTCGTCGATACATGTCTTTTTTCATGCATTTCTCCTTGTTTAGGTTGTGAATGATCTATTATTGAGACTTGAATTATTTATTTAAGTTTCATAATACAATACCAATTTTGATGAAATCAGTCAATACTTTATATGTTAGCTACGAACCAAAAACCGCTCAATTAGAGCGGCTCTTGATTTGAGGGAGCTGGGTATAGAACTAAAGTTTTTAACCTTGGGAATCGAACCCACTGAGGTCGCACAATTGCCCTATACCTAGCGGTCTCTCGATAAAAAATCGTTGGCTCTGGCTCTACTAATCGAACTCACCTAGGTCTGAAACCAAAAAGCTCTTAGATAAGCGCTATTATTGCTTGGGATTCTTCTTGAATTTTTCTACCAGTTCTCTCGCGTCATTGTCCCTATATTGAACCAGTGGATGCTTAAAATAATATGAACTCCAATCCTGATAGCCAAACTGTTTTCTATCTAATGAAACTTTCATAGCACGAATAGCATCAATGATAACACCAGCACTATTGGGGCTATCTTCAACGCTTATTCTTGCCTCCAACTCAAAGGGGATGTCACCAAATTCCCTACCCCTAATATTAATATATGCAATTTTGTTATCCTCCAAATACGGTATATAGTCAACTGAAGCGATTTTCAATGATTTTATCTTACCCTGAGAATTAATTGAATCTGTCTTCGATTTTCTTTTTAACTTATATCTTTCAGCAACCTGCATGTTTTCAAAATCAGTATTACCACCAACATCAATCTGATAGGTCCCATCAATGATTAATCCACGAGTTTGAACCAAATCAATTAGCATCCTATGAAGAATCGTTGCTCCAACCTGGCTTTTAACATCATCGCCTGCACACGGTATCCCAGCGTCAGAAAATCGTTTCGCCCATTTTTTATCGCTACTAATAAAGACAGGAATCGCATTAATAAATGCAATCTTGCAATTTAAAGCTTTGTCTGCCCAAAATTCTGTTGCTTTTTGTGAACCTACAGGTAGATAATTGACTAAAATTTCTGCTCCGCTTTTTTTCAATATTCTCTCAACATCACTCGTTCTTTTTACAAGAGGAAATCTACTAAGCATGTGCTTTGGAATCCCATCTAAAATTGGCCCTGCATGAACTCTTACTCCCATTTTTGGAGGTTTACTAAATTTTTTTGTATTATTGGGTTGTTTCCAAATAGCTTCAGACACATCCTGGCCAACTTTTCTCGCATTTACATCAAAGGCTGCGACAATCTGAATGTCGCTAATTTTATACTTATTAAAAACTGGGCTGATTAACCCGATATTTTCAGACTTTGATGTTTTGGCGTTGTAATAGTAATGGAGCCCTTGCGCAAGAGAAGATGCACAATTACCAACACCTACAATCGCGACTCTTATTTTATTAGACATATCATTAAAACCTTTCTTTTGATACTAATTTAGACATATGACTATAGACTCTATAAATTATCGAGATTATCCTTTTTAAAAGGATGATTCTCTCCCTTTTTGAAAGACTAGTGGTAATTTGGTCAGGTCGATGACTGAGAAGCTGGCTCACAAGACTTATCTCCTCTTCAGCAAATTTTATCATACCTAAGTGTTGAAAAGTATCCCACTCGCTTGCAAAATCAATTTTATCGGTAATCCCATTGAAAAACAAAAAATCTTTTATAACCATTTTAACCCTCTTTATATTGAGATACATTTTTTCATCGGGGATTTGATCATAATCAAAAAAAACTATTCTCGCTTCTGACAAGTACTGTTGTAATTTCATTAGCGTAGTTGCGCGAATTAGATTGGGGTTGGGCTGTACTTTTTTTACAAAAATATTTTCTCCAAATAAAGTCTGTGCTTTTTGAAACTCAAATGCGACATGCGGACCTTGATTAAGAAAAGAATACCAAGAAAGATCTTGGGGTATATCTTCTTTATAAAGAATTTGGATTTGAAAATTACATTTTTTAAAATTATTAATTATTTTTTTAACCCCTTCTAAATCTTTCTTATCATATTTTTTTAACCCCAAAACTAAATCCTCGTCTCTTAAATTGAGAATGTTGCTATAGGGCTTTGATCCCAGCCTCAGGATCATAAATAGCCGCCTACCAAAGACTTTCTGGCACATTTTAATAAATTCCTTCAATTCTTCCATATATATAATTATAGTAATAAAAAGGATCTCTTGCGAGATCCTTTTGTTGTTGGTTCTTATTCTCCTGACAGAAAGGCTAAAACTCTGGCTTTCACGTCTGAAGTTAATAAGGTACGATAGTCGTGTCCCCCTTCTTCTACAGTAAGAACATTGATATCGCAAGCCACATTGTTGGCCTTCATGAGCTCCTGAAAATGGATTGAAGCCGATTCCAGGATGCTAGTATCTTTAGCACCACGAACTACCAAGATCTTTTTCCTGTTTAAGCCATTGAGCCACTTTGGGGCCTGGAAATATGGATGTACGCCCCCAAACAAGGATTGCCAACCTTCTTCGTCTGCTAATCGATGCGTGTATGGAAGACAACGCCTCATGTAGGTGAGAAGTCCAAACATGTCCTCAGTTAGACCGCTTTCTCCGGAGTTCTTCGAAAACAGGAAAACCGGCGAAAACAGCAAGAGTTTTGTGACTCCTTTTAATTGTGCCATCGCTGATAAGGCGACGACGCCACCAAAGCTGGTCCCAGCGAGAACAACTTCTGGAGAAACCGAGAACTCAGCTCCAAAAAATGCGTCGGCTACATTGCCCGATTGAAGAAGCTGAACGGCATTAACTGCCCCATGAACACAATTCTCTGCAGTTAAGACACCACTATTATTGAATGTGCCCGGGTACTCCAAATTGAGCAAAGAGTGTCCTTGTGATGCTAAAAAGTCTCCAGCATCATTCTTCTTCATTGAACCGGGCATGCCTTGTAAGAACACGACGGACGGAGACTTCGAAGAACTCGCGAAGTAGAAATCTCCGGCCACACCATCCTTTGATACCCTAAACAACTTGGTTGTATTTTTCATGATCATTCCTTTCTAATTTTTCTAACAATAACAGGTAATTCTCCTCTTCTCAGTATAATGTCTCGTACAACATCCATAGTCCGAGTACCAAACAAAGCCCAGAGAAGAAAGAGGTTAGACCGTAACGGTCCCATTGCAAGGTAACACAGGTATTCTACCAATTCGGCTATGGTAGCATCAAGCGCATCGCGACATTTTGCGAATGGTTTAACAATACCACTGTGTACAGTCCACAAGTCATGCTCAGCATCTATCCATTCCAGAAGAACAGAGGAAAGAGCATCCTTTTCTTTTTCTTGAAGCAGAGCGACGTGAGGGTATGCCTCAATCAACAAGTTTGTCACAACCCCAAGTCTTCTTTCAAGAGTTTTACAGCTATATATCTTTTTGCCCAGGATTTTCGTCTTTCCTCCCGTTATCGTCCTGATAAGTCCGTTCTGAAGCGGATAGGGAGATAGATCTTGCAAACTGAGCAACATGGATTCGAGACCCTGCCCCAATCGCGCAACATCATGAAGCGTGCTCTCAAGTTTACGGTATGCTATCTCCCTCTTGTTCAAATGTTCCGCTAATAACAAAACCATTTGATCAAATCTGGTCATATAACAAACCTCCGCAGACTCAAGAAACTCTGTAAGGTTTGATGATGAAGTAGCTTGTAGTCGCTGTAAATGTTTGATAGTCTCTGACTTTTTGATACACTCTGTTATCTGAATGAGTGTCGTGATATTAGCACGAAGTGCTGACAAATCATATTGATAATTATTATCACGCGAAGTCGGTAATTCCAGCAAATCAGAAACGAACAAACGATACGCCACAGCATAAGAAAAAGCTTCTGTCGCAGAAAAGACAGTTTGTCTTTTTGTCACATCTGCTAGATTCCGCAATCCTTGCCTCAACTTTTCTGATGAATTTCTATCTAGTATCCATTGGAAAAGATCATTGCGAATTGCGCCAGAACGTGACCTATAGCTCGAGCGCAGCTGTCTACTGTAGAAGTAACACGCCGTCAGCTGGGTAAACAGTTCTTGGTCTCCAGCATCAATCCTTAAGAACGGAACTTGAAACTGGACTAGTCTCCTTGCCGATTCAAAACGCACGCACTCAATCATGGTTGACCCAGTTGGACTTAACCTGCTGTGTGAGGTAAATCGTTCCGGGTCGACGGTATGAAGCGGAAAAACATGTTCAAAAAAACTTCCCACTTCAAAATTTTGGTCTCGATGCCTTTTTCGCCAATGATTGATCAACGAAACTGCTTCAACTTTCATAACATCATCAGCAAAATACCATGGATACGCCACGATATTGCCAACAAGGAGAAGTTGAGAGATTAAGAATGCTCCTCTACCAAGCACAACCAGATCTACGTACGCCATACGCTGACACATCGCAGTGTCGTTCCCTAATAGTCCCACTATGTGCCCCTTTATCTCCTCAAGGGAGCACACAATCTCTTGAGACGTGACTAACACCGACCTTTCATCACCGAAAAACTCAATCGATAATGGCTCTAGGGTATACAACACTTCGCGTGACTGTTTATCCCAAAGCAGAAAGCGCAATGGCGGGTGATGCATCACAAAATTATCACCACCTTTTGCTATGACAACGCTGCTTTCTTCATCAGGATTACTGAATATGTTCTTAAACACAACATCTCCAGTATTTATTGTCGACTCTAAGTCAGACGCAGAAATTGGACGCAAGAGAGTATCGGTAAGAAATTGTTGAGGTTCCTTCTGGCTAATGAGATACTCTAAAGCAACCTTGTCTATCCCCTCTACTCCCATCTCCTGGAGCATCGCCTGAATTGCAATACCCCAAGCCTCAGAAAGAGGTGTGCTCTCTTTTGGAAATCCTGACTTCATCCTATTTAGGAATCTGCCAAGGTCTTCGTCGAGCCGCTCTGCCTCGTGATTATTAATGATCCGTCTAACCCATTTAACGTACCTTGTGATGAGTAAATGCAAATCGTCAAACGATACCATTATTTCATTCATGTAATTACTCTTTTCCTCGGCGGTTTTCACACATAGGAAAAGATTCTTATAGTTTCCGTTATTGTCCATGACAACAGCCGGAAGCGGTAGTGTCCCTCTTCCTTGATCAGTGAAACCGTTTTTTGAGCTTACGGTTGATTTCTTCAAACCATTCAGAAATAACAATGGCCAGAAACCAGTTTCACCATAAATGATATGATGAAATATGAAGCTCATGTAGTCGATTCCTGAGGGGGAAGCTGAGCCACCAAGTACTGTTTTATGATTCATCTTCAGTCTCCATTCTCTATTTTTTAAAGTTCATTTTCGTTAATTTTTATTGACTTTTACATATTTCACATAAAAAGTCAAGCGTCACTTTGTTCGTTAGGTATCAAATCAAAAGCCGCCCGCGACTTTAATTCGATAGACCTGGGAATAGAGCTAGGGTTTTCAGACTTGGGACTCGAACTGACCGAGGTCACACAAATGCCCTATGCCTATTGGTCTACTCGATAAAAAATCGTTGGCTCTAGCTCTACTAATCGAACCCGTCTTGGTCTAGAACCAAAAAGTTCTTAGATAAGCGAAATTACTCTTGGTAGTTTAGTTCGATTCCTTGAGGCGTATTAAGAGCACCCTACCACTGTATATCACTTATGCTCCGAGTTGCATAACAGTTATTTTTTGACTTTCAAAAATCTCCTTAGTTTGATAGTATTAATATACTATGAAAGTATTCACCTTGAAACGAGATAAATTCAGAAAAGCTCGAGGCGGTTACGCCAGGATTTTGGAAATTCGTTGTGAAAAGTGTGGCCATTTCCTTGCGCTCTACCAGAAAGATGGTCCTGGCCCCCTAAAACGCATGTACGTTGATAGAATTCTTGCTCCCGAGGATTTGGCAAATCTCCGTGGTATTTCTGTTAAGAAACTTCCTAGCTTATCGTGTAAGCACTGTCGTCAGCTCATTGGCATACCCTACCTCTATCAAAAGGAAAAGCGGCCCACCTTTCGTTTGTTTGAAGGTTCGGTCACCAAAAAGATTATCGGAGCTAGCTAACCAAAAACCGCTCTTGCTGAGCGGCTCTTGATTTGAGGGACCTGGGTATAGAACTAAAGTTTTTAACCCTGGGAATCGAACCCACTGAGGTCGCGCAATTGCCCTATACCTAGCGGTCTCTCGATAAAAAATCGTTGGCTCCGGGGGTGGGGATCGAACCCACGGCCAAGTGCTTAACAGGCACCTGCTCTACCGCTGAGCTACCCCGGAATA
>LCGB01000022.1 GCA_000999465.1 Candidatus Nomurabacteria bacterium GW2011_GWB1_43_19
TAGAATACATTTAGGAAAATATCTCAATGGCATGATACCGATTGAAAAGTGGCGAGATTATCAATTAAAAGTGTCACCTCTGAAGGTTAACTAAACAGAGAGAGAAGGGCTTAATTTTGCAATTATCCGTAAAAATGTTATATTTTCCCCATTGGCCCTATCGTCTAACGGTCAGGACATCGGCTTTTCAAGCCGGTAATCCGGGTTCGATTCCCGGTAGGGTCACCGCTACAAAACTGAGCGCTCAAAAGAGCACCTTTTTTGTGCGGTGACCCTAAGCGAGTAAACTGCTTTACTCGCGTCCGGGAATTGAACGACGGAATCTAATTTTCTTAGTAAAGAAAATTAATGAGTCGGTGCCCAGACAAAATTTTTCGATGGAAAAATTTTAGTCGAGGGAGATAAGGCGAAGCCGTTCCCGGTAGTATTTATGATTTGTGGATCACGTAAACATTGCGTGCGTAGCACACAAAATTGTTTGGTTTTGCTATAATCAAAATATGAACAAATATGATGGAATGGTGGAAGTAGTGGGAGCTCCAATTATCGTAAATAAAAAAGGAGAAATTCTCTTTGTCAAATCTCATAAATGGGGAGATAAATATATTATCCCTGGTGGACACGCAGAAGCAGGAGAAACAATATTTGAAACTGCGGCAAGAGAGGGAGAAGAAGAAACAGGGTTAAAGCTTAAACCTTTGTATTGTATAAATATTGGAGAGTTGATTTACAATCCTGAATTTGCTTGGATGGACCCAAAAGAGGTCTTAGAACAAAAATTAAATTTCTCAGATGGAATAGAAAAATCTGTATATAATTTTATAAATGGTATAAAGTTTAACATTGAAAGTAGTAATTTCAAGAAGTAAAAAATTTAGTAACTTGTGACCATAATCAAACTTTTTATTTAGTAAAAAATTGTTCTTGAATGATGATACGGTTTTGTTTCATTTTGTATTCCCTGACTCAATAACCATATTGTATTGTCAATTTCTCCAGCGGTAAGAGTATTAATTCGTTGTCTTAATAATTCTATCGCCCATATAGTCGCCGATCTAATTTCTATCTCTTCTCTGCTGTCATGGACTATTTCTATTAATGCATCAATTTTTTCTGCTAGAGATTTTTCATAATTAATTACTCCATACATTCTTAATAATTGTGGTAATTTGTAATCAGCATAAGCAGTTAACATATCAAGATTAGTAATTTTATTTACATTGTTTTTAAGCACATATGCAAAATCATTAACACAAATTTGTGCACGTTTTAGAAAGATAACTTCTTTATTATCTAAAATTGAAATGTCTTTGAAACAAGGGAAATTTTCTGTAATACTTTTTACTATTTTTATAGCATCAAAATCACTCGTTTTTAATAAATTAATTACTTTTCCATTTTGGGTTCTTTTTGAGTTGACCAAAAACAAAAATTAACTGAGTTCTCAATAAAAATTATCTGCAAATCATCTTCTAATTCCCCGGTTAAATTAACACCTAATTCATATTCACCGTTCAGTCCCTTTTTAAACCTTTCTGATATTTTATTTAAAATATCATCATTAATTTTATTTTTATTAATAGATACATGCCGCGCATTTTCCATAACATCTCTCGTAGTACTTAATATATTAAGGGGGTCTTCTTTTATTATTTCCAGTTTCATATCTAAACAATAACATTATGAACTTAGTACGCATAGTGTTCAAAATTTTTAGTGATAACCAAGACAGTCCTTGTTATTGCTAGAATTACCTGTTCTTGTTTTGTTTTTTAAATATAAAGTGGTATAATCAATTTATAAACAAGTACTAATTGACAAATTACCGCCTTGGGCGGAGCCTCGCTGTAAGCGAGGGGTGGTCGAAATTATAAACAAAAAAACTACCATATTATTATGACAAAAGATAATTTAATTGGAAAAGTGGTGCATTGGTATGACAAAATTGGTGTGGCTGTAATTGAGCTTGGCAAAAGTCTTAAGGTTGGCGATAAGGTAAAAATAAAACACGGTGATACGGAATTTGAAGAAATAATTTCTTCGATGCAACTTGACCACGAATCGGTTAAATCCGGAAAAAAGGGCCAAGGAATAGCGGTAAAACTTTCACAAAAAGCAGGAGAGGGTTCAGAAATTTATATGACAGAGTAGTTTGAATGGATAAAAACCAAAAACTCAAAAGCTTAAACGAAAAATGGACGGCGGAATGCGTATGCGAACTTAAAAAAACCGCGACCCAGGCGGTGCCGGGAGTCGGCAGCGCAAATGCGGAAATTGTTTTTATCGGCGAAGCGCCGGGACGGAGCGAAGATAAACAAGGAGAACCTTTCGTCGGAGCAGCGGGAAAATTCTTGAATGAGATGCTCAACCTGATAGGCATTAAAAGAGAGGATATATATATTACCAACATCGTAAAATACCGCCCGCCAAACAACCGCGACCCTCTCCCGGAAGAGAAAGCCGCCTGTCGAGAATGGCTCCTCACAGAACTCCAAATAATTTCACCCAAGCTTATAATTTTTCTGGGTCGACATGCGATGAATAATTTTTTCCCCGATTTGCAAATATCCGGCGCCCACGGAAAACTTTTAATTAAACAATTCAAGAATATGCCCACTAAGTACTTCTTTCCCCTTTACCACCCGGCTGCGGCGCTCTACGACGGCTCCATGCGGGAGATTTTGATAAATGATTTCAAAAAAATTCCGGAGGTTCTCCGGAGAATTGAGAAAGAAAAAATCGAAACTGGTGTATAATTTCTCCATGGATGAAACTCAAATTATAATTCTTGCCGCGGGTAAAGGAAAAAGAATGCAATCCGAAGAGCCAAAGGCCTTGTCTCCGCTCAAAGGAAAGCCCTTTTTGGCTCATATTTTAGACACTATTTCGGGTTTAAATTTGCCAAACAAGCCGATTATTGTCGTTGGATACAAGAAAGAGCGTATTGTGGAAATGCTGGGCAGAGAGCATATATATGCCGAGCAGCACGAACAACTTGGCACAGGGCACGCCGTTATGTCCGCCAAAAAGGCGATAGATAGCAATCGCCGGATAATTTTGGTTATTTCCGCCGACCAACCGCTTATTTCCAAGAAAACTATTGAAAAAATAATTTCCAAACATAAAGAAAAAAATCCTACCATAACGATGGCCACGGTTTTGGTGCCGGATTTTGAAAGCTGGCGGACTGGTCTTTACCGCGGCTTTGCCAGAATAATCCGAGGAGAAAATGGATTGGTAAAAAAGATTGTTGAATTCAAGGACGCAACCAATGAAGAGAAAAAAATTAAAGAACTGAATCCGGCCGTGTATGCTTTTGAAGCCGGATGGTTATGGGACAATATTGCCAAAATCCAAAACAGGAACGCGCAAAAAGAATATTATTTAACCGACTTGATAAAAATGGCATGCGAACAAAATAAAAAAATTGAAACCACGGCGCTTTATGATATGAAAGAGGCCCTGCAGCCAAACTCCAAAGAAGAACTTGAAGTGTTAGAGAGCTTAATGATAGAATAGGCGCTATGCAAAACCCGTATCAAAACGCAATGGCGCAGCTGGACAAAGTCGCCAAAATGAAAAATTTCGGCGACGAATTTATTTCCCGCTTGAGGCAGCCGGACCGCGATATTAGAATTTCAATTCCGATAAAAATGGACAACGGCACGGAAAAAATATTTGAAGGTTACAGAGTTCAATACAACAACGCGCTCGGACCCTACAAGGGCGGAATTCGCTATCATCCGGATACGGAAATAAACGAGGTAAAGGCCCTTGCTTTCTGGATGGCGCTCAAGTGCGCGGTGGCCGGAATCCCCATGGGCGGAGGCAAGGGCGGAATAACAGTTGACCCGAAAGAATTGTCCAAGGATGAGCTTGAACGCCTCTCGCGCGGATGGGTAAAGAAGCTATCCGATATACTCGGCCCTCATAAAGACGTGCCGGCGCCGGATGTGAATACTACTCCGGAGATAATGGCCTGGATGGCGGATGAACTGGCAAAGCAAAGCGGATACACAGTTAAGGTAACGCCTGCCCCGCACCAAATTTCACTAAAATATTCAAATCCTGAAGATACAGAGTGGCTTAAAAATTTTGGTGCGGGGTTCACCGGCAAGCCGATTGGAAACGGAGGTTCGGAAGGCAGGGGCCCGGCCACCGGGCTTGGAGGGTTTTATGTTTTTTATGCGCTCCGTGCGCGAGTCGGACTGCCGGAAAAATGCAAGGTTGTAATTCAGGGTTTCGGTAATGTCGGCGGAAATGCGGCGCGAATCTTTTCCGAACACGGACACACAGTCATAGCGGTATCGGACTCTAAGAGTGCGATAGTAAAAGAAGACGGGCTTGATTTGGAACAGGTTGAAGCCCATAAAAAAAAGATCGGTGCCCTGAGAGATTTTCCGGGAGCAAAAAATATCACCAATGAGGAATTGCTGGAATTTTCCTGTGACCTTCTGGTGCCGGCCGCGTTTGAAAATGTTATAACAGACCGAAATGCCGGTAAAATCAAAGCCAAGGCCATTATGGAGCTTGCCAACGGCCCTATTACTCCGGAAGCCGACGAAATCCTTTTCAAAAAAGGTATACCCGTAATACCCGACATCTTGGCAAATTCCGGAGGAGTTACGGTATCATACTTTGAATGGGACCAAAATCTTAAAGGGGAGCATTGGAGCGAACAAGAAGTTTTCAATAAATTAAAGCCGATGATGGAAGACGCGGCTCAAAAGATATTTCAAAAAGCCCAAGCATCCAAAACCTATCTGCGCATGGGCGCTTTCATCCTCGCCCTTGAAAGAATCAAAGAAAAATCAAAAAACTAAATGTTAAATAACTCAAAAAATACTTAAAACTCTGCGATAGCATAAACGTAAGTAGTTTTCATTTTTTGAATATATAACCTTTAGCCAGCTTAAAAGTTTTCAGCCCGTCTTTTATGCCTATTCTCTCCAGGTAATCTAAAAACTCTCCAGGTAAAGGAGATGGACCGACCCATACGCTTTTCTGAATCATAAGATAGTGAAACTTTTTGAGGTGCCAGCGAAGCCATTCTCTTTCGGCCTTTTTGGTCTCCGGAATATCAAACATCGCAATCAGGTTTTTAGGTGCATCTTTTTCAAGTTTACAATTAAATTGTTTGAGAGAATCAATTTTTCTTTTTACATATTCTCTGCCTTTTTGAGTAATATTCATTACTTCATCATCATATTCCAAGAAACCTTTTTGGCGCATATAAGTCAGAGAACCACTGAGAGTATTTCGCGAATAACTTTTAAATTTTGGAATGCCTAATAAATTAACTTTAACTCCTTTATAACCAACAGATTTGTTGCTTAGTTCGCGAAGAATTTCAAATATAAGACTCATAAACTAATGATACCATAAAACTTATAACTCTGCTGTCGCAACTTTATAAGTAGTCAATTTATGGGCCATGGATATTGGAAAAAATATTAAAAAAGAGTAATATATACAATGATTTGCGCGGTTAGTTGTTTTGGTAGGTTTTTGACCTTGTTTGCGCGGTTAGCTCAGTTGGTAGAGCGACCCCTTGACGTGGGGTAGGCCACAGGTTCGAATCCTGTATCGCGCACAACAAAGGACTTCGTGATTTTGGAGAGACGGAAATGCGGAGAGAGCCGTTTTGCCGAACGGCAAAACGGCGAAGTAAAGTTTGGGCGAATTCGTATTCGGGCTTCCAGACCCATGACACGGATTTGGCGGAGAGGAGGCGGTTCGTTCCAATTTTTTGAACAAAAATAGATATCTCTTTTAGAGATTCCTCTTTAGTGATTTTTTCCGCTTGGCATAAGGTTTTTACGAAATCTCGCGTTGGTTCAATCCAACCGCTCATCTGCTTCGAGTGAAGTGATTCTTTTTCGTTTTTGAAAGAAGTTTTTTGCTCGATGAGTTCCTGCTTTTTTCTTTTGTAAGTATTTTCGTCTATTAAATTATCTAAATATCCTTCCACAAGTTTGTCTAATCTTTCATCGAGCAAAATAATTTTCTTTTTCACTTCTTCGCTCGAAGCAGTAGCCGATTGGGCGGACTTTTTTTCTTCAATTTCTAATTTTCCAAAAAGTTCTTTCGCCCAATCGGCTGGCAAGGCAATTGCTTGCGATTTTTCAATAATTTTCTGTTTTAATAAATCTTCGGCAATATATTTTTCGTGGCACTCGCCTTGTTTTCGCGTGCAACGATAATAACGATATATGCCACCATTGCCTTTAGCCCATTGAGCGGTAATCATGGAATTGCACGAACAGCGGAAAAGTCCGCAAAATGGAAAATTATGTTGCTGTTTTTTGTAGCGAGGTCGCCCGTGGTTTTTTAATACTTCCGCCACTTTTTCAAATAATTGCCTTGTAATGAGCGGTTGATATTTTCCCTCATGCGCTTCGCCATTCCAACGCATGATTCCCATATAGAGTTCATTTCGTAAAAACATTTCAATCGCACAATTTGATTTTGATTTTTTGTTTCCGCTAAATTCAGCGAGGCGAGCCGAAATTGATTTGAGCGTATGTCTGCCGGTCGCAAACTCCTCGTAGATTTTTTTGACGATTTTTGCCTCTTTCGGCTCCGGCACAATGTTGCGCAATCTGTGGTCGTAAATGTAGCCGAAAGGTTTTTGTCCGGGCCATTCGCCTCGCCGCAACTTGGCGCGGTTCCCTCGCCGAACATTTTCGGCCAGATTGTCCACATAATATTTGGCGTTTGATAATCCGATAGCGAGAAAGAATTTTCCACTTGGGTTATTTTCAAACGCGAAAGTTGGAAATTTCAACCCGCCAAGTTTTCCGGTGTCCAAAAGATATATCAAACGCCCGCCATCAACGGAATTTCTGGACAATCTGTCCGGATGCCACGCCAAAATTCCGATAAGATTAGGAAGACCGCCATCAATTTTATTGAGCATGGAATTAAAAATCTCTCTGCCCGGAACTTTGGCGGTTTTCTTTTCAATAAATGTTTCTATGATTTCCAAACTTTCTTTTTCCGCATATTCTTTCAATTCCGTAAGTTGCGCCTCCAAACTC
>LCGB01000023.1 GCA_000999465.1 Candidatus Nomurabacteria bacterium GW2011_GWB1_43_19
AGGAATCCGGCCAATACCATCGTCGCTACCGGAAATTCCGGAACAAATGTTCCCTTCACGGTCAAGTATGACATAGAAACATTCTTCCTTTACAACAATGCCGTCAATCTCGCCACCAGCACCGTTACTTCCAGTTGTGTCTCGGGCACGGAATGGAACGGAGTCAGGTGTATCGCAGTTCATAATGGCGAATGTCTGAACGGCGCCACCAATCCGCCGATTTGCACCATTAATCCCGGCGGCGAATGTCTGAACGGCGCCACCAACCCTCCGATTTGCACCCTGGAACCCGACGGCGAATGCTTGAACGGCGCAACCAATCCGCCGATTTGCACCATTAATCCCGGCGGCGAATGTCTCAACGGCGCCACCAATCCGCCGATTTGCACAACGCCGAGGAAGCCGACGTTTTTTGAAGATTAAACCCTTTCCCTTGCTTATCCATCATATTCTCAAATACTAGAGTCGCAGTTATACACATGTACGCGATAGCGTATATGTGTCGGCTAGGGTTTCCGAGAACTATTACACTATGTTTGACAATATGTCTTGATTCTATTATAGTTAAAACCTATACATGAGCGATTTTAAAAATGAAAAAATTACAGTAGTAAGGGGAGTTGTCACCGAGGCCTTACCCAGTACTTTATTTAGAGTTAAAATAGAAGACAAGAATGTAAATAATGGAGGTGAACCGAAAGAAATTCTAGCTTACTTGGGTGGAAAAATGCGAATGCATAGGATTAAAGTTTTAATCGGAGATGGAGTGGAAGTAGTGCTCGATTCGTACGGAGGAAAAGGCAGAATTATAAAAAGATTATAATTTTAGAGGCCTGCCCCGTACCAAGCCGAAGGCTTTGGTTCGGGGTTGTAATTTTTTTAATGATGGTGTATTATAACAGGTACGGTTTTTAAAAAGTTATAATGTTGAAAAATAAGGGTATTTTCCTTGTTTTTCTTGTTGTTTTGCGTCATTTTAGAAAAATATTTTAATTTTTATGAAAATAAGATCATCGGTAAAAAAAATTTGCGATAATTGTAAAATGGTTAGGCGAGCCAGGCATTTAAGAATAATTTGTTCTAACCCCAAACACAAGCAAAAACAATAATTTATGAGAATACTTGGAATTACCGTGCCAAATGAAAAAAGACTTGAGATTGGCTTGACTTGCCTTTACGGCATTGGTGTTTCGTCTGCTCGTAAAATTTTAGACCAAGTCGGCATTGACCGCGGGAAGAAGGCCAAGGATTTGACTTTAGAGGAAGAAAACAGCATCCGTTCCATTGTGGAGAAAATTCCAATTGAAGGAAATTTAAAAAGAGAAACTGCGGCCAATATTAAAAGATTGAAAGATGTAAAAAGTTATCGGGGTATCCGGCATATAAAAAGATTGCCGGTTCGGGGGCAACGTACCAAAACAAATTCCAGAACCATCAGGGGAAATGTCCGAAAAACAATGGCCTCGGGTAAAAGAAAAGAAAGCAAGACTTAATAACTTCCACGCCACGGCGGGATAAAAAATGGGTAAAACAAAAATTATACAAAAAGTGAATAAAGAAGAGGCCGGGAAAGATGCGGAAATAAAAAAGGCCTCACCAAAAACACCAAAAAAGAAAATAACTTCCGGTGTTTTGCATATTGATGCCACTTTTAATAACACAAAAGTGCTTTTTTCGGACAAATCGGGCAATACTCTCTTTTGGGGGAGCGCTGGGGCAATGGGTTTCAAGGGGGCTAAAAAAGGAACTCCTTTTGCGGCTTCCAAAGTGGGAGATATGATAGGCAGCAAAGTGGCAACACTGGGAGTCAAGGATTCGGATGTGGTTGTTTTGGGTGTTGGATCCGGACGCGAACCGGCAATCAGGGCTTTCATGGCTCACGGCATTGAAATTACTTCCATTCTGGATGCGACACCGGTGCCCCATAACGGCCCGAAAGCCAAGAAACCAAGGCGGGTATAAATCTTTAACCTATATATTTAAGTATTTTTAAAATTTATGCTATCCAAACCAAAATTTAAAATTTGCAGAAGACTGGGTCCGGGGGTTTATGACAAATGCCAGACCTCCAAGTTCGCTTCGGCCGCCACCAAATCCCTGCCCGGCGGACGCCGTCCGAAAGCCCCTACCGAATACGGAACGCAACTTATGGAAAAACAAAAAATACGTTTTTCTTACGGTATATCCGAGCGTCAACTTTCAAATTATGTCAAAAAAGCAACCCAAAACAAAGGTGTCAGTACGGCGGAAAAACTTTATGAGAATCTTGAATCCCGTCTGGATAATATAATTTATAGAATGGGTTTGGGCGCCAGCCGTCGTGCTACCAGACAAATGGTCTCACATGGGCATTTTGTCGTTAATAATCACAGAGTCACCATTCCGTCATATGAGTTGAAGTCCGGAGATATCGTAAAAATTCGCGAAGGTAGCAAAACCAAGAAAATTTTTCAAAATTTAGCCGATAGATTGAAAGATTATAATTCTCCTTCTTGGGTAGTTTTTGATCCGAATAGCATGGAGGGGCGTATTTTAGATAAACCAAAAAATGTTGAAATCTTTCTTGATCTTAATGCCGTGCTTGAATTTTACAGCCGTTAAACTTTATAACTTTATAAACATTATTAACTTTTTAACTTAAATAATTATGCCTGAATATAAAATAATTATGCCTTCTAAGCCTCGTGTTGTTTTGGAAGAAGGCGATAAGGGAGTATTTGAAATAGACGGCCTGTCTCCCGGATATGGCCATACTTTGGGCAACAGTTTAAGAAGAATAATTCTTTCTTCTTTGCCTGGAGCCAGTATCACATCCATCAAGATTGACGGTGTATCGCACGAATTTCAGACCATGGATGGCATCAAGGAAGATGTGATTATAATGATATTGAACTTAAAAAAAATCCGTTTTAAAATGCTCTCGGATGAGCCCCAGACGGTAACGCTTTCCATTAAAGGCCCGAAAGAGGTTTTAGCCAAGGATATAAAAATAGGCGGACAGGTGGAAATTTTAAATGGAGATCTTCATATTGTTGAAGTTACCGGCAAGGTGAATTTAAGCATAGAGATGAAAGTGGAAAAAGGTTTGGGTTTTATTTCCAAAGAAGCTTTTCAAAAAGAAAAAGTTGATGTTGGCACAATTGCGGTTGATGCGATTTTTTCTCCGATTCGCCGGGTTGCTTATGAAGTTGAAAATATGCGTGTCGGAGACAAAACAAACCATAATCGCCTTCGAATTTCAATTGAGACAGACGGTACCCTAACCCCTCGCGAAGCGCTGGCGCGTTCAATTGAAATAATGATTAATCAACTGAAAGCCATTATTGATTTCAAGGAGCCGGAAGAAATTCCGACTAAAGTTGAAACTTCGACAAATATCGGGAAAGATGAAGAAAAAGAAGATAAAAAAAACGACTTTGTCGATATCCTGAAGACCCGCACGGACAGCCTGGATCTCTCTACCAGAACACTTAACGCTCTAACCGGCGCCAATATCAGGACACTCGGGGGTTTGGCCCGCAAAAAGCGCGAAGACCTGCTCGAAGTGGAGGGTATCGGGGAAAAAGGGATTACGGAAATTAAAAAGGTCTTAAATAAATTCGGTCTGAATCTTAAAGAATAAATTTTACTTTATAACTTTATGAACTTTATAACTTTCAACTAATCTATGCGGCATCACAACAACAGAAGAAAATTTGGTCGGGACAAGACACAAAAGCGCGCTTTACTCAACTCTTTGGCGCTCAATTTAATTGTGCGTGAAAAAATAAAAATAACCGAGCCCAAAGCCAAAGAACTGCGCCCATTTATAGAAAAAATTATAACACGGGCAAAAAAAGGCGATATGGCAACGCGAAGAACAATAATTTCCAAACTGGGCAATCACCGACCGGAAGTGAAAAAACTTTTTGAAACCTTGGCTCCAAAATATGCGGATAAAAAAGGCGGATATACTCGAATCTTAAGACTAGGTGCGAGGAAATCTGATGGCGCCAGGATGGCAATTATAGAATTCGTGTAACTTGTGCAAATACGGAAAATAAATTAGTATGAAACAGCCAATGAATGACAAAACCTTAAAAACGATAGACGCGGGCGGACGGGCGCTCGGCAGAGTGGCCTCTGAGGCGGCCATGTCTTTGATGGGAAAAACCAAGGCGACTTTTGAGCGCCATAAATATTCCGGTTTTCCGGTCAAGGTCATCAATGCTTCCAAGTTGCGCATTACGGCCAAAAAGCTTGAGGCAATTTACCATACCAGGTATTCCGGCATTTCCGGTGGACTGCGTGTTCTGAAAGGTGTGGAAACGGCTAAAACGAAAGGATTAAAAGAATTAATTAGATTGGCGACGTATCGGATGCTTCCGGGCAACAAACTGCGCCGAGTTATGATGAAGCACTTAATAATAAATGATTAAAAATTTTCCGCCCGAGGCTGATCCGCCTTGGGCTGAAAAAATAGAAGATTAATACCTGTCCCGTACTAAATTTTTGATTACGGGACATAAAGATAAAGATTATTAATTAAAATTTTAGTACTGGGATGGATAAAGAAACGAAAAAAGGGAAATACATTGAAGCCGTCGGTCGGCGCAAGACCTCCACCGCCCGGGTGCGCATAACGGAAGGAAATAAGGTGCATTTTATTGTGAACAACAAGGATGCCAAAGAATATTTCAAAACAGAGGACCAACGCCGGCTGATTTTAGATCCAATTGCAAAAGGAATCAAGGCGGGTGGAGCCAAATCTGATATAAAATGGAGTATAGAAGTGCATGTATCAGGTGGAGGAATCCATTCGCAGGCCGAGGCCATCCGCCACGGGCTTGCCCGTGCACTTGTCATTTCAGACGGGAAGCTACGCGAAAATTTAAAGACATTGGGATTTTTAAAACGCGACTCAAGAGCAAAAGAGCGCAGAAAATTCGGGCTTAAAAAAGCACGCAAGGCGCCTAAATGGAGTAAAAGATAATTGTTTTTATAAAAAAATCCCCCTTGAAAACAGGGGGATTTTTGTGCTAGTATGTTCTTATGGCAGATGAAAAAGAAACAGAAAAAAAAGAAGAACAGCCAGCAGAAAAGGAATCGGAAATTCTTGAATTTGAATTTAACGAAGACGGGGAGGAAGACCTGAAAAAAACCCTGAAAAAATTCAGGGCTGATTTAAAGCAGTGTAAGGCCGAAAAAGAGGAATACCTTACCGGCTGGCAGAAAGAGCGGGCAGATTTCATCAACTACAAGAAACAGGAAGACGATCGAAAAGCCATTTTTTCCGAAGCCATACGGGAGCGGATTTTAACCCGCTTTCTTTCCATCATTGATAGCTTCAACATGGCTTTCGCCAACAAGGAGGCCTGGGAAAAAGTAGACGCCAATTGGCGCAAGGGCATAGAACATATTTACTCGCAGACGAACGGCATATTTGAAGAATACGACGTGAAACCAATCGGCGAAGTTGGTGAGGCCTTTGACCCGAACATCCATCAATCCATAGACATTGTGCAAACGGACAAGAAAGAGTTGGAACACAAAGTGGCGACTGTCATCCAAAAGGGATACATACTAGGAAGCGATCCGCGCCAAGGCGGGACGGGGCGTGTAATACGACCGGCGCGGGTGAATGTTTTCGAATATAAAGATGTCAAGGATGCCCCTTGACACAAGTTTGTCAAAGGGCATCTTTGACATCTATGCAAAATTTAACTAAAATCTGCGCTG
>LCGB01000024.1 GCA_000999465.1 Candidatus Nomurabacteria bacterium GW2011_GWB1_43_19
ATTTCTTAAATTCATTTTATCAAAAATTTCTGAAAATGACTAATCACGCAACGCCTTCGCGCCCCGCCTGTAGCGGGGCGGAGGCGAAATCCAACCCCTGTCTAGGTTCAGATAGATATCCGACACTTAGGTTTGTAAAGTAATAACATCTTTTGTGGGCAGTCGACTAGTTTGCCGCTTCTCTAAATATTGATTCGGAGTCAAATAATCCAATGCCTGATGAGGCCGAATATTGTTCCAAATATATTCCCAATCAGCCATTTTCTTTTGCATAACTTCAAAATCTTCATAGATATTGCCTTGTTGATAAAATTCTCTTTCATCGGCTCCATGCGATATCTCCACGTAGGTATTCTGCTTGGGATTTCTAGGATAGATGTAATAATGCGGAATATTCTTCTTTTTGCACAGAACATCAAAATGTTTCTGAAATGGCGCGCCGTTGTCAGTCTGGATCGCTTGGATGGAGAAAGGAAAAGCCTCAAAGCATTCCTCAAGAAATAAAGCCCCATTTTTTGATGACTGGGTTTTGTATACTCGCATAACTTTTCTTTTGGAGAGGACATCAATGGCGGTAAATTGATAATACTTCCGGCCGCCGACTAACATAATATATTTAGTATCCATCTGAATCATATCTCCCGCCTCGGATATCTTCATTCCTCGAGGGAATCTAGCTCTGGGATTCTTGGCGGATTTACTCCTTTTTCTTGATATTTTCTTATTAATCAAATTTTTACGTTTTAATATTCTGCCGACTGTGGACACTGATGTCTTTATGCTATCCGGAAGCAGTGAATGAATCTTGTATTTTGACCAAGCCGGATATTGTTTTCTAAGTTTTACAATCTCAAAAGCGATATCCCAAGAAGTAGTTGGCCGGCGCGGATGATGAGGCCGATGAGAACGATCTTCTAATCCTCGCGGTCCTTCTTCGGCTAAACGATGACGCCAGCCAATCACGGTTTCTCTCATTAATCCGAAATGTCGGGCGGTCAAACTAATATTTTTGCCGTGAGTATTATGCCAATCAAGAATTCTCAACCTTTGTTTGGCTCGTTCACTTAGATTGCCTGCCAAGAAAGCCGAACGAGCGATGAAAATTGCTCCTGGCAGGATTGCGCCGTATATGGTCATACGGAAACCAGCATATCTGCCTTTCATATATTTTCTCAATGACCTGGGTGTAGGATATCATATGAACCAGTACAACCCCTTGCATAGATTAACAAACTATGGTAGTGTCAATGCCAGAAGAAATCCATAGAGTGTTTCTCAAACAGCACATTCACAAAGGAGGTATCGCAGTTGTCGTAATCTCGGGTCCTTCCGGTGTCGGAAAAGACACGATCATCAACATCATCACGTCTCGTTCCAGCTTCACAAAATTCCCGACCTGCACGACCAGAAAGTCGCGACCCGGAGAAATCAACGGGGTTCACTATCACTTCGTTGACGAAGAAACTTTTATGACACTCTGGCATCGTGGCGATCTACTCGACCATGTGGTCATCACCAACCATCACTACGGCTTGCCGATTGAAAAACTCGGTAGGTCACTGGAAGATGGGCGCGACATCGTTGTCCACTTGGTGACAGGAAGCGCATTCCTGCTCAAGCGGATTATCTCGGACGCTATCACGGTGTTCGTCATGCCGCCATCGCACGAGGAAATTCTCAACAGAATGCGCGGCAGAGGGATGACAGAAGAGCAGATTATGCATCGGCTCCGCGATGATCCGACGACGCTCCAAGCGTCCCGTTTCTACGACTTCGTCGTGGTGAATCATGACGGCGAAGAACAGGGAACCGCAGAGCGAATTCTGGAATTCGTATCGCAGAGACGCGGAGCAGAACGCAACTTCGGTTTGCAAAAGAGTCAAGGGTACAGTAGAATGATTCATATGCACCCAGAATTTTTTGCAACGAAAAACGAAAACAAGCTCCGCGAAGTCAACGAGATTCTTGGGCGTAACCTGGAACAAGTCTCGGTTGAGCTTTTCGAGCCACAAGGCGTTAAGGTGGAGGATGTCGTCCGCGAAAAAGCGGAGGATGCCTTTCACAAAACCGGCAAGTTCGTACTGGTGGAGGACACCAGTCTAGAATTTGTCGCATGGAACGGACTTCCTGGCGCGCTCATCAAGTGGTTTTTGGACACTGTCGGTAACGATGGTATTCTCAAAATGCTTGATGGTGATACGAACCGTAAGGCGATTGCCAAAACTGCGGTTGGATTCTTTGACGGCGCGCAAGCGCGAGTGTTTGTCGGAGAAATTTCCGGTACGATACCGGAAGCAATTCGCGGCACTGGCGGTTTCGGCTGGGATCCGATCTTCATTCCAGAAGGTCATGAAAAGAGCTTCGCTGAGATGACCTCCGCAGAAAAAAACGCCATTTCCATGCGTAAACTCGCGCTGGAAAGAATGAAGGCGGAACTGAAGTGAACTGCCTCACAAAACATGGCCGCATCGTTTCCACTAGACGGGACGATGCGGCTTTTTCTTTGCAAAGAAAAAGCCCTGTCCAGTTTTGATAACTAGACAGGGCTGTAGGTGTTGTCCGCGTTGGGACGATCGTCAGAGCTTGAGCGGTTGCAACCGATCCCGCACCACATCCTGGTGGATGAGATCGGGAAGCGCCACTCCCTCGACGACCACGTTGCGTGCCGCGCATTCCTCCATCGTATCCATCCGACACTTGTCGAAAAGAGCGATGGCCTCGCGACCGAACCGAACCGCCTGCTCGTCGTTGCCAGCCCGCTTGTGGAGCATGGCGAGGACGTAGGCGTACTCGGCGGCGTTGCGAGGGTCCACTTCACGCAACGAGTTCAGGGTTTGCTCGAGTTGAGCGTACTGCATGATGTCACCTCCTTTGGTTTGGTTCTCGGTGAATTCTCCAAGGACGAAATGCACGAAGTCATCTGTCCTCTGCCATGCCACCAGTTCAGCGGGGCTGAACCAGTTGGCAACTTCTTGCTCGGCCTCCTCGGTCGTACCCGAAGCATGGACGAGGTTCTTGCAGGCGCTTCCCACCACATTTGCCAGGTCCGGCGCGTTGATAGAAAAGTCGCCACGAATCGTGCCCGGCCCCGCCTTGTACGGTAAGGTGTGTCCGATGAGCTTCCGCACCGTATCAACGGCGTGGATGCCCTCGAGTACCATAACCATCACCGGGCCGAGCGTCAAGTAGCGGTAGTTCCACTCCTTGATTTTCTGCCCGATCTCGAGCGGGTTAGCCGTACCGAGAATCTCGACGGGATCAATCCCGTACTCCTGATATGTCTCAAGAGTCTTCTCGCCCATTCCCCGAATCCAGTCTTCGGACTTGGGGAAATGACCGTCCAGCAGCTTTCTGGTCGGAAAGACCAACTTGCATGCCACGATCTTGAGACCGGCCTGCTCGAAGCGCTGGCAGATAATCCCGATGAGACCCCGCATGACTGCGTCCGGCTTGATGAGCACGAGCGTTCGTTCGCCAAGCATCTTCTGCAGGCGCTCTTTCATCTGCGATACCTCCTTTGTGAATGTGCTGTTTGAGAAACACTCTATGGATTTCTTCTGGCATTGACACTACCATAGTTTGTTAATCTAGCGTGATTAGTCATTTTCAGAAATTTTTGATAAAATGAATTTAAGAAATGTCGCTGATTTTCCGTTCAAAGAAGGTTCGCGCATTTTCAAATAAAGGGCACAGCGTTAAGAAAAATCCAAACTGCTTTGGATTTTTTAGCTGTGCGAGACGGAGCTATGTTTTTTCAGTAGAAAAAACAAGCGAGTCCGGGTCGGGAAAATTTTTGAACGACGGTGAAAAAATTATTCCTGACCATAGCGAGATATGGCAATTTTTCCTAAAATAAGTTAATTTACATGATATGAGAATCCTTTCAATTGAGACATCCTGCGACGATACTGCAGTTACTATATTTGAGGCAAGAGGCGGTATACGGGATGCTGTTTTCAAGATTCTTGCCAATAATTCAAATTCGCAGATTAAAATCCATATCCCCTACGGCGGAGTTTTCCCCGCGCTTGCTAAGCGGGAACATCAGAGAAACTTGCCTCTCCTTCTGGAGAAAACCTTAAAGGAAGCCAAGCTTGGGCAAAGCCGGATTCAGATTTTTTCGAACGACAAGGCGGTGAACGTGCGAGGGGAGAGAAAAAATCTGAGTCCGGCGAAGCTTATTGACCTTATTGCCGTCACTTCCGGGCCGGGGCTGGAGCCGGCGCTCTGGACCGGCATTGTTTTTGCCAAGGAACTCGCGGAAAAATGGAGCGTGCCTTTGATACCGGCCAATCACATGGAAGGCCACATATTTTCCGTCTTCGGCAAAGGCAAGGGGAAATTCAAGGTGAAAAAATTAAAATTGCCGGCGCTTGCCCTCTTGGTTTCCGGCGGACACACGCAACTGGTGCTGATGAAAAAATGGATGCGATATGAAATTATCGGTGAAACCGTGGATGACGCGGTCGGCGAGGCCTTTGATAAAGTCGCCCGCATGCTCGGCCTGCCCTACCCCGGCGGACCGGGAATTTCAAAATTAGCGGAGCTTCAAAGAAATATGCTTTTGAAACGCACGGATATTTTTTTACTAAAAAATTCCTCGTGCTCGCCCCGTCGGGCTCCCAAGTCGTTTCAAAAGCATATTTCTTCTGCGCAATCCTCAGAAATTACTCTCCCCCGCCCGATGCTGCATAGCAAAAATTTCAATTTTTCTTTTTCCGGACTGAAAACGGCCGTTCTTTATCTAATCAGAGACATTGGGAAACTTAATGAGAAAATAAAAACACAAATTGCCTTGGAGTTTGAAAATGCCGCCGTTGATTGCCTCGTTTACAAGAGCGCCAAAGCGGTGGAAAAATACAAAATCAAAACTTTAATTGTGGCCGGAGGGGTCGCCGCCAACTCCCATCTCCGGAATGAAATGCGGAAAGTAGCGGGCAAAAAAATTAAGCTTCTCTTCCCGCCCAAAGAACTGACCGCCGACAATTCGCTGATGATCGGCATCGTCGGCTATTTGAATTATATAAAAAACAAAAAAAGGGTTCCGCAGCCGGACAGTATCAAAGCAACTGGTAATTTAAGCTTATAACCTCGCCAGAGGACGGGCAGGTGTGATATTATTCGGATATGGATTCCGTTAGAAATAGCCGCGCCAGCGGTCCGAAGGACTCGTCTAAGACGAGCGCAATTTCTAACGGAATGGACGAAAAACTGCTAAAGCCGTACGACCCTAAAAATACGGAAGAACGGATTTACAAGCTTTGGGAAGAAAGCGGTTTTTTTGCGCCCGAGGCGCATCCGCCTTGGGTGGATAATCCTTCCACCAACCCAAACTTCAGAGAACCTTTCACCATAGTCCTTCCGCCCCCCAACGCCACTGGGGTGCTCCACCTGGGGCACACGCTGGAAGTTTCCATGCAGGACACAATGATTCGCTACAACAGAATGCAGGGCAAAAAAACTCTCTGGCTTCCGGGAACCGACCACGCGGCCATCGCCACCGATTCAAAAGTCACAAAAATATTGGAAAAGGAAGGGTTGAGAAAAAAAGATATCGGACGGGAAAAATTCCTGAAACGGGTGGAAGAATTTGTGGAAGAAAGCCGAAAAATAATAGCAAGCCAGCTCCGAAAAATAGGCGCATCGCTCGACTGGTCGCGTGAAGCATTCACGTTGGATGACAAACGCAACTTAGCCGTCCGGACCGCTTTTAAGCAAATGTATGATGACGGCCTTATTTACAGGAGCCATAGAATCGTTAACTGGGACCCAAAAGGCCAGACGGTAATTTCCGATGATGAAATCGTTTATGAAGAAAGAAAAACTAAGTTTTACACTTTTAAATACGGGCCTTTTGAAATAGGCACCGCCCGCCCGGAAACCAAGTTTGGCGATAAGTATGTCGTAATGCACCCGAACGACAAAAGATACAAAAAGTGGAAGCACGGCGATAAAATGACCGTGGAGTGGATAAACGGCCTGATACAGGCAACGGTGGTAAAGGACGAGATGATTGACATGGAGTTCGGAACCGGGGTAATGACGATTACCCCCTGGCACTCTCATGAGGATTTTGTCCTGGCGGAGAAATATAAACTGGAGAAAGAACAGATAATAGACCGGTATGGGAAGCTTCTGCCGATTGCGGGGGAATTTGCCGGAATGAAAATCGCCGACGCGCGTGAAAAAGTGATTGAAAAACTAAAAACCAAAGGATTACTCGTCTCCATTGATGAAAACTACGTAAACAGAATTGCAACCGCCGAGCGCACCGGCGGGATAATTGAGCCGCAAATAATGCTCCAGTGGTTCGTGGATGTTAATAAAAAAATTAAAAGCCGCGGAGACAAATCACTCAAGGAGCTGATGCTTAAACCGGTCCGCGAAGGCAAGATAAAAATTCTGCCGGAACATTTTGAAAAAGTTTATTTTAACTGGCTAGAAAACCTGCGCGACTGGTGCATTTCCAGACAAATCTGGTACGGGCACAGAATTCCTGTCTGGTATCTCAACAATGAGGTTTATTGCGGAATTGACGCTCCTAAAGAAAGCGGCTGGGTCCAGGACGAAGATACGCTGGATACGTGGTTTTCCTCGGGACTCTGGACTTTCTCCACCTTGGGCTGGCCCGAGAAAACAGAGGACCTGAAGAACTTCCATCCGACCAGCGTAATCAACCCCGGATACGAGATACTCTTCTTCTGGGTTGCCCGAATGATTTTGATGTCCCAATATCTAATCGGCGAGATACCTTTTAAGACCGTCTATTTGCACGGAATTCTCCGGGACGCCAAAGGGCAAAAATTCAGCAAATCGCTCGGCAACGGAGTGGACCCGATAGAAGTTATAGAAACATACGGAGCCGACGCGCTACGGATGGCAATGATAGTCGGAATCGGCCCGGGAGCAGACAGCAAATTTGATATACAAAAAGTGAAAGCATACGGCAAGTTTTCAAATAAAATATGGAATGCGACACGCTTCGTGCTGGATAATGTCCAAAATTTTGATTTATTATCCCCTGTCGTTTATGACGAGGAAGATAAAAAATCCGATGAGGAATTAAAAGCGCTGATTAAAGAGATCACCAAAGAAATGGATGAATACAAATTTTATATCGTCGCGGAAAAACTTTACCATTATTTCTGGCACACCTTCGCGGACGTCATTATTGAGAGGTCAAAGAAAAAAATCTTGGAAAACAGGAACGCGGACTCGGCTAAACGCCTCTTTTACACTCAACTAACCATCCTGCTTACCGCCCTGCATCCCTTTATGCCTTTTATCACGGAAGAAATTTGGTCGATGCTACCAGAGAGTAAAGGCCTCTTAATGGTTAAAAAATGGCCCTCTTAACTACCGATCCAAAAATTCTAGTCCTAGCATTCTTTGGCGGAATTATTCCTTCATTTTTGTGGTTATGGTTCTGGCTGAAAGAAGATGAAGAAAATCCTGAACCAAAAGGGTTGCTGACTATGATATTTGTTATGGGTATGTTTTCGGTTGTAATTGTTTTACCGATTCAAAAATTTATACAGAACTACATCGGTTCCAATGAAATAGAACTTGTGCTGTGGGCAAGCGCGGAAGAAATAATAAAGTATCTTGCTGTATTAATTATTTTGTATGGAACAAACCATGCCGATGAGCCGGTCGACTGGCCTATATACCTGATTACCGCGGCTTTGGGCTTTGCCGCATTGGAAAACACTTTCTTTTTGATTAAACCACTCTCGGTAAGCGTGTCAACAGTAAGTTTGTTGACGGGACAGCTCAGATTTCTTGGATCCACTCTTCTTCATACCGTTTCAAGCGGAATAATAGGCATTGCCATAGGAATTTCGTTCTTTATGGGAAGTTTTGGAAGAAAAGCGTTTCTTTTGGCCGGTTTCGTGACCGCCATTGCCTTGCATAGCGCCTTTAATTTTTTTATAATAAGAAACGATGGAGGCGATTTCTTAAAAGTTTTCGCTTTTCTGTGGGTCGTTACAATTATTGTTTTATTGCTTTTTGAAAAAGTGAGAAGAATGGATAAAAAATTATTAGCTTAAATAAACTGGCCCCGATGTGGGAAAACTATGGAAAATAAAAAAAGAAGTTTTTTCGAAAGATTAACCGGAAGTAGGAACTTTGAAGAAAAAACGGAACCGAAAAAGGAGTATTTGATAAGAGGCGTCAAGTCGGCAAACGGAGACAAAAAAGACGGCAATTGGATTGAGGAAGAAAACGAGGAAGCGGAATTGACTATTGATGTTTACCAGACGCCGACGGATATTATCGTGCAGACGATGGTCGCCGGGGTCAGGCCGGAAGATTTGGAAATATCCATCGCCCGGGACGTTATTACGATTCGCGGCAAGCGTGAAGAGTCCAGGACCGTAGACGAGGAAAATTATTTCACCAAGGAACTTTATTGGGGAAAGTTCTCCCGCACAATATCGCTGCCGGCGGAAGTGGAACCTGAGGAAGTTGAAGCGATAGAAAAGCATGGCCTGCTGACCGTCAAAATCAAAAAAGTAGACAAGAACAAAACGAATAACGTAAAAATAAGGTCAATCTAAACAGATCATTTTTGGTCACGAATAATTTCTCGCGGGTGCCTGGGAGCAGAATCGCACTGCTGACCCTTCCCTCTTCAGGGGAATGCTCTACTGACTGAGCTACCCAGGCATATTTTCTTATAAAAAAGCGACCCTAATTCTGGAAGTTCTGCAGAAGATTGTTAAGACCTTCAAAATTCGTTTTGACTCCCCCGTAGGCGTCCACCATCTGGTCCAGGAAGGGCTGTATAA